>JAAXIH010000139.1:0-11158 GCA_012270465.1 Synechococcus sp.
CGGCAGCCTGGAGCGCCTCCAGGAACGGGGGCGCCAACTCCCCAATCCCCTAGAGCCGCCGACCGCCCAGCCACAAGCCAAGCCCCAACGGCAACACCGGGTGGAGACCGAAGAAGACCCAGAGGAACTATTTCGCCAATTGATGCAGGTGAGCCCCGATGGCACGGTGCCTGAGCATTTGATGGCCAGGCTCCGGCAGCTCGAGGCTGAGCGCAAACGGCAACCCCTCCAGCCTGGTTCCAAACCAACGGCTACGAAAAAGGGCACAAACAGAGGTGCGGCAAACCAAGACGACTCGCTCTACAGCGAATTTGAGCAAATGCTGCTGGAAGAAGACGACGCCTAGCTCAGGGGCAACAGCACCGGAGCAAAGCTCAAGGCAAGGCCGAGCTGCCTGAGTGGCACCCCGAACAGGGTGGAGACCACATCAATAGCGACAGCCGAAACCATCCTCTGTGAATTTCATGTAACGAGATTTTAAGCAATGTTTAGGCACTTTGCCGACATCGCTGCTGATCCAGCTGTTGCAGGTATTGGCGCTCGTTGTAATAGAGCTCTTGGAAGCGCAACGCATCGGCATTGAGCCGTTGAAACAGCGATTCGATGCGGGTCTCAGCGTCCCCGTCCTCTTCTTTGCTCTCCAGCAACATCGCAATGCATTGCTCCAGGCTTTGCAAACGCTGGGATCCCCAGGCCTCCAGCAGATGGCGGCAACGGCGCAACACGCGATGACGCTCCAAGCTCGCGGTGGTGCCGCGCAACTGGTCACTGGGATTCACCAAGCCGAGCTGTTGCAACTCGCCAGGCTCAACCAGGGCGGTGAGCCGTTGCAACAACGGCGGATCCTCAATCAGCAACAGGTCGGAGAGCAGGCGGGGCAAATCCAAATCAACCAACTGATCACCCGGCTCGCTGCCGCGACTGATGCCCTCGAGCAACCCCACGCCCAGGTTGTCTTCCTCCAGGGCTGAGAGATGGGCCCAGAGCTTGCGGTGATGGGGCAGGCCAAAGTCCTCCAGCTCCCGCTGGCGCAGCTCCTGGCGAATCGTGGCCCGCAAGCTGGGCACATGCAGATAAAGGCGCAGCAACTGGGCTTCAGCCCGCTCCCGCAAGGAGGCATCTCCGGGCTGCTCGTGGCGACTGGAGCGGCCATGCCATCGCTGACCTTTGACCTGCTGACGCAGGTCTTCCTCCAGCTGCAGCGCCATGCGGGCTTGCCCGCCCGAGAGCCGCTCAGCGACCCGCTGCAGGTAGTGGCTACGCAGCGCTGACTGGGGCAGCTTGCCCAGCAGTTCCACCAGGCCTTGAACCGCGAGCTGAAATTGATCGGCGCGGCCCAGATCTTTGCCGCTGAGCACCTGCTCGATCTGCCAGTCGAGCCACAGCGGGGCCTGCTCCTGCAAGGCGAGGTAATCGGCCTGGCTGTGTTGCTTGAGGAACTCATCGGGGTCTTTGCCCGCCGGCAGATGCAAGACCCGCAGTTCCAGCTGGCCCTGAAGAGCCTGCAGTTCCACTTCGCCAATGGTGCGCTGGGCAGCACGCACACCGGCTCCATCGGCGTCGAAATTGAGGATGATCCGCCGGCTTTCGCTGCAGCGGCAGAGCTGGGTGATCTGCTGGGCGCTCATGGCCGTGCCCAGAGCCGCCACCGCATGGCGCACTCCAGCGGCATGCAGAGCAATCACATCGAAATAGCCCTCCACCACCAAGGCGCAGTCCGCACGGCGGATGGCATCAGCGGCTTTATCGAAGCCGTAGAGGTTTTTACCCTTGTCAAACACCTCCGTTTCAGGAGAGTTGAGGTATTTGGGCTCGCTGCCATCAAGGCTGCGGCCGCCGAAGCCAATGATTCGGCCCTGACGATCGTGAATCGGCACCATCAGCCGATGGCGGAAACGGTCGTAAAAGCCATTGCCCCCTTTGCGGGGCACCACCAAACCGGCCGCTTCCATCAAGCTGGGATCAATGCCCTCCACCTGCTGGAGATGGCGCAGCAGCCCATCCCACGCTTCTGGGGCATAGCCCAGTTCAAAGGATTCGATCGTGCCGGCGCTCAGCCCCCTCTGTTTCCGGAGGTAGTCGAGTGCTGCGGCGCCTTCAGGGGCCTGCAGGCGTGAGCGAAACCAGCCACTGGCCAGCGACAGCACGCGGTGCAGCTGATCACGGCGCGAGAGCTGCTGCCGCAGACGCTCCTGTTGATTGGCATCGAGCGTTTCAACCGGCAGGGAGTAACGCCGGGCCAGCTCCATCACCACATCGCTGAAGCTTTGACGCTTCAGCTCCATGAGGAACTTGAGGCTGTTGCCGCCGGCCCCACAGGAGAAGCAGTAATAGAACTGCTTGGCCGGAGACACCGTCATCGACGGCGATTTGTCGTCATGAAAGGGGCAGAGGCCCACAAATTCACGGCCCTTCTTTTTGAGCACCACGTGCTCACCGACCACATCAACGATGTCGGCCCGTTCCTTAACCGCCTCGATCGTGCGGGGATGAAGCCGAGGAACGCTCACGGGTTCACCAAGGGCGCTTCATTCTCTAAGACAAATCGGCCGATGCCACTGTTCAGCTGGCAGAAAAGCGCATGGCTCCCCCTCGGCTGAGGCGAAAGATCCAGGTGCCGTCGGCCGAGGCCTGAAACGATGCCGGCCGGCGATTGACTTGGGCCGTGCCGCCGCCGGGGGTGGTTTCAATCACGCTGCGTTGCCCCGAGGGCCATTGCACGGTCAGCAGCAGTTCACCGGCTCCTTGCCAGCCCTCGATGCGGCACTGGCCCGCCTCCACCCAGCGACCGGAGTTGCCATCGCTCCAGGCGCAGGGTCGCGATTGCTTCAAATCCACCGCAGCCGCGCTGTTGGGCTGCTCAGCGCGAAGCGGCAAGGGCAGGGCCACAGCCAGCAGCGCCAACAGCAGCGGGAATTTCATCTGGCCAGAGAGTTCTATTGATGGCCTAGCCAGAGGCGTCTGCAGCGTCAACAACCAGGCCCTGGCGGGTGAGCGGATAACTGCGCCAGCCAACCCCCTCAGCGGCTGGTGGGCGTAGTAGACGCCAGCTCTGGCCTTTGGCTCCAGGCAACAGCAGCAAATCAAAGGGGCTATCCACCCGAATGGGGTCATCGGGCAAGCTCCAATCGAAGCGCCCCTGCAAACGCAGGGCCTGTTGGCCCTCCACCGCTTCGCGGCCCTGCTGCTCCAGCCGGATGCGGCGCAAGCTGGGTTCGCCGGTGAGGGCGGGCAGTTGCAGTGCTGCAGCGAGATCCTCTTGGGTGAACTGCACTTGCATGGCCAAGGCCTGCATCAAGATCTGCCGTGGTGGTTGGCCTGACGCACTGCACGCGGGCAACAGCACCAACATCAACGACAAAGCCATTCCCACAACGAGGCGGCGCAGCACGGCGATCAACGGCAACATGGCGGCACTCCTAGGCACAGCATGATCGGTTGGTTGCAAGGAACGATCGGTGATCGCTGGCAGGAGGGCAACCGCTCCTGGCTTCTGTTGATCTGTGGCCCAGTTGGTTATGAGCTTCAAGTGAGCGAAAGCCTCTGGCGGGGAACCGCTCTGGAATCCCCAATAGCTGTGCATACCCACCTGCAGCAGCGTGAGGACGGCCAACAGCTCTATGGCTTTGAAACCAAGGCCGATCGCAACCTGTTCCGCTTGCTGATCAGCGTCAATGGGGTGGGTCCGCAGGTAGCTCTTGGGCTGATCTCAGGGCTGGGCGCGGTGAGCCTGCTGCAAGCGATGGCAGCGGAAGACGTGAAAGTGCTCTGCCAAGCGCCAGGTGTTGGCAAGCGCACCGCTGAGCGGCTCAGCCTGGAATGGCGCTCGCGGCTGCAAGAGCGCTGGAAACAGCAGGGGGGAACCACACCGCTGCGCTTGGTGGAGCCGGTGGCTGAAAGCCAGGAACTGCGCGCCACCCTCGAAGCCCTCGGCTATGGCCCCGAGGAGGTGAGCGCCGCAGTGGCCCAAGCCGCTGGCCAAGGACTCGATCCCGAGCAACCCATGGAGGAGTGGCTGCGGCACTGCCTGGCCTGGCTCAGCCGTGAGGCGGTTTAAAGAACCGCAAACGGTATGCTTTTGGATTACACGAGCTGGGTCTCCCCTCCCGCATGCCCCTCAACACCGAGAAGAAGCAAGAACTGATCAACGCCCACCAGACCCACGCGACAGATACGGGGTCTGTGGAGGTGCAAGTGGCGATGCTGAGCGAGCGGATCACGCAGCTCACTGGCCACCTGCAGAGCAACAAGCACGACTACTCATCACGCCAAGGCCTGATGAAGATGCTGGGCCGCCGCAAGAGCCTGCTGGGCTACCTCAAGAGCCAGAGCAGCGATCGCTACGACACGCTGATTCAGAAGCTCGGCATCCGCGGCTAAATCGCCGCCATGGCCAGCCCCAAAGAGACTGGCGGATTCGGAGCCAACACCGCGCCAACGGTGAAACCAGCTCCCAAACAAGCCAAGCCCAAACCAAATCAAACGATCCCCCCGGTGGTGGCCAATCGCATGGCTCGCCGGGTGGCGATCTGCGCCGCCACGCCAACGGCGTTCGGTATGGCCTCGTTCGTGGTGAGCTACTGGCTGGTCTCCCGCCAAATCATCGATGTACCACCGGCTCTGACGCTGCTCGTCTCAGGTGGGTTCTTCTTGTTGGGCTTGCTGGGCTTGAGCTACGGCCTGTTTTCCAGCAGCTGGCTGGAGGCACCCGGCAGCTTCTTTGGTTTTGAGCAAATCGGCGTCAACATCCAGCGGCTGCGCAATGGCGCAGTTGCACGTCGAAGCGAGCAGCCGTAAGGCTGGCGGCAGCGGCCTGGGCATCGTTCACGCAGAACTGATGCCCCAAGCGCACGAAACAGCTTTGATCAGCGGCTTGCACTTCAGCCACCACTGGCACTCGGCTACCCAAGGTTTCCTGATCGATGCGGTGCTGCTGCAAGCACTCGCGTAACTGGTGCTGCACCGTGATGTCGGCGGCTTGTTGGCCATCAAGGCGAACCACCACCAAATCAAGTTGATCGATCAGCGACACATCGTCGACGATCAATTGCACCCGATCATCGCGGCGGTCCACCTGCCCCCAAAGCAGCAACCTGGCATCCACCATCAGGTGGTCGCTCAGGCGGGCATAGGTTTTCGGAAACACCACAGCTTCAGCGCTGCCGGTGAGATCTTCGATTTGCAGGATCGCCATGCGATCGCCTTTGCGGGTCGTGACCACCCGCATTTCAGGCACCATCACCAAGGTGGAAACCCGCTGCCGGTCGGCCTGCTCAGAGAGGCTGCCTAGGCCAACGGGCATCAGCAGCCGGCGGGTGTCTTGCAACTGCTTGAGCGGATGGTCGGAGAGGTAGAAGCCCACCAACTCCTTCTCCAGCCGCAACTTCTCGGTGGGCGCGTAGTCGGGCACGGCCGCCGCTTTGGGGGCCGAGGCCGGGGTTGAGCTGGCTGTTTCTGCCTCGGAGCCACCGCCCAGCAGATCGAGCAAATTGCCTTGCCCGCTGGCGCGATCACGGGCCCGAGAACTGGCCCAATCCAGCAACAGATCCAGATCAGCCATCAACTGAGCGCGGTTGCCATCGGGCTCCAACGCATCGAGGGCACCGCTATGGATCAACGACTCAATCGCGCGCCGATTGAGCTGACCAATGCCTGCCATGCGATCACAGAGTTCAGCCAGCGAGGTGAATGGGCCATCGCTCTGGCGTGCGGCGATCAAGGCATGGATGGCTCCATCTCCGAGGTTTCGAACGGCAGAGAGGCCAAAGAGAATGCGCTGCCCCACTGGGGTGAAGTCGATACCGGAGCGGTTCACATCAGGGGGAAGCACCGCAATCCCCATGGCGTTGCTGTTGGCGATGTAGCGCTGAACCTTCTCCGTTACGCCGGCATTCACGGTCAGCAGCGCCGCCATGTAGGCCACTGGGTAGTGAGCCTTGAGGTAGGCGGTCTGGTAGGTCACGGCGCCATAGGCCGTGGAATGGCTCTTGTTGAAGCAGTACTCGGCAAAGAGCACCATCTGGTCAAAGAGTTCGTCGGCCACCTTGGCGTCAACGCCCCGTTGACTCGCCCCCTCAACAAAGATGCCGCGATGCTTCTGCATCTCAGAGACTTTCTTCTTACCCATGGCGCGCCGCAGCAGGTCGGCTTCGCCGAGTGAGTAACCGGCCAGATCCTGCGCAATCCGCATGATCTGCTCCTGGTACACCATGATCCCGTAGGTCTCCTGCAGGATCGGCTGCAGCTTGGCGTCAGCAAATTCAATGGCCTCACGGCCATGCTTGCGGTTGATGAATTTGGGGATCAAGCCGGCATCCAAAGGGCCCGGCCTGTAGAGGGCCAAGATCGAGGAGATGTCCTCCAGCGACGACGGTTTGAGATCGCGCACGATCTGCCGCATGCCGGTGGACTCGAGCTGGAAGATTCCCTCGAGATCACCGCGGGCCAGCAGCTGGTAGGTCTCGGGATCATCGGCAGGAAGCTGGTCGGGATCGGGGCGATCCCCATGCTCGGCGCTGACCAGCTCGAGGGTTTTCTCGATCATGGTCAGGTTCTTGAGGCCGAGGAAATCCATCTTCAGCAGCCCCATGGATTCCACGTCTTCCATGAAGTACTGGGTGATCACCTGCCCGTCGTTGTTGCGCTGCAGCGGCACCAATTCATCGAGGGGATCGGCTGCAATCACCACACCAGCGGCGTGCACACCAAAGGTTTTGTTGGTGCCCTCGATCCGGCGGGCCATGTCAACCCAGCGCTTGACTTGGGGATCGCTTTCGTACTTCTGACGGAATTCGGGCTCGGGGGAGTCCTCCGAAATCATCTGCGCCAATTTGGCGGGCTTACCGCGCACCACCGGAATCAACTTGGCCAGTCGGTCGGCATCGCCGTAGGGAATATCGAGCACCCGCGCCACATCCTTCAGCACGGCCTTGGAGGTCATGCGGTTGAAGGTGATGATCTGCGCCACCTTGTCATCGCCGTAGCGCTCGGTGACGTAGTCGATCACCTCGCTACGCCGAGCGATGCAGAAATCGGTGTCGATATCAGGCATCGATTTGCGCTCTGGGTTGAGGAAGCGCTCAAACAGCAATCCATTGCTGACTGGATCGATGTTCGTAATCCCTAAGGCGTATGCCACCAGTGAGCCGGCGGCCGAACCACGGCCCGGGCCCACGGGGATGCCGTTGTCGCGGGCGAAGCGGATGTAATCCCAAACCACCAGGAAGTAGGTGGGAAATCCCATCTGCTCCATGATTTTGAGTTCATGGCGCATACGCTCGCCATAGACCTCATCGATGCTTGCTCCAGCCTCGAGCTGTAGGCGCTGACGCAGGCCCTGCTCGGTGACTTCATGGAGATACGACACCGGGGTGTGGCCTTCCGGAATGGGAAAGCGCGGCATCTGATAGCGGCCAAGGATGTCGTAGTCCTCCACCTTCTCGGCAACCGACACCGTGTTGTCGAGAGCCTGCTGCACCACCTCAGCGGGGAGGTGGTCAACGAAGAGCCGCTCCATCTCCTCGCGACTCTTGATGTATTCGGTTCCCGTGTAACGCAGACGTTTCTCATCGCTGAGCAACTTGCCCGTCAGCACGCACAGCAAGGCGTCATGGGCTTCAACGTCGTCGCGACTGAGGTAATGGGCGTCGTTGGTGGCAATCAGCTGGATGCCCAGCTCCTGGGAGAGGGCCAGCAAACCGGTGTTGACGATGCGATCTTCCGGTGAGCCGTGGTCTTGGATCTCGAGATAGAAGTCATCACCAAGAAGGTCGCGGTACCAGCTGGCCACCTGACGCGCCACATCCATGCGGCCGCGCAGGATGGCTTGGGGAATTTCACCGCCCAAGCAGGCGGTCGCCACAATCAGGCCTTCGCTGTATTGCTGCAGCAGGTGCTTATCGATGCAAGCGCGCGCAAAGATGCCGCGCCCGCGCATGCCGCGCAGATGGCTGATGCTGGTGAGCTTGACGAGGTTGCGGTAGCCAACGTTGTTTTTGGCCAGCACCACCAGGTGATAGCGGCGCTCTTTCTTGGGTTGGGGGTCATCGATGCTGCCGTTGACGACATACATCTCGTTGCCAATGATCGGCTTGATGCCCGCTTTTGAGCACAGCTTCAGCAGCTCAATCGCGCCATACATGACCCCGTGATCGGTGAGGGCCACCGCTGGCATGCCGAGGTCAACGGCCCGCTGCACCATGGCAGGCAGCTGGGTCGCCCCATCCAGGAGGCTGTAATCGCTGTGGTTGTGCAGAGGGACGAAGCTCAAGCCAGCAACCACCGATCGAACACAGCAAGCCTACCGAGACACACCAGATCTGGGGTGCCCGCTGCGACAGATTGCAGCTAGGCCACCAGGGGTGCCTGGGGCCGCGCGGCCATCACATCAGCGGCCTGCTCGTATTGATGCGCCACCTGCAGCAGGCGCTCCTCCTGCAGCACCGGGGCCATCAGCTGCAAACCAATGGGCAAGCCCTGGCCGTCAAAGCCGCAGGGAACACTGATGGCCGGCAAACCAGCCAAATTCGCGGGGATGGTCAGCAGGTCAGCCAGATACATCGCCAGCGGATCATTGCTGTGCTCGCCCGGGGCAAAGGCGGTGGTGGGAGCCGTGGGGGTCAGCAGCAGATCCACCTGCTCAAAGGCGCGATCAAATTCTTGGCGAATCAGGGTGCGCACCTGCTGAGCTTTTTTGTAGTACGCATCGACATAGCCCGCCGAGAGGGCATAGGTGCCGATCAAGATGCGGCGCTGAACCTCATCACCAAAGCCTTCAGCCCGGCTTTTCGCTGTCATCGCACTCAACGAGTCAGCATCGGCTGTGCGATAGCCGTATTTGACGCCGTCGTAGCGAGCCAAATTGGCGGAGGCTTCCGAAGGGGCAATGACGTAGTAGGTGGCAATGCCGGCCTGGAAGCGCGGGCAACTGACATCCACCAATTCGCAGCCCAAGCTGGCCAGCTGCTCTGCAGCAGCTTTCACCGAGGCTTCCACCTCAGGCTGAAGCCCTTCAACAAAGGCCTCTTTGAGGATGCCAATTTTCAGCCCTTTGATCGGGCGATTCAGCGCAGCGCTGTAGTCCGGCACCGGCACATCCAGGCTGGTGGAATCGCGGGGATCGTGGCCCGCAATCACCTGGAGCACAGCAGCGGAATCAGCCACGGTGCGGCTGAAGGGGCCGATCTGATCGAGGGAGCTGGCAAAGGCCACCAAACCCCAGCGGCTGACACGGCCATAGGTGGGTTTGAGGCCCACAACGCCACAAAAACTGGCGGGCTGGCGAATCGAACCGCCGGTGTCGGAGCCCAGGGCCACATCACATTGACCCGCCGCCACACAGGCCGCACTACCGCCTGAGCTGCCACCAGGAACACGGCCTACATCCCAGGGGTTCGAGGTCATGCCAAAAGCGGAGGTCTCGGTGGAGCTGCCCATGGCGAACTCATCGAGATTGGTTTTGCCCACCATCACGGCACCGGCTTTCCAAAGCCGATCGGTCACCGTGGATTCATAGGGAGGCACGAAATTCTCCAGCATGCGGCTGGAGCAGGTGGTGGTGATGCCCTTGGTACAGAGGTTGTCCTTAATGCCGATGGTGACCCCCGCCAGCGGGCCAGGGTCTTGCTTGGCGGCGATCGCTTGGTCTACCGCCTCGGCTTGGGCCCGGGCCTGATCACCGGTGACGTTGACGAACGCCTTCAGCTCCGGTTCGGTTGCTGCAATGCGTTCGAGCGCCTGCTCGCTGTGCTCCTTGGCTGTTGCGGAGCCGTTGCGGAGGGCATCGGACCAAGCGCCGATGGGCATAGCGAAGAGCTGCTGATGGCTCTGGACGCTATCAAGGCGCCGGTGCTGATCAGCCTTGCCGGTGCTCGATGGTGAAGGGTTCGCTGCGGCGTGTTCGCAGCAGCTGATGCTCCAGGACAGCTGGTGATTCGCTGCGCAGATCGCTCAGGAAGGTGTCCAGCTCTCGCTCGAGCGTGCTGCGCCGCACAAAGGGGCCAAACCAGTAGGTCACATCGGGGTTACGACTCTCGACCCGGGCCCACCAGGCCAGACCCAACAGGTTTGCCGAGGCACGCAACATGGAACTGGAAGGATTTCCTCTCATTGTGAAGGAAAACCCCTAGGGGCGCCTTAAAGACGGATGTCCGCATCCAGCGCCGCTGGCAGCTCCTCTGCCGGAGCCGAGTCCACAGGGGCTTCAGCCGGAATCTCTTGGGATTGCTGCCCTTGCAATTGCAGCCGCTGCAGCCGCGGAGCGGGGTCGGTGCCCTTGAGCGCTCCCATCCAATTACGGCGCGCCACCTCATAGAGCAGCAACGCTGTGGCCACCGAGGCATTCAGGCTGGGTGTGACCCCGCGTAGGGGGATTCGAACCAGCTGATCGCAGTGCCGGCGGGTCAGCATCGAGAGACCTTGGCCCTCAGAGCCGGTAACCACCACCAGCGGGCCATCCAAATCCGCCTCAGCCAAGGTGGCGCTGCCCTCCTCGGCCAAACCAACAACCCGGTAACCGGCATCCTTCAGCTTTTCCAGGGAGCGGTTGAGATTGACCACCCGGGCCACCGGCAAGTGCTCGAGGGCGCCGGCCGCCACCTTGGCCACCGATCCGGTCAGGCCAGCGCTGCGGCGTTGGGGCAGCACTAGCCCATGGGCACCAAGGGCCTCAGCACTGCGAACAATGGCGCCGAGGTTGTGGGGGTCGGTGAGCCCATCAACGGCCATCAGCAGAGGGGCTTCACCCAAACCCGCACAGCTGTCGATCAAGGTGTCCAGATCGTGGGTCTGGGCAGCGGCGGTCTGCAAGACAATCCCTTGGTGGACGGCGCCACCACTGAGCTGGGCCAACCGAGCCCAGGTGACCTCTTCCACCAACACCCCTGAGGATTTGGCCTCCCGCAACAACTGCAGAAAACGGCTGCGGAAGCGCAACTCCGGGGTGCACCAGATGCGGTGAATCGGACGCTCGCTTTCGAGAATCGCCTGGGAGGCATGCAGGCCCCAGACCAAATCGTTGTATTCCGGGGGCGTCAGGCTCTCGGCTTCCGGTTCGCGATGGAGATCGGGCTGGGGGCGGCCATATCGGGGAGCTGGACGTCCGCCGCGGTCGGTGCGATCAGAGCGACTACCGCGATCAAAACGGTTATTGCGGCCAGAA
>JAAXIH010000139.1:11168-12337 GCA_012270465.1 Synechococcus sp.
CTTGGGCGGCCCTCGGAATCAGAGCGATACCGACGTTCCCGCGGGGCGCCATCGCGTTCAAACCGCTCGCCGCCACCAGGCCCACCACGGCGCTCATAACGATCTCCACCGCCAGGACCACCACGGCGTTCAAAGCGCTCGCCACCTCCAGGTCTGCCGCGGCGCTCAAAGCGGTCGCCGCCGCCAGGGCCACCACGGCGCTCATTGCGATCGCCGCCACCAGGACCGCCACGGCGCTCATAACGATCGCCTCCCCCGCGGCGGGCCGGGGGCCGGCCGGCCCCATCGGGGCGACCAAAAGAACGGCGAGGACGGGGAGTAGCCATGAAGCTGGTATCAAAAACCCGGCCCAATCACCCCAAATCCAAGTGGTGGAACAGCTGCTGAAGCCGTTCGGGATGGTTGAGGTAGAGCCAGCCCACCATTGTCTCAAATCCTGAGGCGCGCCCATAGACGCTGGGGTCACCGCGGCGGGGTCCCCGGCCGCAAGCATTGCGCCCGCGCCGCACCCAATCGAGCTCTTCAGGCTCAAGCAGGGGCTCAAGCTTGGCCAAGGCATCGCTTTGGGCTTCGGCCCGAACCAGAGCAACAGCCCGTTTGTGCAGTTCTTGCACGGTGCCCTCCTGGGCCACCAAACCACGGCGCTGATGCAACTCCCAAACCGCATCACCCAGCCAAGCCAGCTGGGCGGGTCCTGGTTGGCAGCCCTTAGGCAGCAGCAATGTTGCCGAGGGCAGTGGACAGATCGGGCTGAAGGTTCAAGAAGGCCTCGAGGCGCACCAGCTTCACGGTCTGAACCACACGGCTATTGCCAACGATCAAGAAACGACGCTTGCCCTCATTCCACTGCTTGGCCAACTGCACCAGGGCGCCAAGACCAGAGGAATCGATGAAATCAATCTTGCTGAGATCAATCACCAAAGGCTTCAAACCCGACGGGGCGTTGTCGCCAATGAAATCCCGGAACTGTCGCTCGGAATAGGCATCCAACTGTCCCGTGAAATGGAACAGGAGGCATTGATCCTGGGGCTCAAAACCAGCCCGGAGCGAAACAGTGAGTCGCTGTAGATCAGTGATGGTCCTAGACCCCTTGGACGAGCGGAGACGCCTTAGGAAAGGCGCTCAATCTTATCCGCGTTGCGCCGGCTTGCCATCAGGTTGATAAAGCG
>JAAXIH010000101.1 GCA_012270465.1 Synechococcus sp.
TCCGGCAACCTTCTCCAAGACCTCCAGGGCCGAGGGCAGCGCCAGCCGCCCCAGCGTCCGAGGGTTCTTGACTTGTTTGAGCGCTCTGGGGCTGGCCATCACCTCAGCGCAGAGGACGTCCATCAGCAGCTTTTAAGGGGCGATTCAAGGGTTGCCTTGGCGACCGTCTACCGGACGCGCAGGCTACTGACAACCATGGATCTCCTGCGGCAGCTGGAGTTGCCAGAAGGTGGCAAGCGTTATGAGCTCGCTACAGATGATGATCACGACCATCACCACCTCATCTGTGTTGCCTGCGGGCGCACGGAAGAATTCGAAAGTGAAGCAGTCCTTGAGGCAGGTGCTGATGCGGCTGAACGCTTTGGTTTCAAACTCCTCAGCTCCAGGCTTACGGTGAGGGGGCTTTGCCCTTCTTGTGCGGCAATTCAAGGAGGCGATCAGGGCTGACCTTGGCACCATTTCTTGAAGTCCAAGAGCTGTGGCATCGCTATGGCAGCTCCAGCTGGACTCTGCAAAACATTGATTTCTCGCTGGAATCCGGCCAGCTGCTTGGTTTGCTTGGCCCATCCGGTTGCGGCAAAACCACCTTGCTGCGGCTCATTGCCGGTTTTGAGAGGCCGAGCCAAGGCTCGATTTCAATCGCCGGTCGTGAGGTGGCGTCGACTCGCCGATGGCTCGCTCCTGAGCGACGCCAGGTCGGAATGCTGTTTCAGGACTATGCACTCTTTCCCCACTTAACGGCTTGGCAAAACGCTTGTTTTGGCCTGAAGCCTGGTGCTGATCGCAGCAGAGCTCGCTGGCTTTTAGATCTTTTGGGGTTGCAGGGTCTTGAGCAGCGCTACCCCCATGAGTTGTCGGGCGGGCAGCGTCAACGCCTTGCTTTGGTGAGGGCTTTGGCACCGCAGCCCCAATTGCTGCTGCTAGATGAGCCGTTCTCCAACCTCGATGTGGATGTGCGCTTGCGGCTGCGCGCCGAACTGCCCAGGGTTTTAAAGGAGTGTGGCGTGACCGCCTTGATGGTTACCCATGACCCGGAAGAGGCACTGGCCATTTGTGATCAAGTGGCAGTTCTCTCCGGTGTCTACTGGCACCAGTGCGCTCCCCCGCAGCAGTTGGTGGCCCAACCAGCGACAGCCTTTGTGGCGACATTTGTGCTGCAAGCCAATGTCTTGAGCCGCGAGGTGTTGCGGGGGTTAACGAGCATGAATCAGCAGCAGGCTTGTGATCAGATGCAGGCTGGTTCCGATAGCTGCTGGTTGGTGCGCCAAGAGGACCTGCAGCTCAGTTCCGCGGCCTCAGGCCAGGCCCAGGTCATCTCCCGTGAGTTTTTGGGTTACGAGTGGCTCTATGTGATCGACGTTGATGGACAACGTCTACGCCTACGTGTTGGCCTTGACCAGGACGTCGCTCCGGGATCTCCTTGCCAAATCAGTTTGCGGGATGGCTGGCAACCCCAGTTGATCCCCGACTCAGTTTTGGGACCAACAGCAGCGTCGCCGCCAGTCCCAGCAGCATGATCAACAGTGCTGGTGCAATGGCTGCGCCAAGGCGTTCATCGCCGGCGTACTGAAAAACGCGCACCGCCAGGGTGTCGAAGTCAAACGGGCGCAAGGCAAAGGTGAGCGGTAACTCCTTGACCGTGTCGACAAAAACCAGAAGCGCTCCAAGGATCAGTGGGCTGCGCAACAGCGGCAGGTGAACCCGCCGCAACACCCCTCTCCAGCTTTCGCCAAGGCTGGTGGCGGCTTCATCCACGCTCGGAGCAAGGCGCTCGAGGCCTGCATCCAAACCACCTTTGGCCACAGCAATGAAGCGGTTGCCGTAGCCAAAGATCAACAGCAGCAATGGCGGGAAGCCAAGCGGCGAGAGCAGCAACAGCAAGGCCACAGCCAAAACGGTTCCCGGCACGGCGTAGCCAAGGCTTGCTGTGAACATGGCTTGGCGCAGTGGGCCCGGATTGATCCAGCGTTTACCAATGGCAAGAACCAGTGCCATCGCACTGGCTAACCCCGCACCAATCACCGCCAAGACCAAGCTGTGACTGCTCAGCTCGATCAGTTCTCCGAGTGATTCATTGCGCAGTTGATCGAGGCTGTTGAACAGCCAAAACAGCGGCAGTCCAACACTGACCAGCGGCGGAAGGATGCAGATGGTTTGAGCAACAAAAGCCCGCCAGCCTGCGAGTCGCCAGCCGTCAGTTGGATCGGTGGGTCCGCCCATATCCCACCGGCGACTTTTGCGCCGCTGCCACTGCTCGGCAGCGACTAAGACCGCAACAACGGCCAGGGCGGTCAGGGCTAGGGCAACGGCACCTGGTGGGTCATCTTGTCCTTGCCAGCGCTCCAGTAACCCTGTGGAGAGTGTGGGAACGGCTAGCAGTTCAACCGCACCGTATTCGTTGACCACCTCCATCCCAGCTAGGGC
>JAAXIH010000016.1 GCA_012270465.1 Synechococcus sp.
CACTGGATCTGCCGGCTCTTGATCGGGTTGACACGCTTGCGCAGGAACTCGCTCTGCTGCAGGACAAAAGCCAACGAAGGATCGCCATTCTCGGTAGCCGCCATGTGCCCGTTGTGGCGGTTCACCTGATCGAATTGGTGGCTCGCTCATTGGTGCAGGAAGGCCATTCTCTGATCACATCCGGATCTCAGGGGGTGAATGCAGCAGTGATTCGCGGGTGTCTTGAGGTGGATCCCTCCAAGCTCACTGTGCTTTTGCCCCAGAGCCTCGATCGGCAGGTGCCTGAAATCCGAGATCTCCTGGATCGGGTGTTGCACCTTGTGGACAAGCCCGAGCAGGACGACCTGCCTTTGCCGATGGCCAGCAGTTTGTGCAATCAGGAGATCATCAACCGCTGTGATCAATTGATCTGCCTGGCCTTTCATGACAGTGAAACGCTGCTGGCCAGTGCTCGAACCGCAGAGGATATGGGGAAGGTGGTGAGCCTTCTTTATTTCGACTAGTTCTAGATAAGCTCTCTAAAAATTTCTGGCGAATTGGTATTAGCTTTGTTTTGGCTTTGACAGGCCTTATTCTGGCCATTCATTTGTGGTATTGATGGCCTTAAGACTGCGCTTGATGAAATCGTACTGAGGGATGTTTGTGGTTAGCCAAGGGTTAGGTGCTTTGTTGATGAGAAGCACTGCTCCATGTTTCCCGTCAAGGCTGATAATTGAAAGACTTAGATAACCATTGCCAGATCCTGAGTGAAATAAGTATCGCCCTTGAGCTTTTTTGTCCGCATCGTGATTGCCTATAAAAAATCCAAGGCTTCGACTGTCGCTCGAGCTAGGGATGCTCAGCTGCTTGGCCAGGTCTTTTTTGATCAGCCTGTGACTGGCGTTGAGTGCTTGGGTAAAGGCAATGTTGAAGCGCGCCAGGTCGATTGCTGTGCTCCACATCAATCCAGTGGAGAGGATGGGATGCCGCATCGGAGCCCGTGCATGCGGTTGATCATCCACGTCATAGGGGATCGCAATTGCGCGCTTGTTGTGCAGAAAAAAACTGTTGTTGAAGGTGCTGCGATTCATCCCAGCTGGTGTGAGCACCAACTCCTGCATCAAGCCGGGGAAGGATTGTTGGCTGATCGATTCCAGTGCTGGCTGCAGCACCGTGTAGCAGCCGTTGCAGTAGTCGAAGCTGCTGCCGTGGATCCGCACAACTGTGAGTGGTTGGTTGTTGGCAGGTGGCATTCCACGCAACACCTGCTGCAATGTCGGCAGTGTTTCCTTGGGCCCGCAGCAGCCGTCGGGATAGGGATTGCTGAGTGCTCCGGTGTGGTTCAGCAGCATGCGGAAACTCACCTGAACCTTGGCGGTGTAATCGTTCTCAGGGATCGTCCAACCAGTCAGATACCGGTTGACAGGTTCATCCAGAGCAATCTGTTTGTCTGCCAAGAGTTTCACCGTTGCCAGGGCGGTGAGGGTTTTGGTAATCGATTGCGCCTGGAACAAGGTGGCTGGGGTCACCGGTCGGCCGCTGGCCAGATCAGCTACACCAAACCCACGCGCCCAAGCGATTTTTCCGTCTTCAATCACCGCAATTGAGGCGCCAGGAATGTCGTGCTCCTGACGCAACTTTTCAATCCGTTGTTGCACTGGGCTGAATCGATCTTTCGCCCAACCTGGTTGGGAGATCAACTCGCTTGAAAGAGCGACGAATGCCGCCACACAGACCCAACCCACGCGTCTGAAACGCCTGGCCGGTGCTGCCGATTAAGTCTCAAAGCTAGGCCGAAGGGTTGTGATCAGCCATTCAGCAGTGCTTTCAGCCCTTCGCTGTAGAGAATCCCGCTGCAGAGCAGGCCGCTGGCCCAGCACAGTCCCCGCGCTGGCGGGATGTTGCCCACGTAGGCGGCGATGTAGGCGAGCCGCAGAGCTGGATGGGCAAACGCAGCAACAATGGTTGTGGCAGGCAGCGCGCCCGTTTGAAGCGCAGCGATAAGTGCCAACAGAGCCGCTGGGGCGTGAAGGCTGAAGGCCTCGAAGCTGTTCTGGTGGGCCCAGCTGGCCCGTTTGCCCCAGGCCGGATAGCGATCGAACATGGCTCGGGGGGCGGCCATGTCTTTCATCTCGAAGTTGGCGGCCGACCGGGCTGCCCCCAGGGGAAGGATGCTGGCCACGACGTAACCACCGGACAGCACCAACGACCAGGCGTAGGGCGCCGCATCCGTGGCGGTGAACAGCTGCAGCAGCGACATTGTTGGGGCTTCAGACCGCGCCTTTCTAAGCTGCAGCCAGGTAACAGCGCGAGCCATGGCCAGCACCTATTCCTTTGATGTGGTGTCCGATTTCGACCGTCAAGAGCTAGTCAACACCCTCGACCAGGTGCGTCGTGATGTGGGCAACCGCTACGACCTCAAGGATTCCAATACGGAGATCGA
>JAAXIH010000169.1 GCA_012270465.1 Synechococcus sp.
CAGCGCCAATGCGGGTGTTGGTCCCGATCGTGATTGCACCCAACACCTTGGCGCCAGCACCCACCACCACGTTCTCCGCCAGGGTTGGGTGGCGCTTGCCGTGTTCCTTGCCTGTGCCTCCCAGGGTGACGCCTTGATACAGCAGGCAACGGTGGCCGATTTCGGCGGTCTCGCCGATCACCACTCCCATGCCGTGGTCGATGAACACGCTGTGGCCGATGCGGGCGCCGGGGTGGATCTCGATGCCGGTGAGGGCGCGGCTGACTTGGCTGAGGCAGCGGGCAGCCAGCTTCAGGGGCAGACGGCAGGTCCAGAGGCGATGGCTAATCCGGTGCAGGCTGATCGCCTGGAAGCCGGGATAGCAGCACACAATCTCCAGCCAGCCACGGGCAGCCGGATCACGCTCGCGAATGATCGCGAGGTCGGCACGGATGTGATCAAACATCGCAGGAGAACTAGCTGGCGGCGGCCGGAATTTGCAAACCAATCTCCTTACGGAGCAAATCGATCGTATCGGTGCTGAGGTAGCTCTCGGCGCAATGCACCTGGGGCATGCGCATCAGCTGTGAGCGGTTCTGGCGCAGGCTTTGCTCCACTAGTGGCAGGCTTGGGCGATCACAGAGCACGTGGCTGGAGGCCCGCAGCAGGGCTAGCAGGCGGCTGCCCACATCCGGGGTGGCGGTCATCAGCAGCAATTCGTTGCCACGCATGGAGTGGAGAATCACTTCCGCAGCCCGCAGAATGCCGGGGCTGATGCTTACCAGGCCCACACAGCTGCCAGGACGCAATTCCTTGAGCATGGCCAGCTCCTGCCGGAAGTCGTTCAGGTCTACGGCCACAGCACGGACGCTGTGTTTCTTGGCCAGCTCCTCCACCGGTTGGAGGAAATAACGGCTGGTCACCACGGTGCCGTTGCTGGAGTTCTCCAGCACGCTTTCCAGCTCTTCCAGCGGCACCACTTCCACCGGTACATCTAGGCAGGGTTCCAGTTCCTCTGCGATCAGCATCGAGGCGCCGATGTCTTCACGGGGGGTGCTGACCAGTACGCGGGCGCCACAACGCAGCCGCCAGTCGATCTCACGGGTCAGTAATTCGCGGGTTTGCTGCAGGGTGCAGCCTGCATTGAGCAGGCCATCCACGCACTTGCGCACTTCCCGGTCGAGGTCGGTGACGCCCCGGTTGCGGATGTGGGGAGGCGTTTTGATTTCCCGGGGTTTCTGCTGGTCGCGCACGTAGATGCCGGAGCCGGCCATGGCCTCCACCACGCCATCGGTTTCCAGTTGGCGGTACACCTTGCTGATCGTGTTGCGGTGCAACCCCGTTTGCATGGCCAGCTGCCGGGTGCTGGGAAGGCGGTGACCCGGCGGGTAATGCCGCGCAGCGATGGCAAAACAGATCTGGTTGTAGAGCTGCGTCGACGCTGGAATATCGCTTTCCTGCTGGATATGAAATCTCACGCCGGTGGGACAGGTCTGAATGCGGCCACCATACGGAGCGAATTGCCTGGTGACAATTGGGGGTGTGTCCTATGCAGTTATGGAAACTTCTGAGTCCTCCCGGGGCGTCTGGGTTGAAGTTCTGAATGGCTCAGTTTGCTTGCGTTGCTGGTGGGCAGAACCGCAACGCATTGCGAACGATATTGACTCAGTTTCGCCTCTAAAACGTGCATATATCGTGCTGCCCGAGGTGTTTGGCGTGAATGCCTGGGTGCGCAGCGTGGCCGATCGCTTGGCCGCCAATGGTTACCCAGCTCTGGCGGTGCCCTTGTTTGCCCGTACAGCGCCCGGCCTTGAGTTGGCTTATGAGCCATCCGATCTGGCTCAAGGTCGACGTCACAAAGACGCAACTACCACCGAGCAGATCCTCTCTGATGTTGCTGCCGCGTTGGACTGGTTGCGAACCCGTCACCCGGCAGCTGCCATCCACGTGGTGGGCTTTTGCTTCGGGGGGCATGCCGCTTTTCTTGCGGCCACGTTGCCCGGGGTTGAGCACGCCTTTGATTTTTACGGTGCCGGTGTGAGCCGAATGCGGCCTGGTGGTGGTGAACCCTCGTTGGCCCTGCTGCCTGAAATCAAGGCGCGACTCACCTGTGTCTTCGGCACGGCTGATCCACTGATCCCTCTCGAGGATCGCGAAGCGATAGGGGTTGCCCTGAGCAAGGTTGATCCCGCTTGCCAGCGCTTGCGCTTTGTGGAGTACGCCGGTGCCGACCACGGCTTCATGTGCGAAGCCCGCAGCGCTTTCAATCCCCAGGCTTCAGCCCAGGGATGGCGCTTGCTGCTGGCTGGCGACCCTGTGGTTTAGCTCTGGGGGCTGGCCACCTTGGCGGCGGTGGGCTTTGGCGGTGCGGGAATGGTGCGCACGGCCTTGTTGGCGGCCTGCTCCTTCTCCTCTTTTTTCACCAGCG
>JAAXIH010000018.1:0-5228 GCA_012270465.1 Synechococcus sp.
AGCGGCGGCAACTTCACCATCCCCACCGTGGTGCGCGGTCCTGGTGGTGTGGGCCGTCAGCTCGGCGCCGAGCACAGCCAGCGCTTGGAGGCCTATTTCCACGCTGTGCCCGGCATCAAGATCGTGGCTTGCAGCACCCCCACCAACGCCAAGGGGTTGATGAAGGCCGCCATTCGCGACAACAACCCGGTGCTCTTTTTTGAGCACGTGCTCCTCTACAACCTCAGCGAAGAACTGCCGGAAGGGGAGTACACCTTCGCCCTCGACAAAGCCGAGATGGTGCGGGAGGGCAAGGACGTCACCCTGCTCACCTACTCCCGCATGCGCCACCACTGCCAAGCGGCTGTGAAGCAGTTGGTGGAGCAGGGCTATGACCCGGAATTGATCGATTTGATCAGCCTCAAGCCCTTCGACATGGAGGCCATCAAGCGCTCCATCGCCAAGACCCACCGGGTGGTGATCGTTGAAGAGTGCATGAAGACCGGTGGCATCGGCGCTGAGCTGATCGCCCTGATCACCGAGCAGTGTTTCGACGAGCTCGATGCACCGCCGATTCGTTTGTCGAGCCAAGACATCCCAACGCCTTACAACGGCAAGTTGGAAAACCTGACGATCATCCAGCCCCATCAGATCGTCGAGACCGTTCAGCAACTGGTGCAGCGATGACCCGGCCGCAAGGTTGGCTGGCGCTGATCCTGGCGCTGGCCATCGGCAGCCTGTTGGTGCTGCGTTCCTTACCGCTGTCCCTAGGCCTTGATCTGCGGGGCGGCAGCCAACTGACGTTGTTGGTCAAACCAGCTGGTGACATCACCAAGGTGGAGTCCAAGCAGCTGGAGGCGGTCAAGGAAGTCCTTGAGCGCCGCGTGAATGGCTTGGGCGTGTCGGAAGCCAGTGTCACCACCTCCGGCAGCGACCGGATCGTTGTGCAGCTGCCCGGCGTTCAAGATCCACGCCGTGCTGCTGAGGTGCTCGGCACCACCGCCCGGCTTGAGTTCCGCGCTCAAAAGCCTGAAACCCAGCAAGAACTCAGCAACCTCACCCGCTTGAAGCGGCTGATCGTGGCGCGCCAGGAGCAAATGGCTGGCCGCAGCCAACCCCCTGCCGGCGAGGAGGCTCCTGATGTGAGTGGTCCTCTCACGGACTTGCTCAAGCAGCAGGGCATTGAGGTGCCAGCCAATGCCAGCGAAGACGAGCAGCTCGAGGCGTTGTTGGTGGAAACCGAGCGGCGCATCACGCCGTTGTTTGGCGAGCCTGAACTCACAGGCTCTGACCTGGTTGACGCCGGCCGTCAACAACAACAGGGCAGCCAGAGCTGGGAGGTGACGCTGCGCTTTAGCCAGGCTGGAGGCGAGAAGTTTGCTGACCTCACCAAGAGCATCGCCGGCACCAACCGCCTGCTCGGAATCATGTTGGACGGCCGCTCCATCAGTGAAGCCAGTGTTGGCCCGCAGTTCGCTACGGCCGGCATCACCGGTGGCGCCGCCACCATCACCGGCCGTTTCTCCGCTGATGAAGCGCGTGATCTGGAGGTTCAGCTGCGCGGTGGTGCCTTGCCGCTGCCGGTTGAAATCATCGAAAACCGCTCGGTTGGTCCAACCCTGGGGGCTCAGAACATCCGCAACAGCCTGATTGCCGCTGGTTCCGGCACAGCGCTGGTGGGTGTGTTCATGGTGATCATCTACCGCCTGCCTGGAGCTGTGGCCTTGCTGGCCCTGTTGCTCTATTCGCTCTTCAACCTCGCTCTCTATGCCCTGATTCCGGTGACCCTCACCCTGCCAGGGATTGCCGGTTTCATCCTCTCGGTGGGCATGGCGGTGGACGCCAACATCCTGATCTTTGAGCGCAGCAAAGAGGAGCTGCGCGATGGCAACACCCTGTTCCGCTCGGTGGACACCGGTTTCTCCAGGGCGTTTTCGTCGATCTTTGATGGTCACCTGACCACCTTGATCAGCTGTGCGGCATTGGGTTGGTTGGGCAGTGGTTTGGTGCGCGGATTTGCCGTGACCCTGGCCATTGGCGTGTTGCTCAGCCTGTTCACCGCCTTGACCTGCACCCGCACCTTGATGCGCCTGGCCCTGAGCTACCCAGCCCTGCGTAAACCGTCCCTCTTCCTCGCCGCTTCTTCGCAGCCATGACCTCTTCCAGCGGCGCCATCCTGCGTGAACCCAGGCTGCGCATCAATCGCCATCGCCGGCTTTGCCTCAGCATCACCGCCGTGTTGGTGGCGCTCAGTGTTCTGGGCCTGGTGCTCTCTTGGCTATCTCCCATTAAGGCTCCCCTTAAGCCAGGTCTTGATTTCACCGGTGGCACCTCCATTCAGGTGGAGCGCAATTGCGGTGAACGCTGCTCCGAGCTGAGCGTTCAACAGGTGCAAGAGGCCTTGCCCTCTGCTGCGGTGGTTCAGCTTCTGGATGATGGCCAGGCCGTCAGCGTGCGCAGCTCGGCGTTGAGCCCTGCCGAAAGTGGCGCCTTTGTCGATGCCCTCGAGCAGGTGGCGGGTCCGCTGATCGCCACTGACACCCAGATCAACACCATCGGCCCTGTGCTCGGCAAGCAACTGCTCACCAGCAGCGTGTTGGCCTTGACCGTGAGCTTTGCGGCGGTGGCGCTCTACATCTCAGCTCGCTACGCCCGCCTCTACGCCGCTTTGGCTTTGCTGGCGTTGGCCCACGACGTGCTGATCACCAGTGGCTTGTTCGCTTGGCTGGGCTTGCTGGCTGGCGTTGAGGTCAACAGCCTGTTTGCGGTGGCCTTGCTCACCTTGGCTGGCTACTCGGTCAACGACACCGTGGTGGTCTTTGACCGGATCCGGGAGCAGCAACGGCTGCTGCCTGAGTTGAGTGTGGAAGAGCAGGTGGATCGCGCTGTGGATGGCACATTGACCCGTTCTATCTACACCTCGCTCAGTACCGAGATCCCCATCCTGGCGCTGATCCTGTTTGGCGGTGAAAGCCTGCAGTGGTTTGCGGTGGCGTTGTTTGTGGGCATTGCTGTGGGGGCCTGGTCGAGTGTGGCGGTGGTGCCTCCCCTGCTGCCCTTGATGGGCGGCAAGCTGCCGCAACGCGCAGCCACCTCCGGCGTGACTGCATGAAAATTCCCGCTGCGGTGTTCTGGGTGGTGCTGGTGCTCGCCCTGCTGGAACTTCGCAGTGAGGTGAAGCTGTTGGCGCAGCACTTCACCTGGACCGGCCTGTTTTATGCCGTGGTGCACCACAAGCTGGCCTGCCTGATTGTGGTGCTCAGCCCCTGGTGGTTGGTGAGCTCCAGCCGCCATTCCGGTGGTGGGTTTCCATGATCGGCAGCTTGTTGGCCTCAGCGATCTTGGTGCTAGCTGATCCAGCACCTCCGCCGCTGCTGCCCAAAACCGCTGCTTTGCTTGAGGAGCTCAAGCAGAGCCCTGAGGGACCGGCTCAGTTGCCGCTTCATCACCGCTTGCTGCAGCACTACTGGCGCGATGTGGCCAGTGATGGCGATCAGGAGTTGCCAGAGGTGGAGCTGCTCGAGCCTGGTGCCCGTTTCTCCGCGTGCGGCAAGGCGCCGGCCAGCAATGCCTATTGCCCTGAATCAGCGCAAATCGGCATTGATGCTCGCGGTTTGCTCTCGCGCTTGCGTTTGCAGTCCTCGCCAAGCACCGAACTCACAGCGCTCACGGTGCTCGCCCATGAATGGGGCCACCACGTCAACCATGCGATTGATCAGGGACCGTTTAAGGGCCGTGAAGAGGATGCCGCCGATTGGCGCGCCGGCCGTTATTTGGGTTGGCTGATGGCCAACAAAGCTTTGAACGTTGAGCAGTTCACCGAAGCCGCCAACATCCTGTTTCGCATTGGCGACTATCACCAGCTCTCACCCCATGGCTACCCGCTGACGCGTTACCGGGCATTCACCGATGGGGTGAACGGCGAAATCACGCCTGGCACCCAATTCGACACCTGGACGATGGACACGCCAGAGACGTTTTCAGAGGTTGTCGAGTTCAACCCCGAAGAACCTTGGGTGGATGCGGTGATCAAGGTCTATCGCTTTGAGGTGGAGCGCGGCGGCCAGATCGCCGGCAATTTATTCAGCGCTGCGTTGGGGGTGTTGAACTGCGGCTTTGGCGGCTCCTCCAGGGCCTGCGCTGGTGCTTTGGCGCGCCAAGGCCAAGCCATGCCCGATGGCTGGTTCCGCCTGCGCAAGTTGCAGCTCAATTGCTACAACGGCGTCTTCGACATCCTTGGCGACGGCATCAAACGGCAGCGCATCTCCGCCGATCGCAAAGGGCAAGCGCAGCGGATCGCTAAGCGCCTTTGTTCAGCTCGCCAATAACGACTGCTGCGAACGATCGATGATCTGCTGCCGGCGGCGGCAGATGGGTTCGACAATCCCTTTCATGGTGCGTGGATTGCGCACGGTGCCAACGGCGTATTGCTCTGACCCTTGGATCAGCCACAGCGGTTGCTCAAACGTGACCGGCCTGCGGTTGAGCTCGTCTTCCACCCCCAGCATGCGGACCGCTTGGCTGTTGTTGTCGAGATCGATGATCAGCGGTGACCCTTGGGGCAGGGCGATCAGGGTGAACAGTGGCCGCCGTGTTTCCTGCTCGGTGTCGCAGGTGATCCCCACTTCAGCGAGGGTGTATTCCACGGCGTAGCCCTTGAGATCGGGCGGCCTGTCGGTGCGATCACTGAGGTCTCCCCAGCCGGCGGTGAGTTCAAAGACCGAGCCCCCGCTGCTGGTTGGCAGTAGGGAACTGGGAACAATGCAGCTGGAGCGCTTGAGCTTCATCAACTCATCGCCGCGCCGCTTGATCTCGAGCCCTTCGGCGTATTGCTCGGTGAGCCCGTTGATCAGGCAGTTGGGTTGCTCAAACGACAGCCGTGGCGCCCAGTACCGCCAGTTTTCATAGAGCTGGCGATTTTTGGCGGTGGTGGCCAGGGCTTCGCGCAGCTGGGCTTTGCTCTCTGTGGGCTGCTGGCTCTGTTGCCATGGTGGATTGCCCCAGCTGCAACCAGCCAAACCAGCGGCTAATGCCAGGGCGGCCCATCGGCTGCTGCGCACGGTTCATCCACGAGTGCGGCCCAGCCTGCCAGAAGTTTTGCGTGGCGTTCACAGATGATGGACGCTGCGGAGCGAGCAGCCGAGGGTTCCCATGCCGATGTATCTGGGAGTGGTGTTGATCGGCTTGAGCGTTGGCACTGCCCTTGCCATCGGAGCTGTTGTTTGGTTTGAGCGCTGGAAGCGCCGCAA
>JAAXIH010000018.1:5328-6565 GCA_012270465.1 Synechococcus sp.
ACGAAGACCTCCTGCAGCAACACCTGCAGCACCACCACCAACGGCAGCGCCAGCAACACACCGGGCAGGCCGAGTAAGGCCCCCAGGCTCAACTGCGCCATCAACGCCACCGTGGGCAGCAGATTGACCGTGCGCGAGAGCAACAGGGGCGTGAGCAAAAACGCCTCACCGTTTTGAAGGATCAAGCGCAGCACGATCACCTTCAAGCTCAGCTCCGGTGACACCACCAAGGCCAGGGCGGTGGGCAGCAGTGTTGCCACTGTTGGACCGATGGTGGGAACAAAGGTGAGCAGCCCGCAGACCAGCCCGCTCAGCAACGCCAGGGGAACTTGCAACCAGGCCAGCCCCGCCCAGGTGAGCAAAAACACGCTCACGGCGGAAATCGTCATGCCGGCTAGCCAACCGCCGAGGGCATCACGGCATTGCTGCAGCAACCGGCGGCCTTGCGGGCGATAAAAGCGGGGTGTGGCCGCGATCAGCAAATTGATGTGATGTTGAGGATCAAGGCACAACAACAACGCCAAGAGCGCCATCAGCAACACCTGAATCGAGCTGTTGGCTGCTCCGCCAGCGAGGCCCAGCAATTGACTGCCCAACGGCTGCAGGGCCGAAAGACCTCCAGAGGATTCGAGGCTGCTGCCGATGGGCCCCACGCCGCGGATCTCAGAGAGAAAAGCCCCCACCCGCTGCAGCAGCTGCGGCAGCAATTCATTGAGGGTGGCGACCTGCTGCACCAATTCGGGCAACAGCAAAAAGCCCAATTCCCAGCCCAGCAAGATCAGCAGGCCCACTACCACCACCAGGGCCTGCGGACGTTGCAGCGGAGTGCGCCGCATCAAGACCTGCACGGGCACATCAAGGGCCACGGCCAGCACCACAGCGCCAAAAAGCACCAACAGCACCCAGCGCAGCTCCCAAGCCAACAGCCCGAGTACCACCAGGGCCAAGGTGCCAAGGATCGCTGGCCAGCTGACCAGGTTGCGGCCTTCCATCAGCAGAACCTCCGCGGGCGCTTCCAGGTGTCGAGCACATCGCGAACGATCAGTTCACGGATCACCACCTGCAGGCAGACCGCCAAGGGAAGCGCCAATAACAGTCCCTTAAAACCAAAGATCACCGTGAAGATCAGCTGGGCGGCCAAGGTGAGCCCGGGAAGCAACTTGACCTGGTGATGCATCACCGACGGGGTGATCACATAGCTCTCCAGGTTTTGGATCACCACATAGAGCGCCAAGAC
>JAAXIH010000018.1:6665-12182 GCA_012270465.1 Synechococcus sp.
GTAGGAGGGGGCCATCAACACGGCAACCTGGCGGTAGTCCTCCGGTTGCACGCTCAGCATCAAGGCGACGGCCACCACAAACAGAAGCTGCAGCAGGCCGATGCCGAAATTTCCGGCCAGCTGCAACACGCGGGTGAAGCTGTTGGCGAGATTCCACTTCTCTGGATTGGTGATGTTGCTCTGGATCGCCGAGCTCAGATCACCACCAATGAGTTGTTGCAGCGCTTGAGCGGCCTGCGGGAGTTGTTCGATCAGCTCCCGGAATTGCGCACTGAAGGGGGGCACCAGGGCCACCACCACAACGATCACCAGCACCACCACCAGCAGCAGCGAGAGCAGTAGCGATGGCCAGCGCCGCCAACCCAGCCGGCTTTGAACCCCGCGCACCAACGTGCAGAAGGCCACGGCCAAAACCACCGAGCCAAACAGGTCGATCAGGACAGAGCGCAGATCCCAGAGCAGAACCACCGCAGCGAGCAGCGCTGCAAATCCAACCCAGCGACCAAAGGTGGTTTGGCCGTCAGCTTTGGCTGAATCCAAGGTCGTGGCTGGCGGCGTAGCGCTCAGCAAAGCGCATGAAACGCTCGAAGTCAGCCTCGCTCTTCCAGGTGTAGGTGGCCTCTAAGGCAAAGGCGACGCCGTTCACGAAGCGCGCGTTCACATCGCGGCTGGTGAGTTCACCCTCTTCGTCGACCATGAACATGCCGGTGATATCGCCCATGGTTTCTGGGGCCAAGGCTTGAGGCTCCTCAAACACAAACTTGGCTTGGCCGGTCATGCCATCGCGGGAGCGGGTCAGCTTGATGTCGGGAATGACGGGCTCGTCAACGCCACGGAAAAACTGAATGGCTGCGCCCATCGCTGACTGCCCGAAAGACCGAGAGCTTACGCAGATTTCAGTTGTAATAGCTGCTTTGCCACCGCCGCCGCACTTAAGCCCTCTACCGGCAATGGTGTGATCGCCGTAGTGCGGCGGTTGAGCTCATAGCTGTAGCAGCGGTCGTAGTAATCAAGAATCACTGCGCAAGCGCTGCTGAGATCTCCAGCGCGGATGCTGTCGGTGGCCTCTTGGGTGCGTTGCGGACCCAGCCGCCGTTGCAAGCGCTGGGTGGCTTCGAGCAATCCCTCATGGGCTTCGGCGCCATAGAGCGCCACCAACGCATCAATCCGTTCCTGCTGCGGCCGCTGCAACACCACCACAGGCGCCTGCTGCATCTGCTGCCAGAGCCCATTGGGAAGCCGGCAGCGACCGATTTGAACGCTCTCGGCCTCGAGCCACAGCGGCGCTTGGTCCTCGAGAGCCACCAGCGCCAGGGCGAGTTCGTTTTCAAACATCTCCGTGCTGGGTTGCTCGGGTTGCCCGAGCCCGCCAAAGCTGCTGCCGCGGTGATGCGCCAGCCCTTCGAGATCGACCATGGCCCCGCCCTGCTGGGCGAGGGCCAGCAAAACATCGGTTTTGCCGCTGCCGGTGCCGCCTCCCAGCAATTGCAGCGGCCAGGAACGCTCGAACTGGCTGAGCACCCAGCGGCGAAAGCTCTTGTAGCCGCCCTCGAGCACCACCACCTCCAGATCCAAGGTGGAGGCCAACCAGGCCACACTGCTGCTGCGCATGCCGCCACGCCAGCAATAGATGCGCAGGCCTCCAGGCCCTTGCTGGGCGATCTGCTGCAGCTGTTCGCCCATGGCAGCGAGCTTTGGGCCCACCAGTTCCAAGCCCCGCTGGATGGCCTGTTGACGCCCCTGTTGCTTGTAGAGGGTGCCCACCTCAGCGCGCCCTTCGTCATCAAACAGGGGCAGATTCACCGCCCCAGGCCAGTGGGCCTTGGCGAACTCGCTGGGGCTGCGCACATCCACCAGAGCACCGGCTGCCTGCATGAATGTTTCAATCGCGAGCCGGTTATTCATGGCTGCACTGCGATACTGACCACTGGCCCCTTCCGCCATGTTGTCTGGTTCACCCTCATCTGCTGCTTCCCGAGGTTCGGAGCAGGCCGTTGTTGAACCGGCCGCACTGTTGCAAGAGTTCCTCAAAGGCAATACCCGCCAGCGGCAGCGGCTCTGGAAAACCCTGCCGTCCCAAGCGCCCGAATTGGTTGAGGCGATTTGGGCGCTGTTGAGCAGTCAGAGCCGGCAACCCGAAGACTGGGCCATTGGCAGTTTGCTGCGGCTGCTGGCCGCTGATCCCGATCAGTTGGCCAAGCTGCAAGCCACCTACCCCGAGGGTTGGCTGGTGCCTCCTGGTGTTGACGCCGAGCGCTGCACCGAGCTGCAGTGGTGTCTGTTGCGCGGTGAGTTGGAGGAGGCCGATCGCCTCACCACAGCCCAATTGCGTGCCTTGGCTGGGCCAGCGGCCGAAGAGCGCGGCTACGTGTATTTCAGTGAAGTGCCCGGCATGCCCGTTGCTGAGCTGGCTCACCTCGATTCCCTGTGGTGGTTTTACAGCGGTGGCCGCTACGGGTTCCGCGTTCAGCGCCAGCAGATCGAGCGCTTGCGTTGGCGCTGGGAGCAACTCTGGCCTCAGATCGGCTGGAAAAACGAAGGGTCCTGGACCCGTTACCCCGGGGCGTTCACGTGGAGCCATGAAGCCCCAGAAGGGCACATGCCCTTGGTGAATCAATTGCGGGGGGTGCGCTTGATGGATGCCTATTTGCGTCATCCAGCCATCGACCAAGTCCTCCAGGCTCCATAAGATCAGAACTCAGCGAACAGGTGGCTGGCTCGTGCTCTTGAACCTGACAAAGCGCTGTCGCTGGTTTGAGTTCATCACCCCATCCACCCTGGCGCTGCAGCCCTTGCTTGAGCTGCTTTTGCAACCAGCTTCCAGCGAACATCGCGAGATGCTGCAACTGGGCTTGCAGGAGGCGCTGGTGAACGCTGTGCGCCATGGCAACGGCAATGATCCGGCCAAGCTTGTGCGCATCCGCCGCATTCACAGTCCCCAGTGGTTGATCTGGCAGGTGCAGGATCAAGGGCCTGGTCTCCAGCCTGAACAGCGTTTGGCCTCATTGCCAGATGAGTTGGATGCCATCTCTGGCCGTGGGCTGTTTTTGATGCATCAATGCTTTGACGATGTGCGCTGGAGTCAGCGCGGCAATCGCGTGCAACTGGCCAAACGCCGTTAAGCCCTAGGCCTGCCGTGATCGGGGCAGCCGGGATCGCGTTGTTCCCGTTTGATCCAGCGCTGCGCGCTCTCCAGCAGGGCCACGACATCCCCATCCGCCTTTGCACCACTGCGCATTAACAGCAGCAGGGCCGCCGAGAGCTGCTCAGCGGCGCGCCGGTGACGGTCAGTTTTGAGCCGATGCCAATCCCGTTCGTTGATGGCCAGTTGCCGCTGCAAGGTTTCAGCCAGATGCAGTTGGTCTTCGCTGAGCCCTTCCATCGCGAACTGGCAACAATGGGCATTGTCCTGCTTGGAAGCACGCTGTGCCCCGTCCGCTGCGCTGGATGCACCACCTCAGCCCGGTGCTGCAAGTTGGTTTGGCCAAAGCGGAGCGCCAAACGTCGGTTGCCGGGCGGCGGCAACAGCAACGGCAACGGTTGCTGTTGGAGTTGCTCAGCGCAGCTGAACTGCCAATGACCAGTGGCGATGGACGCTTTTGGCGTGCCCTGCGCTGGGGCGGAGCTGGATTGCTACTGGGACAAGCCCTGCATTACTTCCTCCCGCGGTGAGATCGCTGGCTCCAGCTGCTGAGCGCTGCGGATGAGGTTGTCCTGAAGCTTCAGTTCTTCACCCCGCTCTACATCGAGCACGGTATTGAGCAGATGCATGGGGCCGCGCTTCCAGGCATTGCGCAGCGAACGGCGCAGCCTGTCTTCCTCGAGCACCAAGCGGTCGGCGGCTTCGGTTGGGGTTTCGCCCTGAGCGATCACGGCGCGCAAACACACCCCAAAGCCATAGGCCTCAATCGTTGGCTGGCCCCCCTGCAGAACGGTCTGGAAGGTCCAACCTTCGAGCCATCGCACCCGAAATGGGTTAGTCATCAACGGCTCCCTTTACAGACCCATTGCACCCAAGAAACTATCAGGTAACAACTTTCTTCCGCTTTATGTTTCGATCTGAATATCAACCGTATATAAGTTTATATCAGCCAGGTTTACGGGCTGTCCAAACTCTCGTCATAAAATAAGAATTGGCTTCAACAACTTCAAAACCACTGCGCTGCAGTCGCTCTGGAATGTTATCGGCGATGTAATCGCGGTAATAAGGCTCGTGGAACACGCGCCTGAAGTTCTCCATCACAGCGCCGAATGTGGGGCTGTCATCCAGCTGAATCGAATCAGCTAGGACCAGCACACCGCCGGGCTCCAGCACGCGCCAGGCCTCATCCAAGACCTTTTGACGTGCCTCACCAGGGAGTTCATGGAACAGGAACACGCAGGTCACCGCCTGCATCACCTCGTTGGCAAACGGCAGCTCTTCCCCGTTGCCCTGAACCAGCTGCGGCAATTCGCCAGGAATCTCCGAAAGCCAGCGACTGGCTTGCCGCAGGTACGACGCGGAGAGGTCCAGGCCCACCAGCTGCGCTTTGGGCAAAGCACCCCGCAATTGACGCAAGGTGCGGCCAGTGCCGGTGGCGATGTCCAACACTCGGATGGGATCAGCGCGCCGGCCACCGAGCTGATCCAGTAAGGGGCGAATCAACCGGCGGCGCATCGCATCTGCGGTGCCGTTGAACAGGATCTCCACCTGCAGGTCGTAGAGCTCGGCTGAGCGGTCGCTCAGGTAGCCGTCGGTCTGGTGGTGGAAGTTTTGGAGGTAGTAATCCGGGTAATCCTTGGCGTTGATCTCCACCGGTAAATCGGTGACATCGCGCCGGGTGCGGCGCTGCCAGATGGAGGGCAGATCCAGCCAAACCAGGGGGTAGCGAACAGCCCAATCAAGCCAGGGAGCGTCAAATAACAACGACGTGGGATACAGCCCCTGCTGGGCTTCTTTCCAGTCCAGCTCCAGCAGCTCGTCCATGCTGCTGCGCAGCTCTCCCATCATTTCGGGAGGTACAGGCACCGTGCTGGCGCTGGCCTGGGGAGCCACCAGATCCATCAGGCGCGTGCTCACCTCTTTATGGGCCAAACCCAGCAGGCTTTTGCCTTGCTGCATGGTTTGGTACGCCAGCTTGGTGACGGGGTCGCTCATGTCCCTAGTTGGTGATCACCTATTTCAACCGATCCAGACTAAAAACGTGGCCTGGACACAAAAAAAGGGGGCCCTTGGGCCCCCTTTGGGATGACTCTCGCCTGTGATCAGGCGTCGTAGTACATCGTGAACTCGTGGGGATGGGGGCGCTGACGCAGCTGCTGAACTTCCTCGTACTTGAGATCAATCCAGTTCTCGATGAAGTCTTCGGTGAAGACGCCACCGGCCAGCAGGTAGTCCTTATCGGCATCCAGAGCCTGCAGAGCCCCATTCAGGGATGAGGGCACTGTGGAGATCTTGGCCAGTTGCTCGGCGGGCAGTTCGAACAGGTCGACGTCGGTGCCGTCACCGGGATCGATCTGGTTCTTGATGCCGTCGAG
>JAAXIH010000005.1 GCA_012270465.1 Synechococcus sp.
GAGATCATCAAATCCCTCTTCTTCAAGGGGATCATTGCCACGGTCACCCAGACCCTGGATCTCGAATCGATCGAGAAGGTCTCCCAGGAATTTGGTGTGCCTGTACTGCAGGACGACATCGAAGAAGCCGCCAAGAAGACCGTCGAGATGATCGAGGAGAGCGACCTCGATCACCTGATCCGGCGCCCGCCTGTGGTCACCGTGATGGGCCACGTCGACCACGGCAAAACCAGCCTGCTCGATGCCATCCGCAAAACCCGCGTGGCCGCTGGCGAGGCTGGCGGGATCACCCAGCACATCGGTGCCTATCAGGTCGATGTGGACCATGCCGGTGCCAGCAAGAAGGTCACCTTCTTGGACACCCCAGGCCACGAAGCCTTCACCGCCATGCGCGCCCGTGGCACCAAGGTCACCGACGTGGCGATCTTGGTGGTGGCCGCCGATGACGGCGTGCGGCCGCAAACCCTGGAAGCCATCAGTCACGCCCGAGCGGCAGAAGTGCCGATCGTTGTGGCGATCAACAAGGTCGATAAAGAAGGCGCCCAGATTGACCGCGTCAAGCAAGAGCTCTCCGACCAAAGCCTGCTGGCGGAAGACTGGGGCGGCGACACCGTGATGGTGCCGGTCAGCGCCCTCAAAGGCGAAGGCCTCGACAAGCTGCTGGAGATGATCCTGCTGGTGACCGAGGTTGAAGACCTCAAGGCCAACCCTGAACGGATGGCCAAGGGCACCGTGGTGGAAGCTCACCTCGACAAGGCCAAGGGCCCGGTGGCAACGCTGCTGGTGCAAAACGGCACCCTGCGCCCCGGCGATGTGGTGGCTGCCGGTCCTGTGCTCGGCAAGGTGCGGGCCATGGTCAACGATGGCGGCCGCCGCGTGAAAGAAGCGGCTCCCTCCTCTGCGGTGGAGGTGCTGGGCTTCAGCGAGGTACCTGCCGCTGGCGACGAGTTCGAGGTCTACCCCGACGAGAAAGCCGCACGCTCGGTGGTGGGTGATCGCGCTAGCGAGGCGCGCGCCACCCGCTTGGCTCAGCAGATGGCCTCTCGCCGCGTCTCCCTGACATCGATGTCAGGCCAGGCCAGCGAAGGGGAGCTCAAGGAGCTCAACTTGATCTTGAAGGCCGACGTTCAAGGCAGCGTCGAAGCCATCTTGGGAATGCTGGAACAGCTGCCCCAAGGCGAGGTTCAGGTTCGCGTTCTGCTCTCTGCACCGGGCGAGGTCACCGAAACCGACGTCGATCTGGCGGCGGCATCCGGCGCTGTGATTGTCGGCTTCAACACCACCTTGGCGTCCGGTGCCCGCCGGGCCGCTGAATTGGCTGGTGTTGACGTTCGCGATTACGACGTCATCTACAAGCTGCTGGAGGACATCCAGGCCGCCATGGAGGGTCTGCTGGAACCCGAGCTGGTGGAATCGCCACTGGGCGAAGCCGAGGTGCGCGCGGTCTTCAGCATTGGCAAGAGCGCTGTGGCTGGTTGCTATGTCACCAGCGGCAGCATTCAGCGCAACTGCAAGATCCGCATCCATCGCGGCAAAGAGGTGGTGTTCAGCGGCGATCTCGATTCGCTCAAGCGAATGAAGAACGACGTCAAGGAAGTGAACACCGGCTTCGAGTGCGGGATGGGCTGCGATCGCTTTGCCGATTGGCAAGAAGGCGACCGCGTTGAAGCCTTCGCGATGGTGACCCAGCGCCGCACACTGGCCACCTAAATGGAGGCCTGGCTCCCACGGCTCAGCCTGGCGCTGCTGCCGCTGGAGCTGTTGTTGCTTCAGCTGGTTCTCGCTGGCGGCAATCCAGGGCCAGCCCCACGGCTGGAAATGGTGTTGCTGTGGGCCCTAGCGGTGCTGTTGCCGCAGCTGCGCCCGCCATGGGTGCTGCCGCTTGCCCTGGTGAGGCCGGTGCTGGCGGTGCTGCAACTGCCCCTGCTGTTGTGGCTCGATGGCCGCGCTGGGCTGGCAACAGCGGTGAGTCCTTGGGCTGAGCAGAGCCGGGTGGCGTGCCTGCTGTGGGCCTTGCTGCTACTGCTGGCGATGCAATGGCAACTGCGCTCAGCTCTCGGAACGGTCTCGATTGCGATCCCACCAGAGCAGGGCACCACTGATCAACAGAGCGAGCCCTTGAATCCCGAGGTCGGAGAGGGGAACGACACCCCCACTGGAAGCGCGCAGAGCCATGGTGGCGGCACCGACAGCAGCGGAGGCGAAGAGGGCCAACCAGAGGGCACGGCGTAGTCCACGCCACGGTGTGCGCGCCTCCTGCAGGAGACGAGCTTTGAGCTCAGGATCCAGTCTGGACGCGGGATCTGCCATGGACGATGAGCTCAGCTCAAACCTGCGCCGATGCTAATTTGACGCCCACGCCGGTGTAGCTCAGGGGTAGAGCAA
>JAAXIH010000012.1 GCA_012270465.1 Synechococcus sp.
AGGAGCTGGAAGCCAAGGCCAAGGCCAAGGGTGTTCAGCTGCTGCTGCCCACCGATGTGGTGCTGGCTGACAACTTCGCTCCCGATGCCAACAGTCAAGTGGCCTCTATCGATGCCATCCCCGACGGCTGGATGGGTCTGGATATCGGTCCTGACTCCATCAAGGTCTTCCAGGAGGCCCTGGGTGATTGCAAGACCGTGATCTGGAACGGCCCCATGGGCGTGTTCGAGTTCGACAAATTTGCCGCTGGCACCAACGCCATCGCCACCACCCTGGCTGACCTGAGCGGTAAGGGCTGCTGCACCATCATTGGTGGCGGCGACTCGGTGGCTGCTGTTGAGAAGGCTGGCCTGGCCGCCCAGATGTCCCACATCTCCACCGGTGGTGGCGCCAGCCTCGAGCTGCTCGAAGGCAAGGTTCTGCCTGGTGTGGCTGCCCTCGACGAAGCCGCCTGAGGTCAGATCCGGTGGTCACCGATCGCGAGCGAGATCTTTCCCGTCAGTTCTGGGACAAGCGCTATGGGCGCAGGTCCGGTTCTGGTGGGGGCCGCCGCCGTCAGGGATTGCCCTGGTGGGTGATCACCATTGCCGTGGTGCTGCTGCTGTGGCTGCTCTTTGGCCGTTGAACCAGGAGCTCCACTGTCAGTTCTGAGGCGTCGTCTGGGAGCTCCAATAAGGCGCGAATCCAGTGCCGCATCTGCTGCGGCAGGCGCCCTTGCTGGTAGCGCTCCAGCGCTTCCATCAACACAGGACTGTTGACCCAAGTTGGGGCCACGGCACGGTCGGCAGCACGATGGCCGCAGTGTCGCGATTTGGCCTGAGGCCGGCAAGCCATGGCTCCAAACATTCCGGTTTGCTTCATCGGTCTTGGGGCCTTGGGCCAACCGATGGCGGCCAACCTCCTCGCCGCCGGTGTCCCTCTCACCGTTCACAACCGCAGCCCTGAGCGGCAGCAGCCCTTGCAAACCGCTGGCGCGCGCGTTGCTGGCAGCCCAGCGGAGGCAGCGGCGTCAGCCCAGATCCATGCGCTCTGCCTCACCGATGCCGCAGCTGTTGAGGCCGTTTTGCATGGGCCTTCTGGGCTCCTGGCGGGGGCTGAGCCCGGCGGCTTGATCATTGATTTCTCAACCATTGATCCGGCCAGTACGCAGCGGCTGGCGGCGGAGGCGGCCCAGCGCGGTTTGAGCTGGCTCGATGCCCCGGTCACCGGTGGCACCGAGGGTGCCCGCCTGGGCACGCTGTCGGTGTTGGTGGGCGGTGAGGCCAGCGATCTGGAGCGGGCTCGCCCTGTGTTGGAGGTGGTGGGCGGCACCATCACCCACCTGGGGCCATTGGGTTCAGGCCAGCGCGCCAAAGCGGTGAACCAAGTGCTGGTGGCCGGCTGTTATGCGGCGGTGGCCGAAGCGCTGGCTTTGGGGCAGCGGCTGGGCTTACCGATGCGCGACTTGGTGGCGGCCCTGCAGGAGGGGGCGGCCGGCTCCTGGGCTTTACGCCATCGCGCCCCAACGATGCTGGAGGAGCAGTTCCCGCTTGGTTTCAAGCTTGAGCTGCACCGCAAAGATCTCGGGATCGCCCTGGCGGCAGCGCAGAGTTGCGAGCTTCAGCTGCCGATCACCGAGCAGGTGGCGGCGATGGAGGACAGCCTCATGCAGCAAGGCCATGGCCAAGAGGATGTCTCCGCGCTACTGCGCTGGTTTACAGACGATTCACCACCCGCACCGTGCGGCTGATGCTGACCGTGCCTTCGGGGTGCAGCAGTAGGGCGGCCCAGGCTTGGCGACCGGCCTCATAGGGGGCCTGGATTGTTTTGAAGATGCCGCCGGCATTGAGGGCGCCCAGTTCAATTTCAGGGCTCGCTTCCTGCAGCAGATCCGCTTCGGTGAGTTCGGTTAAGCCGCCGGCCAAGGTTGCATCCTTCAGCGGTTCATCCATCAGCACATCGAGGTCGTAGCGCTGGCCGGTCAGCACCGTCTCGGGTGCCAGCACGCTCACGGCTAAATCGCGTTCACCGCTGCGCACGATCGACTCTTCCGCCAGCACCTCCTGGCTGCCGAGGGTGAGCCCATCACTTCGCACTGCCAGGGTTTGGCTGGCCTGCAAGCGGAAGTCACGTCCGGCTTGGCTGCCGTTGCCCACCACGCTCACAGTCAGGGTGTTGCGGCCATCGGCGAGGTCTTGGCCCGCGGCCAAGCTCCATTGGCTATCTGGGAATTGCCGGCGCAGTTGGCTGTAGCGGTTTTCCAACTCGCTGCCGCCGATTTCATCGCTGCTGGCAACCAAGTCCGCCAGCGCTGCGGTGTCGCCGCTGTTGAGCGCATTTTGCAGTTGATTCAGCAGCGCTCCGCTCAGCTGGGCATGGGCCGCTGGCATGTGGAAGGACACCACACCCCCGAGCAGTAGGGACAGCCAGGGGGTTGCAGTCACGGCACGCCGTCGCAGGGATCCTTAAGTTAGGCGCCCCGTCTTGTGCGTCCATGCCTCGGCTCCTGATTGCAGCCAGCGGCACTGGCGGCCATCTATTTCCGGCCTTGGCGGTTGCCGATCGCATGCCGGATAACTGGAGTGTGCGCTGGCTGGGGGTTCCCGATCGCCTGGAACGCCAACTGGTTCCGAGCCGCTACCCCTTGTTCACGGTGCGGGCTGGTGGCTTGCAGGGCCGAGGTCTGCGCAAGCTCAAACAACTGATTCAGCTGCTCTGGAGCGCGTGGCCTGTCTCTGGCCTGATTCGCAAGGAGGAGTGCGGGGTTGTGTTCACCACCGGTGGCTACATCGCAGCCCCGGCGATCTTGGCGGCACGGCTTTGCCGGCGTCCGGTGGTGCTGCATGAATCCAATGCCATCCCAGGCCAAGTCACGCGCCTGTTCGGCCGCTTTTGCACCCGCGTAGCCCTTGGGCTGCCGCAGGCGGCGGATTATTTGAGCGGTTGCCGTCCGGAAGTCACCGGCACGCCGGTGCGGGACAACTTTCTCAAGCCAGCCGCCTGTCCGGCGTGGGTGCCTGCTGGTGATGGCCCTTTGCTGCTTGTGATTGGCGGTAGCCAAGGTGCGGTTGGGTTAAACCGCATGGTGCGTGCGGCGGCGCCCGCCTTGCTCGCCAACGGTTGCCGCATCGTTCACCTCACCGGTCGCGTCGATCCGGATCAAGGCCAGCTGCAGCACCCGGCCTATCAAGAGCGCCCCTTCAGCGATGAGATCCCGGCGCTGCTGCAGCACGCTGATCTCGCCATCTCCCGGGCTGGTGCCGGCAGCCTCAGCGAGTTGGCCGTTTGCGGAACCCCTGCTGTGTTGGTTCCTTTCCCGCAGGCTGCCGACGACCACCAAAGTGCCAATGCCGCGGCCGCGGCCGCTGTTGGAGCCGCGGTGATCGTGGCGCAGCATGAGCCCAGCGAGCCTGGGCTGCAGCGCATGCTCTGGAATCTGCTGGGTCCCCGCTTGCGGGGTTGTGATCCAGCGGCGGATCCGCTGCGCTTGTTGCGCCAAGGCATGGAGCGCTTGGCAGTGCGTGACGCCGATCGTTTGCTCGCTGAGCTGTTGCAACAGCTGGCCGCTGAGCCTTAGCCGTGGCTGCGCGGGCCCACGTTGCTACTGATGTCGCGCCGACTGGGTTCATCAGCGGGATCCAAGCTGCTGATGGCGCCGATGCCCGCCAAGGTGGGCAGGGGCTCACCGGTTTCCAGCGCAACGGCAATGGCGCTGAGCTCCTGCGGTTGGCGTAAGCCAATCGATTGACCGCGGCTTTCGCCATTGGCATCAAAGAGCTGCAGATGGGGAATGCCGTTGACGTTCCAGCGCTGCACTTGGGGCTGCCAGCTGGGGTTGTCGACATTCAGCAAAACCAGATCGACCTGGGGATGCTGTTCCACCATTTGCTCCATGCCAGGAGCCATGGTTCGGCAGGACTCACACCAGTCGGCATAGAACTCGACCACGGTGGGCCTGCCGTTGCCGAGGGCCTGCTCCAGGGGCAGCGAGCGCCGGGCCATTTGATCGAGCAGGTCGCCCTCGGGGCGCCCGCCTTCGAGCCAAACCACTGCCACCACGATGATGGCGACCAGCAACAGCACCAGCTGAGGGAGCCTCTTCCCAGGAAATTCGGGGCCGGCTGGGGTGCTGCTCATGGCTGCGGCGCTGTTGGGGCGCTGCCATGCTGGCAGCGATGCTCCCCTGTGTGCCGTGAAGCGTCGCTTGACGCTGCAATTCCCTCGGGAAGCCGTGCATCAGCCGATCACCTATCGGCTGGCTGTCGACTACGACGTGGCTTCGCGCATCATTCGCGCCCAGGTGGCTCCCAATCAGCGCGGCACGTTGGTGGTGGAGCTCTCTGGCGACATCGATGAGTTGGACGCCGCCCAGGAGTGGTTGATGAGCCTTGGGCTGACGATCAGCTCGGCGGCTGGAGAGATCGCGATCGACCCTGAGCGCTGTGTCGACTGCGGCATCTGTTCAAGCGTTTGCCCCAGTGGCGCCTTGAGCTGCAGCACACCAGACTGGCGACTGCAGTTTGATCAGCGTCGCTGCGTCGTCTGCGAGCAGTGCATTGCTGTCTGCCCGCTGGATGCCATCAGCCTGAAGCTCTGATGTCTTTCTTCCTCCGCTGGCTGACCTTGCCCGCCCGGGCTCCGATGCTGATCCTGCTGGCCTTGATCAGCGTTTATCTGGGAGCCCACTGGGGCCTGCTGCAGGAAGACATCCGCTCCAGCGTTGCCGATCAGTCCTTGGTGGATGAGGCCTACTGGGTGCTCTCGCTCTCCCAGGTGGTGATCGTGGTGTCGTTTTGCACCTTGCCGGAGCTGGTGCTGCGCCAGATCTCTCTGTTTATGGCGGCAAGCAAAGCACTCACCTTGGTGGTGACCCTGCTGGTGGTGGTGGTCGGCGGGATGTACCTGCTCTACATGCCCGGCTTTGCTGATCTGTTGGTGCTCACAGCAGCGCTGCTGTTGGCACGCCTCGATCTGGTGCGTTTGCGCGTCTGGCCGCCGGCTTGGCTCGGCTTGATTGGCTTCAACGTCTACATCTTGTTGTTCATGAGCTACGGCCACTCCATTCACAACCAATTGGGTGGCATGGAATGGTTTCAGTGGTTGGTCAACCTGTCGCCGAGCAAGGCATAGGTCCAGCGATTGCCCAGCACTTTTTTCACGTAGATCCTGGTTTCGGGGTAGGGAATGGCTTCCACCCAGAGCTCGGGGATGGCGTCTAGATCCTCGTTGCGCCAGCTGCCAGCAGCTCCTGGCCCGGCGTTGTAGCTGGCTGTTGCCAGAAAGGGATTGCCGTCTGCAGCGCTCAGCATCTCTTTGAGATAGCGGGCACCCAAGGGGGCATTGCGCTCCGGTTCCAAGAGCTCCGCTTCGCTGGGTGCCGGATCTTCCAGCTCAGCAGCGGTGCTGGGTAGGAGCTGCAGCAGGCCCACCGCCCCCGCGCTGGAGCGCACCGTTGGAGTGAGCCGCGACTCTTGCCGCGCCAAGCCCAAGAGCAGATCAGGATCGAGTTGCTCGCTGCCTGCGGCTTCCTCCAGCAGTGGTTCGAAGTTGCGCGGATGGCGGTGTTGCTCCAGCAGCACCTGTTGGCTCAAGCCTTCAGCGGCGCCCAGTCGCTGGGCCCGGTCCAGTTGCTCCAAGGCGATCCAGCGATCACCAACCCCCAGGCGGAGCACCCCTTCTTGCCAAAGCTCTTTCGGAGATTCCGGTGGTTGGCCGCCCCGTTGGGTGCGCCACTGCTCCCAGGCTTCAACGGGAATCCCGAGCGCAAGCAATTGCTCCAAGTGCTTGGGCAGCAATCCTTCCGCCGGAGCGTTCGCTGGCGGCAGCGCCTCAGGGGCCTGCTGCAACCGTTCGCTAGCGCGCCAGCCGTAGTAGCCGAAGGGATGCTCGCTCAAGAGCTGCTGCCAGATCTGCTGCGCCTGCTCGGTTTCGCCCAGCTCCCAGGCGCTGAGGCCAAGCCAGAAGCGCACCCGCGCTTGCAGGGGCGGTGTGAGGGGTTGCTCCAGTTGTTGCTGCAGCGCCAGTTGGGCGCCACTCCAGTCGCGCTCGAGCAGGAGCGAACGGATCTGCTCCCAGGCCTGTTGTTGAGGGCTCAGTGGCGCCTCCTCGGCCAGCCCGAGCTGTTCGAGGTTCGTGGGTGATGTGGGCCTGAGATCGCCAAGGCAGTCCAGTGCTGCATCGAGATCCCCTTGTTGCGCCAGGGCTGCGGCAACTTGTTCGCGCTGTTGATCAGCCAGATCGCTACCGCAGGCGCGTAGGAGTGCCGTATCGGCTCCTGGCCAGCGCGCTCCCCAAGCGGCCAGATGCAATCCGGCGCGGGGGTCTTGCCGTTGGCGGTCCCAGTCCACAGCAGCGGCCAGAGCCGCGGGGTGGGCGGCAAAGCGCTGCAGCAGTTGTTGGTGCTGTTCCCCTCCTGGCTGGCCCAGGTAATAGAGGGCGTCCGCGCTGGGGGCTGCAGCTGGAAAGCGTTGCAACAGCTCTTGCCAGCGGCGATCGGATTGCTCCTGTTGGCCCAGGGCTCGCGCGGCCAGCGCTTGTTGCTTGAGCACCACAGGGGTGAGCGGGCTCTCGCCCCAGCCTTGAGCGCGCAGCAACCACTGCCGCCTGGCGGCGCTGACATCGCCTTGGTTGGCCAGCACCAGCCGGGCGATGCGACGCCGGCTTGGATCGGGATCAAAGCGAGCCGTTCGCCGCAGTAGTGCGGCGGAGCTGTGGCGGTCGAGTTCGGGCCGGATCTGTTGCAGACCCCGCTGCAAGGCGCTGCTGATCACCACGGTGCCGGCCGCGGCGATGGTGATCAGCAGCACTCCTCCACCCCGCAGCGGCATCAACTTCGGCTATCCCTTGCCGGCATCGTATGGAGGTCACAATGGCGCTGCTGCAGCCCGGCGGGAACGATGGCCAAGCGATGGGAGCGCTTTCGTTCAGCTCTGGCCCAGATGCCTCCCTGGCAGCTTCAACGCCGCCGCGCTGCGCTGGCTGTGGGCCTGGGCCTGCTCAGTTGGTTACTGCGGCCTTGGCCCCCATTGGTTTGGCTGCCGGGTTGGGTTGTTGGCGGTTTGCTGCTGTGGGGGGCGATTGAGTTGTGGTTGTTGGCGTGGCGGCCCCAGCGCTGGCGTTGAGCAGACGGCCGAACATGAGTCTCCTGCGTCCAGGCAGGCCTGCAAAACCCGTTTAATCTCTGATCGAACGAAGTTTTTGGAATGGCCGATTTGGCGTCCCATCCAGTGGGCCAACCCCTTGGCGGTGGTGGCGTCAGCTTCGGTACCGATGGCATTCGCGGCCGCGTGGGCACTGTGATGACCCCGGCTCTGGCCTTGCAAGTGGGCTATTGGAGTGGCCAGGTGCTGCCTGGAGATGCCCCGGTGCTGTTGGGGATGGATTCCCGCAGCAGTGGCCCCATGCTCGTGGCGGCCCTCGAGGCTGGCCTGGCTGCTGCCGGCCGGGACGTGTGGACCCTTGGCTTGTGCCCCACCCCGGCAGTGGCCCGGCTGGTGAATCAGTTCCAGGCGGCTGGAGGCTTGATGGTCTCGGCCAGCCACAACCCCCCGGAAGACAACGGCATCAAGTTGTTTGGTCCTTCAGGGGCCAAGCTCAGCCGCGATCAGCAGCAGGCGATCGAAGCTGGTTTGCGCGGTGAGGTGCGGCCAGCACTGACCAGCTGTGGTCCCACCCAGCGGCGCACGGAGCTGTTGGAGAGCTACACCGCTTTGCTGGAAAAAAGCCTGGAAGGTCGGCGCCTTGATGGTCGCCGGATCGTGCTTGATCTCTGCTGGGGATCAGCCACCTCCTGCGCGGAGTCCCTGTTTCGGCGTCTTGGTGCGGAGGTGATTGCCCTGCACAGCCAGCCCGATGGTGCGGCCATCAATGTGGGTTGCGGCAGCACCCACTTGGAGCCCCTGCGCCAGGCGGTGATGGAGCACGGCGCTGAGATGGGCTTTGCCTTCGATGGCGATGCCGACCGCGTTCTGGCTGTGGACGGTCAGGGCCGTTTGGTGGATGGCGATCACATCCTTTACCTCTGGGGCTCGGCCCTCGCCGATGCCGACGCCCTGCCGCAACAACGGCTCGTTGCCACGGTGATGAGCAACCTCGGTTTTGAGCGGGCCTGGACGGCACGGGGCGGTCAGTTGGAACGCACCGCCGTGGGTGATCAACACGTCCACGCCGCCATGGCCGAACTGGGTGCGGTGCTGGGCGGCGAGCAGTCCGGTCACATCATCAGCGCCGATCACGGCATGAGTGGTGATGGCGTGTTGACTGCGCTGCAGCTCGCCGCGCTGCTGCAACCCGGCGAGACGCTGTCGGATCGGGTGGATCAAAGCTTCCGCTCGTTCCCGCAGCGTTTGCGCAATGTGCGTGTGCCGGATCGCGACCGCCGCAAGGGATGGGAGCAATGCGATGCCCTAACCACGGCCATTGCTGCCGCTGAAGCCGCCATGGGTGATGAGGGCCGGGTGTTGGTGCGCGCCTCAGGCACCGAGCCGTTGTTGCGGGTGATGGTGGAGGCCTCCAGCCAGGAGCAGGTGGACCACTGGACTGATCACCTCTCTGATCTCGCCGATCAGCTGCTCAACGCCTGAGCCAGGCGCAAGGCCCCATCACAGGCATCGCCTTGGGGCTGCACATGGTGCAGCCCGGGTAGACGTTCCAGCAGCGAACGATCCATGGCTTGCCGCAGCAGGCTCAGATGGCTGATGGCGCCCCCTGAGCAGCACAGGGCCGGGGCTTCGAGTTCAAGTGCTTGGGCAACGCCGATCACCATGGCGGCGAGTTCCTCCCCGGCGTGTTGCAGCACGCTTTGGGCATGGGCTTCGCCGGCCAAGGCCTGCTGATGCACCACCGGTGCCAAGCGGGCAAAGCCGGCAGCGCCAAAGCCTGAATCCACCACCAGGGCCTTGAGCTCATGGGCCTGCTGCACGCCCAGGGCCTGCCAGAGCGCTGCTTTTAAACCGGTTTCCGGCAGGCGTCCGTCGGCCATGCGCAGGCTGATCGCCAAGCCATCGCGGCCAATGTCCATGGCGCTGCCCACCCCATCCACCAGCCAGCCCCAGCCAGCGCAGCGATGCTGCCGGCCCTGTTCGTTTTGGCCCAGAGCAATGGCTCCGGTGCCGCTGATCAGGCTGATGCCCGCTTGCCCGGGGGCAAAGGCGCCGGCCAGGGCTGTGCGCTCATCACCGGTCACCAGCACCGCCTCAAGCCCCAAGGCCTGGCGAGCCAAGTCGGTGCCCAGGTGCTGGGTGGGGCTGTCCTGCTCGATGCCGCTCGCGCCAATGGCCGCTGCCGCTAAAGGCGCCAGGGCTGCTCCCCCCTGGCGCCGGGCAGCCTCCAGGCTGCTCTGCAGTGCCCGCCCAAAGCGCTCCGGCCCCTGCTCGCTGCCCAGGTGGCTGACGCCGCTGCCTTCTCCTTCGGCCACCACGAGGCCATCACGCTGGCTGAGGCGGCAGCGGGTGTGGGTCTGGCCGGCATCAAAACCAGCGAGCAGGCCACCGGTGGGGCTGATCACCGTCATCGCAGTTGGCGAGCTGCCCCCAAGGTGGCCAAGGCAAACCAGCCACTGATCTGCACTTCAGGGCGGAAAAAGATGGTGTCCACCACGCCATGCCCTGCCAGGCCGATCACGGCCGCGGCAGCGCCAAGGGCCGGCAAGCTCAACACCAGGTCCCGCTGCAGCTGCTGCAGCCCCAGCCGCAGGGCACTGAACAACAGTCCGGTGGCCGCCAGCAGGCCTGGAATTCCTGTTTCAACGGCGAGCTCGAGCGGAACGGAGTAGGCGCTCAAGGCGGTGTAACCGGGTTGTTGATAGAGCGGATAAACCAGGTTGAAGGCGCTGTTGCCGGGGCCAATGCCAATCCAGGGCCGCGCCTGGATCATCTCCAGCGCCGCCAGCCAAACGTTGATGCGGAAGTTGTTGGAGCTGTCGCCCCGGCCGGCCAGCATGCTGGTGAGGCGAATGCGCAGCGGCTCCACCTTGATGGCCGCCAGCACCAGCGCCACCACCACGGCGGTGATCACCAGCGGTGGCAGCAGTTTTCCCCACAGTGGCCCAAGCCGGCGGGATTGCCGCAGCAGCAGCAACAGCCCAAGGCTGCCAAGGGCGAGCAGCAAGCCAATCCAGCCTCCACGGCTGTAGCTCAGCAGGGCGGCCGCCAATCCGCAGCCCAGGCTGCTGAGGGCCAAGAGTTTCGGCCACAGTCCCTGCCAGCGCAGCAGGCCGATCACTGCCAACGGCAGGATCGGCACCAAATAACCCGCCAGCAAGTTGGGGTTGCCCAGGGTGCTGTAGATGCGCCGCGTGCCATCGGCGACCGAGTTGGGATCAGCCCAGAGGGCGAGATCTTCGATGGGGGCATAGAGCTGCCGCAAACCGATCACGGCGGTGATCAATTGCCCCAGCAGCAGGGCGGCCAGCAGACGGTTCCACCATTGCGGTGCGCCTTCCAGGAGCCGTCGCATCAGGGCGTACACCCCGAGGTAGCTCAACAGCTTCAGCAGTCCTTTGGCTGCGGCAGCTGGAACAGGCGACAAGCCCGTGGCCACAAGGGCGATGGCGAGATACACAAGCAACCAACCATTGATCGCCCCCAGGGGCCGTTGCACCGCTGGTGTGGCGAGTCCCCACACCAGCCACAGCAATCCGCAGGCGGCAATCAGCAAGCCAAGGCCCGTGCGGGTTGCCATTGGCAGCACCAGCAACAGGGCGCAGAGCATGCCGCCAGCGATTTGGGGCAGCAGCTTGCGCAGGCGACTCGCTTGCTCGGTGGCCAGGAGTCCCTGCCAGCACAGCAGCCAGGGGGCGGCTGGAGACGGACTCATGGCGTCGCTGCTTCGGCGGCGCACGGATTATGGGCTTGAACGGCAGCTGTGGTTCGAACGAACAGCCGTCTGTAAACAGGCAGGCCCTGTTTCAGCACATACAGCTCCCGCTCGGTGGGCTGCTCCAAGGGGTTGTCGCTCAGCCATTGGCCCCCATCAGCGGGGTCAAACCAGGGGCCGCTCGCTGTGGCTTCCAGCATCTGGTTGATCACATCGGGAACATCGCTCTGCAAAAAGAGCTGAGCCCCCGGTGCCATTGCTCCTGCCACCCAACTGATCAGCTCGGGCTGCACCATGCGCCGTTTTTGGTGCCGCTTTTTGAACCAGGGGTCGGGGTACTGAATGGTGACCAGCTGCAATTGGCCGATGGGCAGCTGTGCCAACCAATTGCGCAGGCTGATGTTGGCGTTGCAGAACAGAAAGTGCAGGTTGGTGAGCTCCAGTTGCTCGCGCTCGGCTTCCGCCTGCTTCACCAAAGGGTGGCGGATCTCTAGGCCCAGGTGATTGCGCTGGGGGTAGCGGCTTGCCATTTGCAGCAGGAACTTGCCGCGGGCGCAGCCGATGTCGAGGTGGAGCGGTTGCTCTGGCGCGGTAAACAGCTCCGATAAGCCAGGTAATGGGCGCTCCTGCTGGAAGAAGCTGCTGAGTGGATTGACGTGCTGCCGCAAGGACCTCAGGAGGGGGTGGGAACCACAAGGGCCCAGCATGCGGTGTAGCCGTGCAGCTGGGTGCTGCCATCCACTGGGCCGATTTCACCATTGCAGAACAGGCCGCTGACGGGCAGCTCTGGAAAGTGCTTGCGGCAGAGGCCCGTATCCACGTGGGCTTCCCCATAGAGCCCTTGGCCTCGCCCCAGGCAGGCAAAGAGCAGCGCCGCGACCGGCTGCTGCTGTTGGCAGTTCTGTTGAGCATCGGCCAGCAGGACATCGAGTTCCTGCCGTGAGGTGGCGCCATCACGCAATTGGAATTGCAGGCGCTGTCCCACCTGGAGGCTGTCGGCCACGGCCATGGCGCCGTGGCGTGGGTCCACACCCATCAAATTGCGCACCAAAAAGGGGTTACTGCTGGGCTCTTGCTGCAGCGAAAAGCTGTTGCGCGCCAAGCCCACAAACAAGGAGTGCCGCAGCAACTCTTTGTCGGGTTCAGGCAGGGTTTCGATCACCTGCTGCAGTGCCGTCACCGGGCTGGCCAGGTCGTCCCCTTGGCGCAGCTCCAGCACCACATTGCGCTTGGCTTGCTCGACCTCAAAGACCGGTCCGATGGGGCGGCAACCCTGGGCAACCACTGGCTCCAGCGTCCAGGCTCCT
>JAAXIH010000163.1 GCA_012270465.1 Synechococcus sp.
GCCTCAACGCAGCGGGCCACCTGCTGCGGCTCGGCCATGAGGCAGGCGCCAAATCGCCCCTTTTTCACCTTGGGGCTGGGGCAGCCCACATTCAGATTGATTTCGTCGTAGCCCCAGCGTTCAGCCAGTTCAGCGGCTTCCGCCAGCAGAGCCGGATCATCCCCGCCGAGCTGCAGGGCAATGGGTTTTTCCAGTGGATCAAAGCCCAGCAGCGTCTCCCGGCGGCCGTGGTGCAGGGCTTGAGCCACCACCATTTCGGTGTAGAGCAGGGCATGGCGGCTCACCTGCCGCATCACCACCCGGAAGTGGCGATCGGTGTAATCCATCATCGGCGCCACGCTGAAGCGATAGGCCGGATGGGTTTGGGGGCTGGCGCTGATGCTGCTCACTCCCCCATGCTGCAGTCAGACCTCCCCCGCCCCGATGGCTCAGTGGCCCCGCCGATCACTCCTGCAGGCAGCTGCCGCTGTTTTTGGATCGTTGTTTCGCCCCAAAGCAGCCTTGGCAGCCACTGCCGCTGATCCGGCTTGGCAATTGAGTGATGAGCAATGGCGTGAGCGGTTGAGTCCAGAGGCGTTTCGGGTGCTGCGTCAGGAGGGCACCGAGCCGCCTTTCAGTAGCCCTCTCAATGATGAAAAGCGCCAGGGCACCTTCGTTTGCGCGGGCTGTCAGCAGCCTTTGTTTGCCAGCAGCACCAAGTTCGATAGCGGCACCGGTTGGCCCAGTTTTTGGCAGCCGCTGCCCGATGCGATCGATACCCAGGTCGACTTCCGCTTGATCATTCCCCGCACCGAATACCACTGCCGCCGCTGCGGTGGTCACCAGGGCCATGTCTTCAATGACGGCCCGCGTCCCACCGGTCAGCGCTACTGCAACAACGGCGTGGCCTTGGCCTTTGTGCCGGATGCCTGAGGCGGGTTCGCCACTGCCCTTGGTGGTGGCCGGTGGTGGGGCCGCAGGCTTCATGGCTGCGATCACCGCTGCTGAGGCTGGTGTGCCCCAGGTGCAGCTGTGGGAAGCCACCGCTGAGCCGTTGAGCAAGGTGCGCATCAGTGGCGGTGGCCGCTGCAATGTCACCCATGCCTGTTGGGATCCCCGCGAGTTGGTGGGCCATTACCCCCGCGGCAGCCGGCCCTTGCGGGGTCCATTCAGCCGTTTTGCCGCCGGTGATGCCGTCGCCTGGTTTGCCGAGCGCGGCGTTGAGTTGGTGGAGGAGGCCGATGGGCGGATGTTTCCGGCTAGCAACCGCTCCAGCAGCGTGATTGAGGCGTTGCGCCAGGCGGCTCGCAGCGCTGGTGTGCAGTTGCTGCCAAAGCGCGCCTTGCAGGCGGCTCGGCCCTTGGAAGGTGGCGGATTTGAGCTGCAGGCCCGTGGTGATTCCACCTCAGTGGTGGCGCAGCGGTTGCTGCTGGCCACAGGCGGCCATCCCAGCGGGCGGCAATTGGCCCAGGCGTTGGGCCATCAGGTGGTGGCTCCGGTGCCCTCGCTGTTCACCTTGCGGGTGCAGGCCCCCTGGTTGAACGCCTTGGCTGGCTTGAGCCAAAGCCCGGTGGCCATGGAGCTCAGCGTGGGGGACGAGCGTTTCCGCCAGCAGGGCATCGTGCTGCTCACCCATTGGGGGCTGAGTGGTCCAGGGGTGTTGCGGCTCACGGCCTTTGCGGCACGGGCGTTGCAGCAGCAGCGTTACCGGGCTGAGTTGCGGCTCAATTGGTGCGGTGGAGTGAACGAGCCGGTTCTACGGGATCAGTTGAGCCAGGCCCGCCAGGGTCTGGCCAAAAAGCAATTGGCCAATGGCCGCCCGGAGCTGTTGTTGCCGCTGCGGCGGCGGCTGTGGCTGGCTTTGCTGCAGCAGGCGGGTTTGGATCCAGCGCTGAGCTGGGCGGAACTGCCGCGCCGCGGTGAGCAGAGGTTGTTGGAGTTGCTGTTGCGATGCCGCTTGCCGGTGAGTGGCCGCGGCCCATTCGGCGAGGAATTCGTCACTGCCGGCGGCGTGGAACTCGGCGAGGTGAACCTGTCCTCGATGGAGAGCCGCTTGGTGAGCGGCCTCTATTTCGCCGGTGAGCTGCTGGATATTGATGGCGTCACCGGTGGCTTCAACTTCCAGCACTGCTGGAGCAGCGGCTGGATTGCTGGTCAGGCGATCGCCCAGGGCCTCACTTGATGTTTTCGAACACGCTGAACATCGGCAGATACATCGCCAGCAGGATCGAGCCAACAATGCCCCCCACCACCACGATCATGGCGGGCTCCAACATTGCGGTCATGGCCTTAACGGTGGCGGCGATTTCGTCTTCGTAGAAGTCGGCCACCTTCGAGAGCATGGCGTCGACTTCGCCGCTCTCTTCGCCGATCAGCAGCATGCTCATCGCCATCGAGGGGAACACCTTGCGGCGGGCCAAGGCCAGGCTCAAGGTGCCGCCTTCTTGCACTTCGGTCTTGGCGCCTTCGATCGCTTCGGAGAGCACCCGGTTGCCGACGGTGTCGCGCACGATGTCGAGGGCCATCAAGATCGGTACCCCCGCTCGGGTGAGCGAGCTGAAGGTGCGGCAGAACTGGGCTGTAGCGGTCTTGCGGATGAGATCTCCAAACAGGGGCAAGCGCAGCATCAGTCCATCCATGCGGCGGCGGCCGAGCTTGGTGCCGTAGGCCCGCTTCAACAGAAACAGCAAGAGCAGCAGCCCACCGGCCAAATACAGCGAAAAGGTTGAGCGCAGCAGGGCGCTGAGGTTCACCATCAACTGGGTGAAGGCGGGGAGTTCAGCGCCGAGGTCTTCAAAGATCCCCGCAAAGGTGGGGATCAGGAAGATCGTCATGCCCAGAAACACGGCGATGGCGATCACCAGCACCGTGACCGGATAGCCCAGGGCTCCGCGGATCTGGTTCTGCAATTTGGCGTTGTCTTCCAGCAGCTTGGCCAGGCGCTTGAGCACCTCTTCCAGCACGCCGCCTGCTTCCCCGGCTTCCACCATCGCCACGCTCAGGGCATCAAAGACCTGGGGCCAGCGGCGCAGGGCGGACCCCAGCGAGGAGCCCTGGTTCACATCCAGCGAGAGGCGCTTCAGCGCCCGTTTGAACATCGGCAGCTTTTGCTGCTCAGCCAGGATTTCCAGGCTGCGCACGATCGGCACCCCGGCGCTCACCAGTGCAGCCATCTGACTGGCAAACACCGCTTTTTCTTTGACTCCGGGTGCTTTCTCCAGCGACAAGCTGAGGCCGCGCTGGACCTTCTCGCTGCCGCCGCTATCGGCTTTGAGGCTGAGGGCCAAGATGCCGCGCTGGCGCAGGCTGCGCTTGGCGCTGGCTAGATCGGCGGCCTTGAGCTTGAGGCTTTTCTCCTTGCCTTGGCGGTCTTTGTAGGTGGCGATGAAGGCTTGGGTGGCCATCACGCCTCACCGAGCAGCCGCATCAGTTCATCGGGTTTGCTGGCTTTGCTGAGGGCTTCGCCCCGCTCCACTTGGCCGCCGTCCACCAGGTTGGCCAGGGCGCGCTCGAGGGTTTGCATGCCGTATTGGCCGCCGGTTTGCAGCTGCGAATAGATCTGGGCGGTTTTGCCTTCACGAATCAGGTTCGCCAAGGCTGGGGTGTTGACCATGATTTCTTGGGCCATCACGCGGCCGAAAGCCCCTGGGGGCGGATTGAGCCGCCGGCAGAGGGTTTGAGCAAACACGGCCACCAGGCTGCCGCTGAGCTGCACGCGGATCTGGGTTTGTTGCTCCGGCGGAAACACATCCACCATGCGATCCACCGTTTGCGCTGCTGAGCTGGTGTGCAGGGTGCCAAACACCAAATGGCCTGTTTCAGCGGCGGTGATGGCGAGCTGGATGGTTTCCAGATCGCGCATTTCCCCCACCAGGATCACGTCGGGGTCTTCCCGCAGGGCGGCCTTGAGGGCATTGGCAAAGCTGCGGGTGTCTTCACCGAGCTCACGCTGGTGAATCACGCTGCGGGCCGATTGATACACAAACTCAATCGGGTCTTCCACCGTGAGGATGTGCTCGGCCCGCTCTTGGTTGATGTGGTTCAGCAGCGCCGCCAGGGTGGTGGTTTTGCCTGACCCCGTGGGCCCGGTCACCAGCACCAGGCCTCGCGGTCGCTCGCTGATTTCGCGGACCACATCGGGCAGGCCCAGTTGCTCCAGGCTCGGAATGCTGCTGCCCAGGGCCCGCAGGCAGGCGGCGTAGCAACCTTTTTCCCGGTACACATTGACCCGAAAGCGGGCCACGCCCTTGAGCCCATAGGAGCAGTCCAGCTCCCAGTTCTGCTCGAGCTGTTTGCGCTGGTTGTTGTTGAGCAGGCTGAAGATCAAGCGGTTGCAGCTCTCTTCGGCCAGCGGCGCTTCATGCATGGGCCGCAAGGCACCACTGAAGCGGCCATAGGGGGGCAAGCCGGCGGAGAGGTGCAGATCGCTGCCCCCTTTCTCCACCAACTGCTCCATCAGGGTTTCAATCTGCAGCTCCATGGCTCGCTCTGGTGCCCCTATCTCTGCAGTGTGCCCCTGGGAGTTAGGCAATAGGGGCAATCGAGCCATTCATCGCGAAGTCCGGCTCCGCAGCCGATGCAGGTGGAGGTGCTGAGGTTGCGGGCCCTGATTTCCTGCTCAAGGCCGGAGTCGGTGAGGAGCACCCGCTCCACCTCCTCCAGGCTGGTGTGGCCTTGGCGGGCCAGCTCCAGTCCGTAGCCCAGCAGGGTCTTCATGCCATTGCTCAGGGCCAGGTGGCGCAGTTGATCGGTGCCAGCGCCTTGGCCAATGGCCTCTGCCATTTCCTCATTGACGCGCATCACCTCGTAGACGCCGATGCGGCCCTTGTAACCAAGGCCATGGCAATGGCTGCAGGTGTTGTTGGCCGGTGGCTGATAAAAGCTGATGGCGCTGTTTTGGCTGGCCTCCAAACCGAAGCGGGCCAGGGTGGCTTCTTGGGGTTGGTAGGGCTGGCGGCAGTGGGTGCAGAGCTTGCGCAGCAACCGCTGGGAGAGCACGCCAATCAGTGAGGCGCTCAGCAGGTAGGTCTCCACCCCCATCTCCTCGAGCCGGGCCACAGCACTGGGGGCGTCGTTGCAGTGCAGGGTGGTGAGCACCAGGTGGCCGGTGAGCGCGGCTTCCAATGCGGTTTTGGCCGTTTCGAGATCGCGCGTTTCCCCCACCAGCAACACATCGGGGTCTTGGCGCATGAAGGCCCGCAGGGCCTTGGCGAAGTCCACCCCTTTCTCGCGGTTGACCTGGGTTTGGGTGATGCCAGCCAGGGTGTATTCGATCGGATCTTCCACCGTGGAGATGTTGAGCCCCGGATCGTTGCGCTCGGCCAAGAGTGAATAGAGGGTGGTGGATTTCCCAGAGCCGGTTGGGCCTGTGACGAGCAGGATTCCGTAGGGCTTGCTGCCCATGTCCCGCACCTCGGCCAAGGCCTGGGAGTCGGTGATCAGCAGATCCAGCCCCAATTCGGTGGCACTGGAATCCAGCAGCCGCAGCACAATTTTTTCGCCGAAGCGGCTCGGCAGCACGCTGACGCGGAAATCAACGGTGTTGCCCTGATAGCGCCGGCGAATGCGGCCGTCTTGGGGTTGGCGGCGCTCGGCGATGTCCAGGTCCGCCATGATTTTGAAGCGGCTGGTGAGCGCCGGAATCACCTTGGCCGGCAGGGTTTCAAAGGCGTTCTGCAGCACGCCATCGAGCCGCAGCCGCACATGCAGGCCGTCTTCCTGCGGTTCGATATGGATGTCGCTGGCCTGGCGGCTGAGGGCTTGCACCAAGATGCGATCCGCCAGCTGGATCACCGGCGAGGCATCGCGATCGTTGACGCTCTCCACCAGGTCCGGCCCATCTGGCGGCGGCGGCGGCGCAAAGCTTTCAAAGCTGTCGTCGAGTTCGAAGCGTTCCACCGCTGCTCCTCGGACTTTCTCTGCTTTCAGGATGGCTGGGTTTTCCGACCTTGATCCAGGGGCGGGCCTCCCAGCAACATGGCAGGACTGCACGCGTTGCCCCGATGACCGCCGAGCCTCCTGCTTCCCCCTCTCCCTCCGAGGCTGAAGTCAGCGTGGAGGATCAGCAACAACCCATGGCTGAAGCTCAAGCCGAGCAGCCCGCTGCTGAAGCGGCTGCAGCCGAGTCAGAGACCACCGCGGAGGCCGCAGATGCTGCTGAGAGCGGTGATCGCGCGGCCTCTCTGGAGGCTGAGCTCACGGCTTTGCGCCAGGAGCACGAGACCGTGCGCAGCCAATACATGCGCATCGCGGCTGATTTCGACAACTTCCGCAAGCGTCAGCAGCGGGATGCCGAAGATCTCAAGCTGCAGCTCACCTGCAGCACCCTGGGCGAGATCTTGCCCGTGGTCGACAACTTTGAGCGCGCCCGCCAGCAGCTGAACCCTGAGGGTGAAGAGGCTCAGGCCCTGCACCGCAGCTACCAGGGGCTCTACAAACAGCTGGTGGATGTGCTCAAGCAGCTGGGTGTCTCACCGATGCGGGTGGAGGGTGAACCCTTTGATCCCACCCTGCATGAGGCCGTGCTGCGGGAGCCCAGCGATGCCCATTGCGAAGACGTGGTGATGGAAGAGCTGCAGCGGGGCTATCACCTCGATGGCCGCGTGCTGCGCCACGCCATGGTCAAGGTGTCGATGGGCCCAGGCCCTGCATCGGCGCCGGAGTCAGCTCCGGCTGAGGGCAACTGATGGCGGATTACTACCAGCTGCTGGGTGTTGATCGCGATGCCGATGCCGACACGCTGAAGCGCGCCTACCGGCGCATGGCGCGTCAGTACCACCCGGATGTCAACAAGGACCCCGGCGCTGAGGAGAAGTTCAAGGAGATCGGCCGCGCCTATGAGGTGCTCGGCGATCCCCAAACCCGCGCCCGCTACGACCAGTTTGGTGAAGCCGGGGTGTCTGGAGCCGCTGGCGGCATGCCCGACATGGGCGACATGGGCGGCTTTGCCGACCTGTTTGAAACGTTCTTCAGTGGCTTTGGCGGTTCAGCCGGTGGCCCCCAACGGCAGCGGGGCCCTCGCCAAGGCGATGACCTGCGCTTTGACCTCAACATCAGCTTCCGTGATGCGGTCTTTGGCGGTGAGAAGGAGATTCAGATCCGCCATCTGGAAACCTGCGGCACCTGCAACGGCAGCGGCGCCAAGAAGGGTTCAGGCCCGGTGACGTGCAGCACCTGTGGTGGTGCGGGCCAGGTGCGACGCGCTACGCGTACGCCGTTTGGCACCTTCACCCAAGTGGCCCCTTGCCCGGCTTGTGAAGGCACCGGTCAGGTGATTGCGGATCCTTGCCCCGATTGCAGCGGCCAAGGGGTGCAGCAGGTGCGCAAGCGCTTAAGGGTCAACATCCCAGCGGGTGTTGATTCCGGTACGCGCCTGCGGGTGAGCGGCGAGGGCAATGCCGGCCAGCGGGGTGCGCCGGCAGGCGATTTGTATGTGGTGCTCTATGTCCAGAGCGATTCCAAGCTGCGCCGCGATGGCATCAACATCCACTCCGAGCTGAAGATCAGCTACCTGCAGGGAATCCTTGGCGACAAGGTGCAGGTCGACACGGTGGATGGCCCTATCGAGTTGCCCATTCCTGCCGGCACGCAGCCCGGTGCGGTGCTGACCTTGAAAGATCACGGTGTTCCCCGCTTGGGCAATCCGGTGGCGCGCGGCAATCACCTGTTCACCATCAACGTGCAGTTGCCCGGCAAGCTCGAACCTCGCGAGCGCGAGCTGCTGCAGGAGCTGGCCTCGATCTCCACCTCCCATCCCAAGGGCAAAGGTGGCTTGTTTGGCGGCCTGTTCAGCTAGATGGATCTGCGGGGCACCCCATGCCCGTTGAATTTCATCCGCACGCAGCTGGCCCTTGAGAAGTTGGCCAGTGGCGAGCAGCTTGAGGTGCTTTTGGATGCGGGCGAACCCGACGCGTTGGTGTGTGCGGCCTTGCAGGGGGATGGAGCGGCCGCGGCCCTGGTGCAGCAGATGCAGCGGCAGCAACAGAGCGATGGCTCGGTGCGGTTGTTGATCATCCGTGCCTGAATCCTTCGCCGCCCAGGTGATGGCTTTGGAGGCCAACTACCTGCGGGTGCGCCTGGACCATCCCGGCCCTAATGGGCGCCGGCTGTTGCTTTGCACCCGCCGGGCTCGTTTGGCCCATGGCGGCTTGAAGGTGATGGTGGGCGACCGCGTTGGCGTGGAGGGTTGCGATTGGATTGAAGGCCGCGCCGCGGTGGGGTCCTTGGAGCCCCGCCGCAATCAATTGCAGCGCCCGGCCTTGGCCAATGTGGATCAGGTGTTGGTGGTGATGGCGTTGGCGCAGCCGGCCATCGATCCTGAGAGCCTCAGCCGCTTTTTACTGAGCGCCGAAACCGCCGGCGCTGAGGTGATCCCGGTGTTGAGTAAGGCGGATTTGGTGTCCGCCCAGCAGCAGCAGCAATGGCTGGATCGCCTGACGGGCTGGGGCTATCAGGCCCTGGCGATCAGCCGCCACGATCAAGCCGGCTTAGCGGCCTTGGCGGACCGGTTGAGTCGTGGGGTGGCGGTGCTCTGTGGTCCCAGTGGTGTGGGCAAAAGCAGCCTGCTCAATGCCTTGGTGCCTGACCTGCAACTCCGCACTGCTGCTGTCTCGGGCAAGTTGCAGCGCGGCCGTCACACCACCCGCCATGTGGAACTGCACGATCTGCCAGCGGGCGGGCTGTTGGCGGACACCCCGGGGTTCAATCGGCCGGAGTTGCCTGCCGATCCTGAGCTTGTGGCGCAACTCTTCCCTGAAATCCGCCAGCAGCTGGAGGCCGGTGTGCGCTGCCGATTTCGCAACTGCCGGCATCTGCAGGAGCCGGGCTGCGGCCTGCAGCGGCAATGGGAGCGCTACCCCAGCTATGTGGAGCTGATGGGCTGAATCAGCCCCCCAGACCTGGCAGGTTGAGTCCGCCAGTGAGTTCTTCCATCCGCTCTTTCATGGTTGCGGTGGATTGGGCGTAGGCGTTTTGGAGGGCTTCGAGGGTGGCGGCTTCGGTGGCTTCTTGGCCGCTGGCTAACAGCTCGGGATCGAGGCGCACGCGCAACGGCTGTTGGTTGCCGGAGAGCCAAATGCTGGCTTTCCCGTCGACGCTGCTGCCCTCGATCTCCATCGCATCGAGCTCTTCTTGCAGCTTCTGAGCGTCTTGCTGGATCTGCTGAGCTTTTTTGAACGCTTCTGTCAGCTGACCGAAGTTGGGGAGACCGAATCCAGCCATGCCAAAGAAGAAGGGCTCGCCAGGTTAGGCCGCAGCAGCCTGGGAGTCGGCGAAGCAACCCAGGCGCATCACTTCGGGGTGTAGCTGCAGCCCATAGGCCTGCTGCACCACCGCCTGAACATGGCGAATCAGGGCATCCATGTCGGCGGCTTGGGCGTTGCCGGTGTTGACGATGAAATTGGCGTGCAGGGTGGACACCTCTGCGCCACCAATGCGGTGACCCTTCAAACCCAGGCCTTCAATCAGCCGCCCTGCTTTTTGCGGTTCGGGGTTGCGGAAAACACTGCCGCAGCTGGGAAGTTGATAGGGCTGGGTGCTGGTGCGCTTGTGGAGGTTGCTGCTGGTGCGAGCGCTGAGCTCGCTGGGGTCGCCGCCTGCTTGGAGCCTGAAACGGGCTGAGAGCACCACCAGAGGCTCGCTTTGCAGGCTGCTGTGGCGGTAGTCGTAATCCAGCTCGTTGCAGCTCAAGCGCCTGGTTTGGCCGTTGCTGGGATCCAGCACCGTGGTGTCGATCAGGCTTTCGGCGATGCAACCCCCTTGGGCGCCAGCGTTCATCACCACCGCCCCGCCCACGGTTCCGGGGATGCCAACCGACCACTCCAGTCCGCTCAAGCCGGCCTTTGCAGCACGCCGGGCCAGCGTTGGCAGCGGTTCACCGGCTTGGGCTTCGATGAGTCCGGTGCTGGCTTCCAGCTGCGATCCCTGCAGCCGGCGGCTGCAGAGCACCAGGCCCGGTAGGCCCTCGTCGCTGATCAGCAGGTTGGAGCCAGCTCCGATGAAGCGCAGTGGCAGCTGCTCTTGCCTGCCCCAATGGACCAGGGCTTCAAGCTGCTCGCTGCTCTCGGGTTCTGCGAAGAAGTCGGCAGCGCCGCCCACCTTCCAGGTGGTGAAGTCCCCCAGGGGAACGTCTTGCCGCAGGTTGAGATCGGCGGGGATCTCCATGGCTTAGGCGGCTGTGGCCAATCCGTCTTGATCAGCGCTGGTTTGCAGACGGCCCCACAGCTGATTGACGTCTCCAGCGCCCATCACCAGCACAAGATCGCCTGCGCTGCTGCACTGCTGAACGGCGTCCACCAGGCTGTCCATGTCGGCCAAGGCCCTGGCGGAGTGGCCCGCTTGTTGAACTTTTTCGGCCAAGGCGGCGCTGCTGACCCCTTCGATCGGCGATTCCCCAGCGCTGTAGAGCGGAGCCACCAGCACCTCATCGGCGGAGCCCAGGGCCTCGGCAAAACGCTCCATGAACTGAGCCGTACGGCTGTAGCGATGGGGCTGGAACACCGCCACCACCCGCTTGGGAACCCAAGGCAGGGTGCTCTTGCCGCTGCTCACCATCAGCTGGGCCATGGTCAAGGTGGCGTCCACTTCGCTGGGGTGGTGGGCGTAGTCATCGACGATCAACCGTCCTTGCCATTCGCCGCGCAGGTCAAAGCGCCGGCCTGGAGGCACCAGCTCGGTGAGTGCTTGTTGCAGATCAGCGAATGAGGCCCCGGCCAAACGGCAGGCCGCCACTGCAGCCAGGGCATTGCTGAGGTTGTGGATGCCGGCCATGGGCAAGACCAGCTCACCAAGCCTCCGGCCGTCTTCGAGGTAGTCGGCCCGGCATCCAGCCCCATCGAGGCTGAGGGGCACAGCGCGGAATTTTGCAGAGCTGCTTTCTTCGAGGCTCCACCAGTGATCGGCGCTCATCTCCGAGCTCAAGACCGGACAGTCCTGATTGGCCAAGACGCTGGAGCAATTGCCGCTGAAGCGGCGCATCGTGCCGACCAGGGCGTCGAGATTGGGGTAGTGATCGGTGTGGTCCAGCTCGAGGTTGGTGATCAGCCCCAGTTGGGGATGGAAGCGGACCAGGGAGCCGTCGGATTCGTCGGCTTCAGCCACGAGCCATTCACCGGCTCCATTGCGGGCATTGCTGCCGAAGGCGGGCACGACTCCACCAATGATCGCCGTGGGATCCAGTCCAGCGCTGTGGAGCAGGCTGGCGATCAAGCTGCTGGTGGTTGTTTTGCCATGACTGCCAGCCACCGCGATGCTGCGCTGCGCATTGATCAGCCAGGCCAGCAGTTCTGAGCGATGCACCACCCGCAGGCCTGCCCCACGGGCCGCTTCCAGTTCGGGATTGGTTTCGGGAACAGCGCTGCTGACCACCACCAAAGGTGCGCGGTCGACGCCAGAGCAGATGGCATCGATGGTGGCGGCGTTCTGCTGCTGGAAAACCCGGGCTCCCTGTTGGCGCAGCAACTGCGATTGCGCCGATTGCTTGGGATCAGAGCCGGTGACGTTGTAGCTGCGCTCCGCCAGGATCCCGGCGATGGCAGACATGCCAATACCACCCACCCCAATGAAATGAACCGGCTGCTCTGCCGTCAGTGAAAGGGGTTGGGACAAGGCAAACGGGGGCCTGCAGAGACCATAAATGTGTTCTCTCTGCCTGGACTAAAAAGACTCCAGATTGCAGCGAAAACTTCGATTCGGAGTCTGTATGATCGGCAGCCAAATTCCCCAATAGTCGGGATTTATCCCGAATTGCCATGACCCTTCGTGTTGCCATTAATGGTTTCGGCCGCATCGGGCGCAACTTCATGCGCTGCTGGCTGAGCCGCGGTGCCAACACGGGTATCGAAGTGGTGGGCCTGAACGACACCTCTGATCCGGCCACCAACTCCCACCTGCTGACCTACGACACGATGCTGGGTCGCATCCGTGACGCTGAGATCGGATACACCGAGAACACCATCCTTGCCAACGGTCATGAGATCAAGTGCTTCTCAGACCGCAACCCCCTGAACCTCCCTTGGAAGGAGTGGGGCATCGATCTGGTGATCGAGTCGACCGGTGTGTTCAACACCGATGAGAAAGCCAGCATGCACAT
>JAAXIH010000188.1 GCA_012270465.1 Synechococcus sp.
GCCAGAGGCTGGCGAGGCGCAGCAGCGGGCTGGTGACGTAGCCCGAGAGGATGCGAAAGGCGATCAGTTGGCCAAGGGTCATCTTGCCCTCGAGCACCAACATCGCTCCAAACCAGATCACCACCAAGCCCGACACCTGCCCCAGGAATTGGTTCGCTGAGCCGGCGGCAGTGCTGGTGATGGTGTTGCGGAAACCCGCTTCGATTTGGCCGCCATAGAGCTGTTCCCAGCGCCATTCACTGGGCAGCTCCATGCCCTGACCTTTCACGGTTTCCATGCCCGAGAGCGTTTCCACCAGATGGCTCTGCACCCGGGCATTGGCTTCCGCTTGCTGCCGCAATTGGCGGCGAATGATCGGAGCCACGCCCATGGTGAGCCCCACGAACAAAGGCAAAACACCCAGGGCGGCGAAGGTGAGCGGCACGGAATACAGCACCATCACGGCGATGTAGACCACCGAGAACACCGCATCGAGCAGCACGGTGAGGGCCGTGCCGGTTAGGAAGCTGCGGATCTTTTCCAGTTCGGCAATCCGGCTGCTGACTTCGCCAACCGGCCGCTTGGCGAAATAGCCCAGGGGTAGCCGCAGCAGGTGATGGATGATCGTCGCCCCCAGGGAGATGTCGATCCGGTTGGTGGTGTCGGAGAACAGGTAGGTGCGCAGTGACCCCAGCAGCGCTTGGGCTAAGGCCATGGCCACCAGCAAGGTGCCCAGCACATTGAGGCTGGAGTAGTTCCCCTGGCTGATCACCGCATCGATGATCTGTTGAATCAGCAGTGGATTGAACAGGCCCAGCAGCTGCACGAAAAAGCTGGTGACCACCACCTGCAGCAGGGCATTGCGGTGCTTTTGGATCGCTGGCACAAACCAGCTGAAGCCAAAACGCGCTTTGGGAGTACTGGCACTGCGCTCCAGGCACAACACGGCCAGCTGCTCGCCAGGGCTTTGATCAAGAAGCTCAGCGGCATCCATCCAGCGCTGACCGGCCACGGGGTCGCCAACGAGCAGCTGCTGTTGGCGGGCTTGCCAGAGCACCAAGGGATGCCCGTTGATCAGGGTGAGTGCCGGAAACGGCAAGCGCGTGAGCAGATCAGCGCTGTTGGGTTGCAGACCTGTGGTGCGCAGGCCAAGCAGATCGCAAATGGCAGCAACTGCTTGCAAGGGCAAGGCCCCTTGGCCACTGCGTTTGAGTTGGTCATTGAGGATGCGGCTCAGCACATCGCGCCGAAACGGCAAATCGAAGTGGCGGGCGAGCATCCGCAAGCAGGCCAAAGGCTCATCGACAGGACCTTTGCCGCTGTGCTGCGGGTAGCTGCCATCGTTGTGCAGCCGCCCATACCAATCCTCGAGTGCTTCCCGTTGAACTTGTGGGGTCGGTAAGGCTGCCGTTGTGGTGATGCTCTGCTCCGCAGGCTTGGTGAGCTTGCTATCCAGCGGCTCTAGTTGGCGTTGCGGGGGCCAATGGCTCGGTAGTGCGAGTAGTCGGGCCGGGAGACGTCCGAGCACCTCCAGTCGGCATGGGCTTTGCAGCACAGTTCCAATGGTTTCCCCCTGGATGTTGTCGCTGCTCACCAACCAGGAGCCGTCGCTCAGAGTGAGTTCGTGGGGGCCCGGCGTGAGCAGGCGCACGGGTTGATCACTCAACTCACAGGCTTGTTGTGCCCACTGCAGCAGTTCTTGGGCTGTGGGATAGCGGGGATCTTGCCGGCTGGCTGCGGCGGCCCATAGCTCCCACGGATTGAGAGAACAGAACTGACGCAGATGCTCTGGATGGCGATCGAGGAGTTGAAAAAACCGTTCGGCCGGCAGCAACGACCCTTCCACGGCGGTGGCTGCCGTGAGCGTTAATCCATTGATGCCCCGCAGCAGCAGCTCACCGCCAACGATCTCGCCGCTGCCAAAACGCTGCAGGGTGAAGGCTTCTTTGCGTTGATCGAGGCCCAGCAGGCGCATGTCGCCTTGCTCGATCAACAGCACACCGGGCGGTAGGTGATCGCGGTCATGCAGCGCTTGGCCGGGGTTGAGCCGAAGTGGCTGCAGCATCTCTTGGCTGACGCCGGGGAGCGCCTGCCAACCATGGGATTTGGGCTGTGGCTGCTGGCTAAGCATGGTAAAAATCTAGGCCTGGCCTTTGATTTCGGCAGCCAAGAGTTGCGCTTCTACGTGTTGATCGCCCAACTCAAAAAGCAAGCGTTGCTTGAGGGAATCTGTGAGTTCTGTGCAGTGCAATTCCTCGAGCCGCACCACAATCCACCAGTTTTCGAGTTGTTTGGGCGGCCATAGCTGCCCTGGGGTGCTCACCTGCAGCAACTTGGCGAGCATCGGGTGGGGTTGGCTTAAGGGCACCGGTCCGAGCCGGCCC
>JAAXIH010000054.1 GCA_012270465.1 Synechococcus sp.
CCGCCGGCCAGCATGATGCCGCGATCAACGATGTCAGCAGCCAGTTCAGGGGGAGTGCGCTCCAAGGTGCGCTTCACCGCCTCAACGATCACGTTGAGCGGTTCGATCATGGCTTCGCGGATATCGCCGGCGCGCACGTTGATGGTGCGGGGCAGACCGGAGAGCAGGTGCAGACCACGCACATCCATGGCGGTCTGATCGAACTCGTCGTCCGGGAAGGCTGAGCCGATGCGGATCTTGATTTCTTCAGCCGTGCGCTCACCCACCACCAGGTTGTGCACCTTTTTCAGATAGCTGGTGATCGAATCGCTGAGTTCATCACCAGCCACGCGCACCGATTCAGAAATCACGGTGCCTTGCAGGCTGAGCACCGCCACCTCGGTGGTGCCACCGCCGATGTCGACAATCATCGAGCCCACGGGTTCGGTCACCGGCAGACCAGCACCGATCGCGGCAGCCACCGGCTCATCAATCAGGTGCACTTCGCGGGCGCCACCGAGGCCGGCTTCGCGCACAGCACGGCGTTCCACACCGGTCACACCACTGGGGATGCCGATCACCAAGCGGGGGGCCACCATGCCGCGGCCTTCATTCCCCTTCTGGATGAAGTACTTGATCATCTGCTCAGCGGCGTCGAAGTCAGCAATGACGCCATCGCGCAGGGGACGCACCGCGCGGATGTTTCCCGGCGTACGGCCGAGCATCAACTTGGCTTCTTCGCCAACCGCCAGAGGAACGCCTTTATCAAGGTCGATGGCAACCACCGACGGCTCACGCAACACGATGCCTTTGCCTGTGGCATAGATCAGGGTGTTGGCGGTGCCCAGATCAATCCCGATGTCGCGGGAAAGCTGAAAACGACGCCAAAACATGAGATGTCAAGCCACTAAGCCGGCGAATCATAGATGTGATTTTCAATGCTGTTTGGGTACTGACACGCAACAACCGGACGCAGCGGTGGAACCACTGGGGATAGGCGCCCCGACCAGGTGGCGCATCATTGACCCATCGACAAAGGAGAGACCCATGGGCGTCAATTCCGTCACCCTCGTTGGCCGTGCTGGCCGCGACCCCGAGGTGCGTTACTTCGAATCCGGCAGCGTGGTTGCCAACCTGACCATGGCCGTCAATCGCCGCAGCCGCGACGACGAGCCCGACTGGTTCAACCTGGAGATCTGGGGCAAGCAAGCCCAAGTGGCCGCTGACTACGTCAAGAAAGGCTCCCTGCTGGGAATCATCGGCTCACTGAAATTGGACCGTTGGACCGACCGGGCCAGTGGCGAGGAGCGCTCCAAACCGGTGGTTCGCGTCGACCGACTCGAACTGCTCGGCTCCAGGCGCGATAGCGAGCAGAACGCCAACTTTGGTGGCGGCGCCAGCGACGACGACGTGCCGTTCTGAGCTCAATCGGCGGTGTGCCGGCGGCGCCAAATGCGCAAGCCCAGCCACACCGCCACCGCCAAGGCGGCCACCACCAGGCCCACTTTGATGATCTTCGAGACCGGCTCAATCCAGACCTCAACGTTGCTGTAGCCCTCACCGAGGGCAAAGCCCGCCAGGGTGAGCAGCAACGTCCAAATCAAGCTTCCTGCCGTTGTCCACAGCAGAAACGGCACAAACGGCATCAACTCAATCCCCGCAGGCACGGAGATCAAGGTGCGAATCCCGGGCAGCAAACGCCCCCAGAACACCAGCAAGGTTCCGTAGCGGCTGAACCATTTGCGGCTGCGCACCAAATCAGCGGGGCTGATGCCAATCCAACGGCCGTGGCGCTCAAGCCAGTGCTCAATGCGCTCTTCATTGATCAAACGGCCAATGCCATACCAAGGCAGGGTGCCGATCACTGTGCCGATCAAGCCCGCCAACACCACTGGGATGAAGCTCAGCTGACCCTGCTGCACATAAAAGCCCCCCAGAGGCATGATCAGCTCTGAGGGGATCGGCGGAAACAGATTTTCCAGAAACATGGCCGCCCCGATGGCGGTGTAACCCAACCACTGATTGGCTTCAACGGCCTGACCGATGAGCTCCGGTAGTTGGGTGACCAGCTCAGTGAGCCCCATGGAGCCTGCGCGATGTGAAACCGCGCAAGTCTTCCATGGGCCCGGCCGGATCAGTAGCGGTAGTGATCCACCTTGTAAGGGCCTTCCACCGGCACGTTGATGTAGGCGGCCTGCTCGCTGCTCAGTTCGGTGAGCTTGGCGCCGATCTTGTCGAGGTGGAGGCGAGCCACCATCTCATCGAGGTGCTTGGGCAGCACATACACCTTGTTCTCGTACTGATCGCGCTTGGTGAACAGCTCGATTTGAGCCAGGGTCTGGTTGGTGAACGAGTTGCTCATCACGAAGCTGGGGTGGCC
>JAAXIH010000117.1 GCA_012270465.1 Synechococcus sp.
CGCATCGCCCCCCAGTTGCGCACGGTTTTGCTGCAGCAGATCAAGCGCTACCGCCAGCTCACGGGGCTGCGTCACATCCGCCTCGATGGCCACCAACACATCCATTTGGTTCCGCTTGTGCTGGATGCGGTGCTGGATCTTGCCCCTTTCGAATCGATCACCTGGGTGCGCACAACGCGGGAATCCCTGCCGGAGGGTCTGTCGCTTCGGCTTTGGTGGCACAGCCTGCAGACAGGCGGTCTGATCAAGTGGCTGGTTCTGCAGCTGCTGAGCGGGCTGGCCATCCCGCGCCTGCGCCGGGCCGGACTTCAAACCAACCGGCGCTTCGCCGGAGTGCTGTTCAGTGGATCAATGTTCGGAACAGCCTTTCGCCGCTGCTGGGAAACGGCCTACAGCTCAATCACTGCGGAACGTGCTGCACAGCCGGTTGTTCTGATCCACCCAGCCCTCCCTGATGCTGCGTCGGGAATGGATCAGGCGGCGTTTCAGCAGTCTGTGGCCTTTTTCAGTTCCACCAACCGCCAGAAAGAGTGGAGCTCAGCGCAACAGCTTTGAGCCCTGATGCACAGCTCTAACGAAATAGTGCGGACGCCGTTTCACATCGATGTAGATCCGACCGATGTACTCGCCCAGCACGCCGATGCCGATCAGCTGAATTCCCCCAAGGAACAGAACCGCCACGATCAGCGAGGCGTAGCCCGGCAGGTCAACACCGAAAACCAAGGTGCGCAGCACGATCAGGGCGGCATAGACAAAGCTCAGGAATGAAATCAGCACGCCGATCACGCCCCAGACCTTCAGGGGCTTGACCGTGAAAGAAAAGATGCCGTCCAGGGCATAGCGCCAGAGCTTGAGGGAGCTCCATGACGTGGTGCCACCGACGCGGGCCACCCGGCTGTAGGCGATCTCCTCGCTGCGGTAACCGGTCCAGGGCATCAACCCTTTGGAGAAGCGCGTGGCCTCACGCAACTGGGTCACCGCCTCCACCACTGGAGCACTCAGGAGCCGGAAGTCGCCGGCCCCTTCCTGCAGCTGGATCGAATCCACCAGGCGGTTGAACACCCGATAGAACCAAGACGCCGTGGCCACCTTGACGAGCCCTTCAGCATCGCGGTCATCCCGCACCGCAGTGACCACCTCAGCCCCGTTTCGCCAGGCTTGGACCATGGCGGGAATCCGCTCCGGCGGGTGCTGCAGGTCGGAATCGATCAACACCGCAGCGGAACAGCGGCCATTGGCGTAGTCCAGCCCCGCCAGCATCGCCGCTTCCTTGCCGAAGTTGCGGGTGAGCTCCAACAGCGTGACGGCTGGATTGCCATGGCTCTGCTGCCAGGCACGGATCACGGAAACCGTGGCATCGGAAGAACCGTCATCAATCAGCAGCAGATGATCCACCTCCGGCAAGGCCACGACCCGCTCCATGAAGGCGCTGATCACCTCGGCTTCGTTGAAGCAGGCCGCCACCACCCACACCTGCTCGCTGGCCATCAATGCGCGGTCTGCACTCTTTGGAACCGTAAGGCTCCCGGCTCAGTCATAGGCTCGGCTTGCTGACGCCCGACCAACCGCCATGGCCCAGTTCGAGAAGCTCACCGCCCCCAGCCAGGGCACACCGATCCGCTTCGAGAACGGCCAGCCCGTGGTGGCCGACAACCCGATCATCCCCTTCATCCGCGGCGATGGCACCGGCGTGGACATTTGGCCCGCCACCCAGAAGGTGCTGGATGCGGCCGTGGCCAAGGCCTACGGCGGCAGCAAGAGCATCGAATGGTTCAAGGTGTTCGCCGGCGATGAGGCCTGCGACCTCTACGGCACCTACCAGTACCTGCCAGAGGACACCCTCGAGGCGATCCGCGCCTACGGCGTGGCCATCAAAGGCCCCCTCACCACACCCGTGGGCGGTGGCATCCGTTCGCTGAACGTGGCCCTGCGCCAGATCTTTGATCTGTATTCCTGCGTGCGGCCCTGCCGCTACTACGAGGGCACCCCAAGCCCCCACAAGCGTCCCCAGGATCTGGACGTGATCGTCTACCGGGAGAACACAGAAGACATTTATATGGGTGTGGAATGGGAAGCCGATGACGCCGTCGGCCAGGAGCTGCGCAAACACCTCAATGAGGTTGTGATCCCCGCTAACGGCAAGCTAGGCAAGCGCCAGATCCCCGAGGGAGCCGGCATCGGCATCAAGCCGGTGAGCAAAGCCGGCAGCCAGCGCCACATCCGCAAGGCGATTCAACACGCCCTGCGCCTACAAGGCGACAAGCGCCATGTGACCCTGGTGCACAAGGGCAACATCATGAAGTTCACGGAAGGGGCCTTCCGTGACTGGGGCTATGAACTGGCCA
>JAAXIH010000087.1 GCA_012270465.1 Synechococcus sp.
GAGCTCAGCCCAATGGGCGCAGGCCTGTTGCAGCAGATCCTGCAAGTCGAGGCGCCACTGACGCTCCCAGAGGATTTGCAGGATGCCATTGCCGGCTCGGCGCAGGGCATAGGGATCTGAAGAGCCGGTGGGCCGCTGACCCTTGGCAAAGATGCTGAGCAGCAGCTCCAAGCGTTCAGCCAGGGCCACCACAGCTCCGGCATCGGAGCTGGGCAACGCATCATCAGCGCCCCGGGGCAGGTAGTGCTCCTGCACCGCCAACGCCACCGAGGCAGGTTCTCCTTCAGCAAGAAGGTATTTGCCCCCCATCAAGCCCTGGAGCTCGGGGAATTCACCCACCATCTGGCTGACCAGATCGTGCTTGCAGAGGTGGGCGGCTCTAGAGGCATCCGCTTGCGCTGTCGCTTCAAGAGCAAGGCACTTGCCAAGGATTTGCGCCAGCCACTCCAACCGCTCACAGCGGTCCAGCAAACTGCCGAGCCCTTCGGCGAAGGTGACCCGGCTCAGCTGCGCTCGGCGTTGCTCACTGGCCACGGCGCGATCGGCATCCAAGAAAAAGGCCGCATCGGCCAGTCGGGCCTTGAGCACCCGCTCATTGCCCCTGCGAATGGTGTCTTCCGCTCCTTCAAGGCCATTACCGACGCAAAGGAATTGGGGCAGCAAACAACCGCGTGCCTTCAGGCTGAGTGGATCCAATTCCGCGCTGCGGCTGTACAGCGGCACATAACGCTGATGGCTGCGCATCACGGTGCTGAGCACCTCAGCCGGCAGATCCAGCGAGGCGTCTTCAATCGAGCCCTCAATCAAGCTGGGGCGCTCCACCAGATCGGTGAGTTCCTCCAGTAGCTCTTCGGGAAGATCCGCTCGTGCATCGCGCCCATCGGCGCCTGTGGCGATGGCGTCAGCAATCAACTGGCGGCGCTGCTGGCGATTCACCATCACACCGGCCTCAGCCAACGAGTCGGCATAGGCCGATGCCGCAGGAATCGACACCTCGGAGGCCACCAAGCGGTGGCCCCAACTGGTGCGCCCAGCCTGCACAGGCGGATCACTGCCCTCCAAGCTCAGCTCCACCACCTGCTCATCGAGTAGGGCCACCAGCCAACGGATCGGCCGTGAAAAGCGGCGCTCGCCAGCGCCCCAGCGCATAAAACGCCGGCCTTGCAGGGCTGCAATCCAGCCAGGGATCAGCTCAGCCAGCAAATCAGAGGCCGCACGCCCCTTTTCCAACACCGAAGCAAACACGAATGGACCCTTGGGGGTCTCACGAATTTCCAGCTGCTCAGGCGCCAATCCGCAGCGCTGGGCAAAGCCAATCGCCGCCTTGGTGGGCACGCCATCTTGAAAGGCTTGGCCGGCTGGCGGACCTTTGCGCTCCTCTTGAAGATCACTGGCCGATGAGGCCAAACCATCGATGCAGACAGCGATCCGGCGCGGTGTGCTGGTGCAGCTCAGGCCATCACAGCCCAGGCGTTGCTCGCTGAGATCACGGCGCACCATCGGCTCCAGCTGAGCCAACACCTGAGCGGCGAAATCAGCGGGCAATTCCTCAGTGCCGATTTCGAGCAGGAAGCTGGCCACAGATGCTTTACGAGCAGGTTGTGACTTTATGAATCCGCCGAACCCCTCCATTGCCTAGGGTCGAAGTAATTCTGTCCGCCGCTGCTGCATCAATCGTGACGATTGCGCCCGAAGGTAAGAAAACGACTGAGCGCAGCAAGTTCGAACAGCTCAAGGTCAATAGCGGCTATCTGCGCGAACCCCTGGCCACCGAGCTGGAGAACGATCTTCCGTATTTCACCGACGATGCGGTTCAGATCCTCAAGTTTCACGGCAGCTACCAACAGGACAACCGCGACAACAGGCGCAAAGGCGAATCCAAAGACTGGGGAATGATGCTGCGCCTGCGCAGCCCCGGAGGACGCATCCCGGCCCAGCTCTATCTGGCGCTCGACGATCTCTCCAATCAATACGGCAACGGCAGCATCCGAGCGACAACGCGCCAAGCCTTCCAGCTGCACGGCATCCCGAAAGAGGATCTCCGCACCGTGGTGGGCACGATTGTCCGCAACATGGGCTCCACCCTGGCGGCATGTGGTGATATCAACCGCAATGTGATGGCGCCGGCGGCCCCCTTCCAGCAGCACGGCTATCCCGTGGCCCGCCGCCTGGCTGACGACATCGCCGATCTGCTGGCACCCAAGGCTGCTGCCGGGGTCTATCTCGAGCTCTGGGTGGATGGCGAGAAGCGCTACAAGATTCGCCCCTCAGTGCTGGCCAGCAGGGTCAAAAAACAACAGCAACAGGGTGAGGTGTTCAGCGGCGTGAGCGATGA
>JAAXIH010000039.1 GCA_012270465.1 Synechococcus sp.
ATTATTTCTCCTCAGCCACAGGCTGGAGCCCCTGCAAGGACTGCGCTCTGAGTAGCAAAATCTCAGCCGGGGTAGCAGCCATGGACAGCCGAGGCTAACCATGGCCACCTTTGGGTCTGCACACAGATGGCATCCATGGCGGCAGAGCTTGTTGTGGTCACAGGAGCTAGTGCCGGGATCGGCCGGGCCTTAGCCCATGCCTTCTCAACCGCCGGGCATCCATGCCTGCTGATTTCTAGACACCTAGAGGCTCATCCTGAACTGGAGGATCAACCAGTTCTTTATCGCCAACTTGATGTTGGTGACGCCGATAAACTAGGGGCTGCAATCAGGGACGCAGAAAGCCAGTACGGACCGACGGGTTGCCTTATTAATAATGCTGGGATGATCCACATCGGCGACCTGGGAAGCCTGAGCCTGGACCAAGTAGCCGAAGAGGTGGACACGATGGTCACAGGGGTGATGAATGGCATTCACGAAGTGCTGCCAGGCATGCGCGAACGCAAGGCCGGCACGATCATCAACATCAGCTCGATCGGTGATCGCAAGCCAGCACCGGGTGCACCGGTGTATCACGCCTGCAAGCACGCCGTGCGCTCCCTTGGCGAAAGCATGAACATGTCGGAAGCCGAGCACAACGTGCGTGTCATCAACGTGGCGCCGGGACTGATCCGCACCGCCATTCACCAGAAGATGGGGATCAGCTTTGAGCAGTACTGCGAGATGCTCGGCAATCCCACCTTCATCAGCCCAGCGGAACTGGCTGCAATCGTGCTGTTCTGCTGGCAGCAGCCACCCCACATCTGCATTCGCGACATTGCAGTGATGCCGACCGACTGCTCTTTTTAAACGCTCCGCGTGCAGTCGAGGCCAACAAAAAGCCCCCGCCAAAGCGAAGGCACAATAAGTTGTTAACTATCAATCCACTGGAAATGTCAGAGGGATCGAAATATCAGGAAATTCTTCAACTGGCCTCAGGTATTCGACCACGATTGAAGCGTCTCCATTGGGCCTTCTACCAAGTTGAGTCACCTTTAGCTTGTTGTTGCCAGTAATAGTAATAAAACCCTGCCCCCTTGTCCCTGGAGTTGTTGATGCATAGGGGGCCCGTCGATCTCCTGGTGATGTGGCCTCCATGTAATTAAACAAGCGTGGAGTAACCCTGGTAGCCAAAGCATATTCTTTGACCCGTATTCCCCTATCGGTCTTCCACCACTCAAACTCAACTGTCCACGCCGGGCCCTGCCCAATTCGGACCAGGCTCAAACAAGAGCCTCCATGAGGGATATACTTTAATTCGCCTCGATATGAAATTGAAGCAATGGCATTGTCGTCGTTGTAAGTGCACCACTTGCTGCCATTGAGCTCAGTTGCCGTGCTCGGATTTGCCGCTACCCCGCTAGGTAAACCAACAAGAATCAGCGGCGCCAGCAGAAGCAGTCGTTTCATGAAAAGTCTTGTTCTTTGCAATAGCTAGCTAGATCAGTCATCTCACGCAGCCTTGCTCCTACACCCAAAGCCATCGCCAATAGTAGTGCAAAAGTACCACTTTTGGCGACGAGCTTGATGGTTGAAAGCGCCTTGGACAAAGGCTTTCTGATGCCAGAACTACCGGCAAAGCAGCCGTAGGAGCGCTGTTTGTACTGCTCCAGCTTTGACCTGTGACAAGGAACGCTGGTGGTCTGCTGCAAGCGCCGCATGGTGCTCAGCCCAAAGGCCCACTACGACCGCAAATGCAACAGCTGGAAGCCAAACGACGACTGCAAGCGCAAGCCGGATTGGATAGCTGAGCCAGCTGCCGAGATTATGGGTGGCAGAGCGGAGTTCCTCTAGCGGAAGTGGTGTTCGATCCCCAGGCGTTGATGGGCTGTTGCCATCAGCTGAAGGCTGTAGGCCGCAAACCCAATGCAGACCACCACAGGAAGGGTGACGAGTAGCTGGGCGGCGCCGAAATTGGGTGCAGGGGCTTCAGGAGATGGTGAAGCTGGTCTCTGATGTTCGGTGCGTGGGGCCAAATCTTTTGCCGACACAGCCGCAGAGTAAAAACCGGCGTGTCAGCGTGGCCCTGTCGCGTGCGTTGTGATGCCGTCTTTGAGTCGCAGTGTTTTGGTCACTGGAGCCTCTAGTGGCATTGGTCTAGCCACAGCTCACCAACTGCTCGATCGTGGTTGGCGCGTCTTCGCTGCAGCTCGTCGCCAGGAGGCCATGGCTCCTTTGCAGAGCCGTGGCGCAAAAGTGTTGCCCCTCGACCTAGCTGATCCGGCTTCGCGCCAGCAGGTAGCTGATGCCATCCATGCCGAGGTGGATTCCCTCGATGCCCT
>JAAXIH010000071.1 GCA_012270465.1 Synechococcus sp.
GTCAGCGCCATTTGCTGATGATCAGCTACGGCCCCTGCTTCGGCGGGGGCTTTTTTGTGCCTTGGACCAGTTTCAAGCGAGGTCAACTCAGTGTTTGTTGCCATCGTTGGTGGAGGTGATGGCTGGCTGCCATGGAGCTTCGCCGCGATCTGGGGCTGAGAAGCCTCACCTTGGCGGTGGTGACCGGCACGATCGGCTCGGGTTGGTTGCTGGCTTCCTATTTCGCGGCCCGCAGCGCCGGTGCCGCCAGCCTGCCGGCTTGGTTGATCGGTGGTGTGATCGCCTTTTTGCTGGCGCTCGTGTTCGCTGAGCTGGGCTCGCGCATCAACAGCTCAGGCGCCTTGGCGCAGATCCCTTTGCTCAGCCATGGCCGCCTTTCGGGCTTCATTGGTGGCTGGAGCATTTGGATCACCTACCTCTGCGTGCCAACCATTGAGCTGTTGGCGATGATCGACTACCTCGCCAGCAGCGTGCCTTGGCTCACCAAAGATGCTGGCGGTGTTCAGGTGCTCAGCGGCTTGGGTTTGGCAGTGGCCATCGCCTTGATGCTGCTGTTCAGCTGGATCAACCTGCGCGGTGTGGCCAGCCTGGCGCGCTGGATTGATTCGATCACGATCTGGAAATTGATTGTGCCGTTGGTGGTGGCGGTGGTCTTGATGGCCCTCAGCCGTCACTGGGGCAATCTCGCCATTGCTGTGGGCACGCCCTCGGCTCATGACGCGAACACCGGTCTGCTCGCTGCCGTGGGTAGTGGCGGAATCTTGTTCTGTTTGCTCGGCTTTCGCACCGCCGTTGATTTGGCCGGTGAGGTGCGCAATCCGCAGCGCAATGTGCCGCTGGCGATGGCTTTGGGGCTGGGCATCAGCCTGCTGATTTATCTGGTGTTGCAGCTCTCGTTTCTGGTGAGCGTGCCGCCTGATCTGCTCAGCGCTGGCTGGGCCAACCTCAGCCTCACCCAGCACGGCGGGCCGTTGGCGGCCCTCGCCATTGGGCTTGGCTTGGGCTGGATGGTGGTGATCCTGTTGATTGATGCGGCCCTTTCCCCCAGCGCCACCGCCATGGCCTATCTGGGGGTCTCAGCTCGGATCAGCTGGATGATGGGCCGCTGCCGGCTGCTGCCAAAACCCTTTGGGCACACCAATCGCCGCGGTGTTCCCGATGTTTCGATCATCGCCAGCTTGGTGGTTGGCTCGGCGATGTTGCTGATTGGGGCTGGATGGCAACAGGTGGTGTCGTTTTTAACGGCAGCTCAGATGATTGCTCTGGCCATGGGGCCCCCCAGCCTGCTGGCCTTGCGCCGGCAACTCCCCCAGGAAACGGGGCACTTCGCGGTGCCGTGGGGAACGGCAACATCGGCGTTGGCCTTCATTGCAGCCAGTTGGGCGGCCATGTGGTGCGGCCGTGTGGCGCTGCAGGGGGCCGTGCTGGCCATTGGGGTGCCGAGCTTGATCTATGCGCTCTATTGCTGGCGGCGCGGGGCAGCCATTGAGATGCGCTCAGGTGCTTGGTGGGGGCTGTATTTGGGGGTGTTGCTGCTCGATCTGGAGCTGTTCAGCGCCGGGCAGCCGTTAGAGCTCGGCACCATCGCCCATCTGTTGGTGCTGGCAGGGCTATCGCTGTTGGTATTGCCGATTGCTGTGCGCACCGCCTTGCCGCAGGTGTCTCCGGATGCTCTGACCAATAGGCTCGATTCATGAACCTCGATGACTTCCGCGGGCTGCGCACAGCGCCTGAACTCAGCGCAGAGCAGCGCCAATCGCTGCATGCGCAATTGCGTGATCGCCTCAGCGCCTGTGAGTGGTTCACCGTTGGTGTGATGGCCGCCAGCGCTGAAGACGCCATTGCCGCGTTGCGCCAGCTCGAGGCCGCCATGGGTTGGGATGCTTTGAGCCTTGGTGGGGAACCATTGCCCGAAGGCGGAGTTTTTCTCAAAGGCAATCAACGCAACGGCACAGCCATGGTGCGCGCCGAATCGGGCTTGGGCTTGGGAATCTTGATCAGCGGACAGGCGCCCAGCAACCCGGATGCGGAAGACACCTGGGGCCCATTGCCGTTGGATTTCTTTGCGGCTTAGGCCACAGGCGGCTGGCCGCCATCAAGGCTGTCGGTGAAGTCTTGGAAAGCCTGTTTGAGCCGCTCCAACGGCGAAGCGGCTTGGGGCACTTCCTGTTTGCTCTCTTCGCCGTATTGAGAGAGCAGCGCTGGTGCTGGCTCAAGCAATGAGGCCACAGCACTTTTAAACACCACCAGATCCTGCTGCGGGGTGAGCTGATCCAAGAACGGTTGCAGCGTCCAGCTGCCTTCCTGTTCTTGCACCACACGTGGGCGCAGCAGTTGAAACGCTGGTTGGCCGTCGCGGTCGCTGGTGTGCCGCAGCCTGGCAATCAGCACGGTGCCACTGCTCATCAGCACCAACTTGATCGTGCCTTCTGCCAGCAAAGGAATCGGTGCTTGCAGGGGCGCAGCCGCCTGCGCTGCAGCCCGAGCCGGGGTGGACTGAACCCCTTGAACCACCGGGCCAGGCATGGCGGATGCAACAACTGTTGCAAAGCGTATCGACGCTGGGGCTGTTTTGGGCCTGGATCCAAGGGCCTGCTGCGTAGGGTGGAGGGCGCTCGAGGGCTGCTGCAGCGCCCTGTTTCCCCTGCATGACGGCCTCTTCTTTGCGTATTGCCTCTCGCCGCAGCCAATTGGCGATGGTTCAGACCGAGTGGGTGCGTGATGAGCTCGCCAAGGCTCACCCCGGTCTGGAGATCAGCATCGAGGCGATGGCCACCCAGGGCGACAAGATCCTCGATGTGGCCCTGGCCAAGATTGGCGACAAGGGCCTGTTCACCAAAGAGCTAGAAGCTCAAATGCTGGTGGACCGGGCGGACATCGCTGTTCACAGCCTCAAAGACCTGCCCACCAACCTGCCGGAAGGGCTGATGCTCGGCTGCGTCACCGAGCGGGAAGATCCCGCGGATGCCCTGGTGATGCATGCCAAAAACAAAGACCTCACCCTGGCGACCCTGCCGGAAGGAGCCGTGGTGGGCACCAGCTCCCTGCGCCGTTTGGCCCAGCTGCGCCACCACTACCCGCACCTCACCTTTAAAGATGTGCGCGGCAATGTGATCACCCGCCTCGAGAAGCTCGATTCCGGTCAGTTCGATTGTTTGATCCTGGCTGCCGCAGGTTTGGGCCGCCTTGGCCTGGGTGATCGCATCCATGAGCTGATTGATCCTTCGATCTCACTGCATGCCGTGGGCCAAGGCGCCTTGGGCATCGAATGCCGTGATGGTGATGCGGCCGTGCTGGAGCAAATCAAGGTGCTGGAGCACCGCCCCACAGCCCTGCGTTGTTTGGCTGAACGCGCCTTCCTGCGCACCTTGGAGGGTGGTTGTCAGGTGCCGATCGGCGTGAACAGCCGCTTTGAAGGCGACGAGCTGGTGCTCACCGGCATGGTGGCCAGCCTTGATGGCAAGCAGCTGATTCGCGACGAGCTGCGCGCTCCCCAAGATCAGGCTGAGGACTTGGGCAACCGCCTGGCTGAATTGCTGCGCAGCCAAGGTGCTGGCGAGATTCTTGCCAAGATCTTTGCCGAAGCCCGCCCTGAGGCCTGATGGCATGACAAGCGGTCCTGCAGCCGAGCAGCTCAGGAGCTACTTGCAGCAAACGCGCCTGCTGAATTCGATCAGCAGCGCGCTCTATTTCGATCAAAACACCGTGATGCCAGCGGCGGCTGCCAGCTGGCGCGGTGATCAATTGGCCCTGCTGGCGGCCCAATCGCACCAGCGTCAGAGCTGCCAGGAATACGGCGATCTCTTGGAGGCCGCAGAAGCGGAAGCCACGGGCGCCAGTCAGGCCGGCGCTGATGCAGCCCATCAGCGCAACCTGGCGTTGCTGCGCCTGCAGCTGGAGCGCAACCGCTGCCAAGACAAGGAGCTTGTCGCTGCGTTGGTGCGCGCCCAGTCCCATGGCAATGCCGTTTGGCAGGAGGCCAGGCGGCTCAACGACTTCAGCCTGTTTGCTCCAGCTCTCGAGCAGATCATCCAATTGCGGCTCGAGCAGGCCACCCAGCTGAAGGCGGCTGAACCGGTTGAGCGCAGCCCCTGGGAAATCCTGGCGCAACCGTTTGAACCCGATATCAGCAAGCAGCGGCTTGAGGTGCTGTTTGATCCATTGCGGCAGCGCTTGCCGGCATTGCTAGCGCGAGTGCCTGCCGCTGATGGGGCGGCTGCGGAGTTGCCGGAATCGCTGCAGGAGCAGCTCAGCATTGATCTGCTTGAGAGCTGGGGTTACGACAACCAGCGCTGCCAGCGCTCCCGCTCAGCCCATCCCTTCTCCTGCACCCTGGGTCCGCAGGACTACCGCATCACCACGCGCGTGGTGGCCGGCCAACCCTTCTCCTGCTTTTTGGCCACGGCCCATGAATGGGGCCATTCGCTCTATGAGCAGGGCCTGCCGCACGATCAGCCCCATGCGTTCCCGTGGCCGTTGGGTGATGCCACCTCGATGGGAGTGCATGAATCCCAATCGCTCTTTTGGGAGTGCCGTGTGGCGCGCAGTGAAGCCTTCGCCCGCCGCTGGCATTCGCGCTTCTGCCTTGGCCTTGGCTCCGATCCTTGGGGCGGGCCCGAGCATTTCTGGAAAGCGCTCAACCCCTTGCAGCCCGGCTTGATCCGCGTGGAAGCCGATGAACTCAGCTATGGGCTGCACATCGTGCTGCGCTACGAGCTGGAGTTGGCGTTGTTGGAGCAGGGGCTGCCGGTGGCGGAGCTGCCGGAGCGTTGGAATCAGCGTTTTGCCGAGCTGCTCGGTCAACGCCCCGACAGCGATAGCAATGGCTGCCTGCAAGACATCCATTGGGCGGAAGGCCTGTTTGGTTATTTCCCCTCCTACGCGCTGGGTCATCTGATCAGCGCCCAGCTCAGCGAAGCCATGCAACGGGATCTGGGATCGCTGCCTGAGTTGATTGCCGCAGGCCAAGAGCAGCAGCTGCGCCAGTGGTTAGCCGCGCGGGTCTGGCCTTTGGGCCGCTCGGTGAATGGCGAACAATTGGTGCAGCAAGTCAGCGGAGAGCCGCTCAGTGCCGCTCCCTTCCTGCGTTATCTGGAAGAGAAAGTCGAGCGTTTGCTCAGTGTTGAGCCTGGGTGAGCTCATGCAGGGCGCAGTAATCCAGCCCATCGATCGCATCGCCTTGGGCTTGCTGCAACAGCTCCAGAATTCCTTGCAGTCCTGAGGCATTCAGGCCGGCCTGCTGGCTGGCTTGCAGGAACAGGCCCAGGTCTTTGCGCAACAGCGCCGTACTGAAGTTGGGGTTGTCGTAGTGCTGATCCAGCATCCGCTCCAGTTTTTTGTCGTAGGTGGGGGCGTACACCGCTGATGGCCGCAGCACCTCCATGAAATCCGCCACGGCAACGCCTTGGGCCTGCACCAAGCGCAGGGCCAGCGAAAACCCATGGGTGAGGCTGGCGATCAATTGATTGAGGGCCAACTTGCTGGCCATGCCACTGCCCACAGGACCCATCAGCCGTGGTTCGGCCGACAGCGTTTCCAAGATCGGCCGTTGGCGCTCAAATAGCTCAGCGCTCCCGCCTGCCATCACCAGCAAGCTGCCCTTCAGGGCCTCCGGCCGGCTGCCCAACACCGGGGCCTCCAGGTAGGTGCCGTTTTGAGCGGTGATCTGCTGCTCAAGCGCCTGGCTTTCGGCAATGGCCAGCGTGCCCATGCCCATCACGCAGCTGCCCTGGAGATTGCCCAGCTCCTGCAACACCTCGGCGCTAGCTGGGCCATCGCGCAACACGCTGATCACCGTGTCGCAACCCTTGGCCCCATCAGGCAGCGCGCTGATGGCTTGGGCTCCGGCCTCCAGCAGGGTTTGGCATTTCTCTGGGGTGCGATTCCACACCTTCAAGCTGTGGCCCTGCTCCAGCAGCCTGCGGCCGATGGCAGCCCCCAGCAGGCCAGTTCCAAGCAGTGCAATGCGGGCCATGGGGCGAGATGTGACAGTGATGTGACAGCAGACGCATTCCCCTGCACATCAAGCGCTGAGGGGATGCAGCTCAGACGCACGTTTGGCGAACAGTAGTCCTGCGTTTCATCACAGCCATGCGCTTGCTTCGCTTTGCTGTCCCCTGTGCGGGAACCCTGAGCTTGCTCGCCAGCAGCTCGCTGTTTGCCGCTGCTGAGGCTCACCCCAATCACCATTGGCAGAACCGCCGCGCCGCCCTCGAAGAGATGCCAGTGGTGCGTGATTACCCCGATGGCTATGGCACCGCGGCCCAACTGCCGGTGCGCCGAGCTCCGCTGCGCCGGGTCGCCCGGAGTGGGCAAGTTCTTGATCCTCAGGCGGCGCAACGGCGCTGCAATATCGGCCGCTTGATCGGTGGGCTGGCTGGCGGTGGCTTGGGCTATGCCGCCTCACGCGATGACGGCCGCGCTTGGGCGATTCCGCTGGGCGCCCTGTTGGGTTCCCAGGTGGGATGTCCTGTGGCCCAGGGCCAGGGTCCGTTTGGTGGGCTTGGTTTTTAAGGGCTGGCTAGAACCGGCCTAAAGCTGCATTGGCTTGATGGCCGCCCATTTGCTCAGCGCAACCGAGTGCGATGCCCTGCTGGCGCAACGGCCTCACTGGTCGGTGCAGCAGGGCAAGTTGCACCGGGATCTGCAATTTGCTGATTTTTCCGAGGCCTTTGGCTTCATGGCGAGGGTGGCGCTGCTGGCCGAAGCCATGGGGCATCACCCGGAATGGAGCAACGTTTGGAACCGGGTCAGCATTGATCTGGTCACCCATGACTTGGGCGGCATCTCCAGCCTTGATCAACAGATGGCCGAGCGGATTGATGCGATGGCCGCTGGCTGATCAGGCAAACCATGCAGTTCCGCGTCGATGCTGAGATTCAGGCGTTAACCCGGGATCTGCAAGCCCTGGCCATGGATCACCGCATTGTGGTGTGCACCAGCAATCGCCCCTTTGCGATTGCGATGGCCACCAGCTTTGCCTGGGCAAGTGCCAGCCATCCAGGCCAACTCCTTGGCATTTGCACCAAACCGGCTGAGGCGTTGGCGTTGCTGCCGGATGGTGCCCAGCCGGTGTTGGCGTTTGTCAGTGAGCATCTCGATGACGGCTCTGGTTTGGAGCTGGTGAGCCAACTCAAAGCCCATGCACCCGCAGCCGGTGCCATGGCCACCGTGCTCACCTTGGAATCGTTGGATGTCGCCACGGTGCGGCGGGCCTGGCAAGGCCCAACCGATGCGTTGCTGACCCAGCGCGGCTTGCAGGTCTCGGTGCTTGTCTCGGCTTTGGAGGCGTTGATGCAGGGCTTGCGCTACGCCGGGCCGGTGGCCAGCCATGTGCTGCGCGATGGCCAGGCGCGCACGGCCCAAGATCTCAGCAGCCGTGAGCACAGCGTTTTGGAATTGGTCTGTGAAGGCTTCACCAATCGCGAGATTGGCCGGCAGCTGCACATCGCTGAATCAACCGCGCGCGGCCACGTGCAGGCGATTATCGGCAAGCTGCATGTGCGTGATCGCACCGCTGCTGCTGCCGAAGGTGTTCGCCGTCATTTGGTGGATTAATTCCGCCGATCTGAGTGTTGGCTGAGAGCGATCTGTGTGATGGCTGGGATATGACCAAAGCCATCTGAAAACCCTTCATTTGAAGGGTTCTGAGCGATGCGCTAGCGGCGCAGGCTGTGCGGGGTAAGCGCCTTGAAGGCTCCTCTTATGGCCGATAGCCAAGCACAAGTTTTTGACATCAATCTCACCGGTGGGGTTGTCACGATTTCTGATTTCAACCCCAGCCGCGGTGATCAACTGAATTTTGGCGATATCTCCGTTCATGGCCTGATCCTGGGCCAACAGGCTGATGGCACGGCGATCATCACCAGCCCTTGGAGCACCAGCAATTACATCGTTCTCGAGGGGGTGCGCTGGGCGGATCTAACGGAAGCCAATTTCATTCCTGTGGGCAATGAACACCTGCGCCAAGACATCGGTGCGGTGCTCTCCTGGGAGCAGGATCTCGGCTCGCGCGATTCAGACACCGTCTATCTGCGCTCCCATGAATATGGCGTTCAGGAGCGGGTAGAGAACTTTGACCCGCAAACCCAGAAACTCAACTTCCTCTATCTGGGCACCCGTGAGCGGCTCAGTGTTGAAGACACCAGCGAAGGCCTGCTGATTAGCACCGAGCCCAGCGGCCAGAGCCTGCTGTTGGTGGGCGTGCAGCGCACCGATTTGGTGGCGGCCAATCTCGAGTTCCATCACGACCAGGTGATGGAAGACAACCTCGAGGAGCCTTTTGGCTTCTCGCAAGATGCGGTGAGTTTGGTTAGCCGCCAGGAGCTCTTCACCCCACCTGCCCCTGCGGGAGAAAGCACCGATGGTCTGCAGGTGCGCAGTGGTGAGCCTGTTCAAGCCGCGCCTGAGGTGGTGATCACCGAGATGGATCACTCCAGTCATGGTCACGACCATGCGATGGGTGATCACGACGCGATGGCGGGCATGGCTCAGCCCTCTGAGGCGTTGATGCTCTCGGTGAGTGGGTCGTTGTATTGGGGCGGCATGGGCGGCACGCTCACCATTGCCAATGGTGGTGACGAGGCCATTGAGGATTGGTCGGTCAGCTTCCTCACCCGGCATCAGGATTTCCAGAGTTGGGCTGGGGATGTTGCCGTTGTTGAGCTGGAGCCAGGCCTGTATGAGGTGAGCCTCACCCCGGCGAGCTGGAACAACAGCATTGCGGCGGGTGGCAGCCTCAGCATTGATTTCAACGCCAGCAGCGTTGGCCTGCCCAATGCCGGTGAGCTCACCAGTGAGCTCTTCTTTGCCGTTGACCCCAACGCAGCAATGGCTGTTGCGGATTCAGAGCCTGCCGGTGATTCACAGGAGGTTGTCGAGCCTGTGGTGTCGCCTCAGCCTGCTGAGCCGGTTGAGCCTGAGCCCATCGAGGCAGTGGTGGATCAAGCCCCCGCTGAAGTCGCCGATGAGGTCACCAGCGAGCCAGCTGCCGATGCGCTGGACAGCACGGATCCAGGGTTCGGATTGCAGGTGAGCCTTGGCGATAGCTGGAGCGGCACCTACAGCGGAACACTTGAGCTGACCAACACCAGCAGCGTGGCTTGGCCTGCCGGTTGGAGCGCCAGCTTCATCAGCGCCGATCCGCTCAAACAAACCAGCAATCTCACCCTGGAGCAGGAGCTCTTGGCGGATGGGAGTTATGCGGTCACTGTTTCAGCGGCGAGCTGGGCTGCCGATCAGCCGTTGGCCGCTGGCGCATCGGTGAGTTCCTACTTCCAAGCCAGTGGTGATCTGGCTGGCCGCAGCAGTGAAGAGCTCTTTTCAAGCAGCAGTTTGGTGAGTGCTGAATTGGCAGAAGCGCCTGCTGAAGAGCCAACGCCGGAGCCGGTCAATGAGCCCATCGCAGACTCCGCACCTGGGCCCACACCAGAGCCTGCTGCTGAGTCCAGTGCAGAAGTGATTGAGGAGCCAGCCCAGACACCAGTGCCGGAAGAGCCCCTGGAGGTGCCTCTCGAGCAGATGCCCACGATTGAGCCCGATCAACCCGCCGCGAGCGATGGCATGCGAGTGGTCGGCTATTTCGAGGAGTGGGGCATCTATTCGCGCGACTTCACCGTTGCCGATGTGCAAGCCGCTGATCTCACCCACCTCAACTACAGCTTCTTTGACGTCAAAGCCAATGGGGATGTGACCCTGTTTGACTCCTATGCCGCCACCGAGAAGCGATTCAGCAGCGATGAGCAGGTGAGCCGCACCTTCTCAGCGGCTGAGTGGGCTGGGTTGGAGGCTTCACGCCGTGAGGGCTATGGCTCGAGTGGTGATTTCACGGTCACCACTGCAGCTGATGGTGCCGTCTCCGTGCAGGCGGTGCCGATGGATTGGAATACCCCTGGTGCCTTGGCCGGCAACCTGCGCCAACTCGAGTTGCTCAAAGAGCTCAACCCCGAGTTGAACCTGGGCATCGCCCTCGGTGGTTGGACGCTCTCCGATGAATTCAGCCTGGCGCTAGGCGATGCCGCTGGCCGGGAGGCCTTCACCAGCAACGTGATCGACACGCTGGAGCAATACAGCTTCATCACCACCGTTGATTTCGATTGGGAATATCCCGGTGGTGGCGGTGCAGCTGGCAATGCCGTCAGCGCTGATGACGGCGCCAACTTTGAGGCCACCCTGCAGTTGCTGCGCCAGAAGCTCGACGGGCTGGAGCAAAGCAACGGCCAGAACTACGAGATCTCCATCGCCACCGCTGGCGGCGCCGACAAGCTGGCCAACCTCAACTTGGCGGGAATCGATCCCTACGTCGATTTCTACAACGTGATGGCCTACGACTTCCACGGCGGCTGGGAGTCGAGCACCGGGCACCAGGCCGCGATGACCGGCGATGCCGGCGGCTATGACGTGCTGACGGCCATTGATCAATTTGATCAAGCGGGGATCGATCGCAGCAAGGTGGTCTTAGGCGCTCCGGCCTACACCCGCGCTTGGGGTGATGTGGCCGCTGGTGATGACTACGGCTATGGCGAAACCGGGGCCGCTAGAAGCGCCAGTGGATCCTTTGAAGCCGGCAACTACGACTACAAAGACATCCTCACGGGCGTTCAAGACGGCAGCTACACCCTGCTCTGGGATGACGAGGCCAAAGCGGCCTATGCCTACAACGCCGATGCCTTGATCTGGAGTTCGATGGAAACCACCGCCACCATCGCGGGCAAGGCCAGTTATGTGGAAGAAGCTGGGCTGGGCGGAATGATGTTCTGGGCCCTCTCCAATGACGCCAGTGGTGATCAGAGCTTGATCGGCGCAGCCAGTGATGTGCTGATGGGTCAAGCCACAGCCCAGCAGGTGGCCGATCGCGCTCCTGGGTTTGATCAGGTCATCGGCGGTGATGGTGCCTTTGCACTCACCGACTTCACCGGCCTGGCCTGAGTTGGCTCAGAAGGTGTTCACCGTCGCGTAGGCGGTGGCACCAGCCCTGAGCGGGCGCTTGTCGTTTTGCTCCAGCTGAATGCGCACCGGAAAACGCTGCGGCACCTTCACCCAGTTGCCCGTGGCGTTTTGTGGTGGCAACAGCGAGTAGTACGCGCCACTGCCGGCCGAGATGTTGATCACTTTCCCGGTGAAACGGTGGCCCGGGTACATGTCGAGCTTGATGCCGGCGTTCATGCCGGGGCGGATGCGGCGTATTTGGTCTTCTTTGAAATTGGCATCCACCCACCACTGGCCGTTATCAACCAGCTGAAACAACGCTTGGCCTGGTTTGACGTATTGGCCAACGCGAATGCTGAAGCTGTTGCTGATGTAGCTATCCATCGGCGCGTAGTAGCGCGTGTAGTTGAGGTCGGTGGTGGCTGAGCCCAGCTCGCTGCGGTGAGCTTTGATGCGCGCCTGTTGTTCCTCGATGCGTTTTTCCAGCCGTGTGATCTCTGCTTGGGCCCGTGCCACTTGGGCATCGGCTTCCAGGGTTGAGGCTTGCAGTTCCTGCTCCTTTTCCAGCGCCACCACCTGCTTGCTGAGCAGATAGGCATAACGCTTTTGATTGAGGCTGACGATCCAGCGCGCGGCCTCGTTGTTCTTCAGCTCATCGCGAGCCTTGCTGAGCTCCTGCTCCATGCTGGCCAAACGCGCCTGGCTGGCATCCAGCTGATTTTTTTTGGTGTCAACAATCAGCTGCAAAGGCTGGGGCTCAATTTCGTAGATCAGCTGCCCCTCTTTCACATACTCATTGGGCTGAACGTGAATGGTTTTGATGTAACCCGC
>JAAXIH010000217.1 GCA_012270465.1 Synechococcus sp.
GCGGTTCGCCTGCTGCCGGGCATGGCCCTGGCGGTGCTAGTGGCCCTGCCTTGGTACGTGCTGGAGCTGCTGGTGGAAGGGCAGCCCTTCTGGGACAGCTTTTTCGGCTACCACAACCTGCAGCGCTACACCGCGGTGGTGAACAACCACGCCGGGCCCTGGTGGTTTTACGCCCCGGTGATGGTGATTGCGAGTGTGCCGTTCACGCCCTTGCTGCTGCTGGGCGTTGCCAGCCAGCTCAAGGGTTGCTGGTGGAGGCGGCCGTTGAAACCAGAGCAGAGCCTGCCGCGCTTTGCCCTGGCCTGGCTGCTGTTTGTGGTGCTGTTCTTCTCGGTATCAGCCACCAAGTTGCCCAGCTACATGCTGCCGGCTCTGCCTGCGGCGGCCCTATTGATTGCCCTGGCCGATGCTCCGGGCCACTGGCTCACCTGGGCCAGGTGGGCCTCGGTGCTGATGGCGGCGGTGATGGCGGCGGCGTTTTGGATCGCAGCGCCATTGGTGGTTCAGATCGATTCACCGGAGATCCCAGGCCTCGGCCCGGCCCTGGAGGCCTCAGGTGTTCTGGTGATCAGTGGCGGGTTGTTTGCCTTAGCTGCAGTGGCTGGTGCGGCGTTGCTACTGCGCCGCGGCGGGCGCTGGCCCGGCAGTTGGCTCTTGGCTTTGCAACTTCCCTTGGTGGCTTGGCAGGTGTTGGCTTTGGTCCCCACCGGTGAATTGGTGGACCAGCGGCGTCAGCAGCCCGTGCGCCAGCTGGCTGAGCAGGTGCGTCTGCAGGCGCGGCCCGGCGAGCAGCTGGCCATGGTGGGGGTGAATAAGCCTTCGCTGCACTACTACAGCCGCAAAGTGGTGCTGTATGCGGGCCGGCCTCCCAGTGGCCTGCTGGATCTAGCCGAGCAGTTGCCGCCCCAGGCTCCGGGCACGGTGTTGGTGGTGATCGATGCCACCACCGCTGAGCTGCCCCATTGGCAAGACATGCCCCATGAGCAACTCGGTGCTGCTGGGATCTACCTCCTCTGGCGCGTGCCCTTGGAGGCGTTGCAGCAGCGCGGCCAGGAGTTAGCGGCCTCCGGTGTGGAATCCACCTGGCGCCTGCCGAACCCCGAGCGATACTGAGCGCCCCCGTTTGGCTAGGTCCATGCCCAAGGCCTCTGCATTGCTGCCGGTGATCCTCTGTGGCGGCACGGGCACCCGCCTCTGGCCGTTATCGCGGGCCAGTTACCCCAAGCAGTATTGGGCCTTGGCCCATAACGCCGAAGACACCCTGCTGCAACTCACCCAACGGCGCCTGAATGGCTTGCCGGGGCTGGGCTCGCCGATCTTGATCTGCAACGAAGACCACCGCTTCATCGTGGCCGAGCAGATGCGCCAGCTCGGGGTGGAGCCGGAGTCAATCCTTTTAGAACCGATGGGCCGCAACACCGCTCCGGCGGTGTGTGTGGCGGCATTGCGCGCCACCGCTCGCGGTGAGGATCCATTGCTGCTGGTGCTGGCGGCCGATCACGTCATCCGTGAACCCGAGAAGTTCCGCGCCACGGTGGAAGCGGGCATTCCGGCGGCGGAAGCAGGCCGCTTGGTGACCTTCGGCATCGTGCCCACGGCCCCCGAGACGGGCTATGGCTACATCGAATCGGCGGAGGCCCTCAATGCCGCCTCGCCGGTGCCGATTGCCCGCTTTGTGGAGAAGCCCGATCGCGCCACCGCCGAGCAGTTTTTGGCCAGTGGCCGCTTCACCTGGAACAGCGGCATGTTCCTGTTCCGCGCTAGCGCCATGCTCGCTGAGCTCGAGCGTTTGGCTCCTGAATTGGTGAGCTGCTGCCGCTCGGCCCTGGAGCACGACACCCCCGATCTGCAGTTCCTGCGGCTGGAGCGCGAAGCCTTTGCCCAATGCCCATCGGTGGCCCTTGATGTGGCTGTGATGGAGCGCACGCCGCTGGGGTCGGTGTTGCCGCTCGATGCCGGTTGGAGTGATGTGGGCAGTTGGAGTGCCCTGTGGGAAACGGCTGATCAAGACGAGAACGGCAATGTCTTGCGCGGCCGCGTGATCGCCGAAGGCAGCCGCAACTGTTATCTGCGCAGTGAGCACCGCCTGGTGGTGGGCCTCGGCGTTGAAAACCTGGTGGTGGTGGAAACCGACGACGCGGTGTTGATCGCTGAGCGCAGCCAGGCGCAAAACGTCAAAGCCATCGTTCAACAGCTGGAGGCCGATGGCAGCTCAGAAGGCAAAGCCCACCGCCGCATCTACCGGCCTTGGGGCCACTACACCTCCATCGTTGAGGGCAGCCGCTGGCAGGTGAAGCGCATCTCGGT
>JAAXIH010000096.1 GCA_012270465.1 Synechococcus sp.
GCATCGGAGAAGCCCAGGTCTTTGCAGAGGCCGTGGCGGATGTTGTCGCCATCGAGCACGTAGGTGGCGAGGCCACGCTCAAACAGGGCCGCGTTCACCGCGTTGGCCAAGGTGCTTTTGCCCGATCCCGACAGGCCGGTGAACCAGAGGATGGAGCTGCTGTGACCGCGCTTGCTGGCCCGGGCCTGACGGTCCACCGAGGCTTCATGCCAAACGATGTTGGTGGCCTTGGGGGTGGTTGCGGTCATGACCACGGGTTGAAGTGGGGGCCCATTGTCCCCTAGCCGCCGGCCCGCTTCGGGCGATACCCCTCACTGGCAAGCAACTCCAGCGCCACATCCACCTGATCACCCTGCAGCTCAATCACATCCGCCTTGACCGTGCCGCCGCTGCCGATGCGGGTCTTGAGCTTTTTGAGCAGTGCCTTGAAGCCAGCCGCATCGAGCTCCAAGCCGCGGATCACCGTCACGGTCTTGCCGCCCTTGCCGCCCCGGGTGGGCTGCACCCGCACCGCCTGCTGGGCCTTGGGCGCGGGCTCAGAGGCCGCAGCCGCTGGGCGCTGCAAACTGGCCTCGCTGCTGAATTCCTGCCAGCCCCCTTTGGGCATGGACCTCCCGCAATCCCCTGCATTGTCGATGAACACCGCCTCCCAGGCGCCCCAGTGGGCGGACTCCAGCCGCGGACTCGGCCGTGTGATCGAGTCGCTGATCAGCATTGGCTTGCTGCGGCGTCCGCTGTTCTTTCAAGCGCGCCAACTGATCATTCGCACCGCCGAGCGCAATGGCATTCCCTGGCGTGCGCGCCGCCAGCAGCTGCAACAAGCCGCTGAACCGCTGCTCGAGCACAGCCGCACGGCTGATCTGAGCATTCCGGAGTACTACCGGGTTCGCTTCCATGCCTACGAGCAGGGCAATCTCTGCTGGCAAGCCGCCGCTGAAGCCGAGCAGGCCACCGATGCCATGGCGCTGCGGGTGTGGCCCGATGAACAACTCAGCCCGCAGCAAGCGCAAGCTCGGCTGCGTGAAGCGATCCACCGCTGCGCCGAGCCGCTACTGGATCAACCGATTGAGCGGGTGCTGGACATCGGCTGTTCCGTGGGTGTCAGCACCCAAGCGCTGGCCCAGTGGCTCAATGGCCGCGCCGAGGCGCAAGGTGTGGCCCAACCGGAGGTGATGGGTCTCGATCTCTCCGCTGAGATGTTGGCGGTGGCGCGGGTGCGCGATCAGCAAAGGCTGGTGAGCCAATGGCGCCATGGCGCTGCCGAGGCCACCGGGCTGGAGTCCATGAGCCTGGATCTGATCAGCCTGCAATTCGTGTGCCATGAGTTGCCGCAAACGGCCACTGCAGCGGTGCTGAGCGAAGCGGCCCGGCTGCTGCGCCCCGGCGGGGTGCTGTTGATGGTGGATCAAGACCCCAGCTCAGCGGTGCTGCAGCGCTTGCCTGCGGCTGTGGCCACCTTGCTGAAGAGCACCGAGCCCTACATCGAGCAGTACTTCGCCCTCGACATGCCCAAGGCCCTAACGGCTGCTGGTTTTGAGGCGTTGCAGATCGCGGCCTGCGACCCCAGGCACCGGGTGATCGCCTGCCGGCGACCCAAGACCCCTTGCTCCTGAGGGGCCAAGCGCTTAGCTGAGCACAACTGGCTCCGCCGCGGCCTTGGACGCCTCACCACCACTGAATGTGCAGATGCTGGAGGTGCGCTTCAGCGATCCCCATAGCCAAGAAACGTGCGCCGAAGTGGGCCTCAACCTGGCTGACGCCAGTGCCAACCGCTGCCGCAGTGAGAAAGGCCGCATCCAAATTCTTGAGCCCTACGGCTGGCCTCCCTTGGCCCCACCGGCTCCCTAGGCTGGCTGCAGCTTGATTGCGCCGGTGACCAGCACGCTGCCCAACTCCGCGGCCCTGGATGAAGCCGCACGCCCCGATGGCCTGGGCCGCTTTGGTCGTTTCGGCGGTCAATACGTGCCTGAAACCTTGATGCCAGCGCTGGCTGAGCTGGAAGCCGCCGCCGCTGAAGCCTGGCAAGACAAGGCCTTCACTGATCGCCTCAACGCGCTGCTACGCGATTACGTGGGCCGTCCCAGCCCCCTTTATGAAGCCGAGCGCCTCAGCGAGCACTACCGCCGCGCCGAGGGCGGCCCGCGCATTTGGCTCAAGCGCGAGGACCTCAACCACACCGGCGCCCACAAGATCAACAACGCCCTTGGCCAAGCGCTGCTGGCCCTGCGCATGGGCAAAAAGCGGATCATTGCCGAAACCGGCGCTGGTCAGCACGGCGTGGCCACCGCCACCGTGTGCGCGCGCTT
>JAAXIH010000135.1 GCA_012270465.1 Synechococcus sp.
GTCTATCAGCACCTGTTTTGGTTCTATTCGCACCCGGCGGTGTACATCATGGTGCTGCCGGCCTTTGGCCTGGTGAGCGAAATCCTGCCGGTGCACGCACGCAAGCCGCTGTTCGGCTACGTGACGATGGTGTACTCGATCATGGCGATTGTGATCCTGGGTCTGGTGGTGTGGGCCCACCACATGTTCACCAGTGGCACCCCGCCCTGGATGCGGTTGTTTTTCACCATTGCCACGGCCTTCATTGCCGTTCCCACAGGCATCAAATTTTTCAACTGGATTGCGACTCTCTGGCAGGGGCGACTCGCGCTCAATAGCGCCATGTTGTTTTCCTGCGCCTTCATCCTGCAATTCGTGTTTGGCGGCATCACTGGCGTGGCCCTGGCCCAGGTGCCCTTCGACGTGCATGTGCACGACACCTACTTCGTTGTGGGCCACTTCCACTACATCGTCTACGGCGGCACGGTGTTCGTGATCTTTGCCTCGATCTATCACTGGTTCCCCAAATTCAGTGGCCGCATGCTCAATGAAGACCTGGGCCGGCTGCATCTGGCCCTCACCTTCATTGGCTTCAACCTTTGCTTTGCCCCTCAGCACTGGCTCGGCCTCAATGGCATGCCGCGCCGGGTAGCGGAATACGACCCGCAATTCACCTTGATCAACCAGATCAGCAGCGTGGGTGCCCTGCTGATGGCCATCAGCACCCTGCCTTTCCTGATCAACGTGGTGATGAGCCTGCTGCAGGGGCCAGCCGCTGGACCCAACCCCTGGCGCGCCCTGACACCGGAGTGGCTCACCAGTTCGCCCCCACCGGTGGAGAACTGGGTTGGTGCCGCGCCGCTAGTGAAAGAGCCCTATGGCTACGGCAGCAGCGAGGGACGCATCGATGTGAACCAGGCCCGAGGCCAAGACCTTTGGAGGCAGCAGCCATGACCACCACCACTCCGGTTGATAGCGATCTGCAGCAGCAGGACGACCACGAGAGCCACGGCCATGGCCATGGCGAGCACCCCGATCTGCGCATGTTTGGGCTGGCCACCTTTTTGGTGGCCGATGGCATGACCTTCGCCGGCTTCTTTGCCGCTTATCTCACCTACCGGGCCGTGAATCCCCTACCGCCCGGGGCGATCTATGAGCTCGAGCTGGTTCTGCCGGTGATCAACACATCGATTTTGATCGCCAGCAGCTTCACCTTTCACCGCGCCAGCAAAGAGCTGATGCGCGGTGCCATGGGCGCCTGCCGCGGCTGGCTCTTGCTTACGGCCGTGATGGGACTGAGCTTCCTCGGCGGGCAAATGGTGGAGTACTTCGAACTGCCCTTTGGCCTCACCGACAACCTCTACGCCAGCACCTTCTATGCCCTGACTGGGTTTCACGGCCTGCACGTGACCCTGGGGGCCCTGATGATCCTGATCGTTTGGTTCCAAGCCAGAGAGCCTGGGCGCTTCACCCCCTCCGACCACTTCGGCATCGCTGCGGCCGAGTTGTATTGGCACTTTGTGGATGTGATCTGGGTGGTGTTATTCGGCCTGCTCTATCTGCTTTAGGCAGCAAGCGGCAGAATGGCGATCTCGCCGCCGATCCGATCATGGAGAGCACGCAGCCGCTGGTGGGTGATGCCCTGCTGAAGCGAGCCGGTGAGCTCAGTGATCGTGCGCCTGATCAAATCGCGCGCGCCTGCGGCTACACCGGCAACAGCGGCCGCGTGCTGAAAAAAGCGTTTCTGCGGGCCTTGGTGGAAGCCAAAGGCTTTACGTTCCCAGGCAAAGAGAGCAATGGCAGCCGCGGCCGGCAAGCGGAGTACCGCACCCGGGTGCACGGCAACGGCAACCTCTTGGTGGGCAACGTGTACACCCGCAAATTGGGATTGGTGCCGGGCCAGGAGTGCAAGATCGAGCTGCACGAGGAAACCGGCACCATTTGGCTGCGCCTGCCCGACGATCTCGTCGTGGACGACGCAGCTTTAGACGATGAACCGGAGGATCAGGCAGCTGAGGCCTGAGGGCCATCGTTGTCGTCGGGGCCGTGGAAGCTGCTGGCAAAAGCGATCAGATCAATCCCCGAGAAGATGAAGCTGATCCCCACCAGGATTCCCAGCACCGAAAGCAGACCAAAGGCCTTCATCGACAGGATGATCAAGCCCAGGATCAAGGTGATGATTCCGTTGGCCAAACCCCAGCGCCAGCCTTCCACCTCCTGGTGACCCAGTGAGGCAATGATGGCGACGATGCCTTCGACCAAAAAGACGATGCCCACAGCCAGGCTGAGGGTGGCCACCTGAGCGGCCGCATCGATGGCTCCGGTTGAGAACTGATCAAGGATGGTCCAGCCAGCCACCAGGAACAGGGTGGAGACGACCAGACGCCAAAACACGAGCCAACCCTTCATGCCGCGGCTACGGCTGAGGTTGTTGATCCAGCCGATGATGCCTCCCACCAGGAAGACAACACCCAGAACAGCAGTGACGATGAACGAGGCTTTGATGGGAGCGATCAAAGCCAGAACGCCGAGAACGATCAGCAGGATGCCCTCCGCGATCGTGAATGATTTGAACATGGGAGCGAGGGACGCCCCCAAAAGCTAGACATTCCAACCATTCTCGGCCATCCACTGGGGAGTCAGATCAGCTGATGCCGACCCAGGCAGTAGACGTTCCACATATTTGGCGAGCAAATCCGCTTCGAGATTGACCGCATCACCGCAGCGCAGGTCCTGCAGTGTCGTTTGCTCCCAGGTGTGGGGAATCACAGCCAGGCTGAAACGGGCGCCGTCTGGATGGCATGACGCCACCGTGAGGCTGATGCCATTGACCGCCACGCTGCCCTTCTCGCAGATGTAGCGGCCCAAGCCGGGATCGTGCCAACCAAGCTGCAGATCCCAGGAATGGCCCTGACGGCTGATCGACTCCACACGACCCAAGCCATCGATGTGGCCACTGACGAGATGGCCGCCGAGGCGATCGGCCAAGCGCAGGGCCGGCTCAAGATTGACGGCCGCGCCGCTGCGGGCCCGCTCCCCCAAGGTGGTGCGGGACAAGGTCTCGGGGCTGACATCGGCTTCAAAGCCATGCTCCAACAGCTTTCGCGCCGTCAGGCACACCCCATCAACGGCAATGCTGTCGCCCACAGCCAAGCCCTCAGCCGCCCATTGCTGCGGCGACCAGCTGACGCGCACCGCATCCGGCAGCGACTGCAGCCGGCCAACGGCCTGGACCAATCCGGTGAACACTGAGCGGTAACCACGTGGCTGATCTGGCCATAATCGTCGCAGCAGCCAGCACCACCAGATGGTGGAGATGAGCGTTGCAGGCATCGCCCTCGATGCCGCTAGCCGTAGCCCGATCGTGTTGTTGCGCGATCCCTCGGGGCGGCGTCAGGTGCCGATTTGGATCGACCAAGCCCAAGCGCAAAACATCCTGGCCGGGCTGCACATCAAGGAGCCGCCGCGGCCCCTGAGCCACGACTTGATGGCCACCCTGCTGGCCGTTGGCGGCCTCGAGCTCAACAAGGTGGTGATTCACGCCATTGAAGACAGCACCTTTTTGGCGGTGTTGAAGCTCAGCGATGAGAACGGCGAGGAGCACGCCATCGATTGCCGGCCCAGCGATGCCATTGCCCTAGCCCTACGCACCGGCAGCAGCCTTTGGATGTTGGAGGAGGTGGTGGGCGATGCCTCGATCCCGGTGGATGCCGAAGCCGATGCTGAAGAGGTGGAGGATTTCCATCGCTTTGTCGAAGGCCTCAGCCCAGCCGAGCTGATCCGCCAACAGGGGCTGGCCCAACCCGACCCTGAGCCCCCTCTCGATGACGACGACGGGCTCGATTAAGGGGCAGCGGCGCCCCTTTGGATCGGGCAAGCCGGTGTCGCTCTTCACCCTGGGCACCATGCGGGCCCTGCAATCTCCCGGCCAACTCGAGGCGGTGGTGGAGGCGGCGATCGCTGCTGGGATCAACCACCTCGAAACCGCGCCGGCCTATGGGCCCGCTCAGCGCTATCTAGGGCAAGCGATCCGGCGCCTGGGGCTCAGCCGCGAGCAGCTGGTAATCACCAGCAAAGTGCTTCCGAACCAAAGCCTGGCCAGCGCCCAAGACGACGTGCGCCGCAGCCTCGAGCAGCTGGGGATCGATCGGCTCGACAACCTTGCGGTGCATGGCATCAACCGGCCTGAGCACCTCGAGTGGGCCCTGAATGGCCCCGGCCAAGAGCTAATCAGCTGGGTATTGGAGGAGGGGCTCGCCGATCAAGTGGGCTTCAGCTCCCACGGCAGCAATGGGCTAATTGCTGCAGCGATCCGCTCGGGCCGCTTCCGATTTGCCAGCTTGCATTTGCATTTATTTGATCCGGCGCGGCTACCCCTGGCGGATGAGGCCCTGGCAAGCGGCATGGGGGTGATGGCAATTTCGCCGGCGGATAAAGGCGGACGGCTGTTTGATCCACCGGAGCTGCTGCGCCAAGCCTGTGCTCCATTGGAGCCGCTGCCATTGGCTTACCGGTTTCTGCTGGCCCGCGGCATCAGCACCCTCACCCTGGGGGCCGCCGAACCGGCTGAGCTGCACTGGGCTGGGCTGGATGGCAGCCCCTTATCGGAGCAGGAGCTGGCGGCCTTAGAACGCCTCAGCCAACAACGGCACGAGCGCTTGGGGGCGGAGGCCTGCGGCCAATGCCGGGCCTGCCTGCCCTGCCCGCAACAGCTGCCGATCCCTGAGCTGCTGCGGCTCCGCAACCTGGCTGTGGGCCACGGCATGGAGAGCTTCGCCAAAGAGCGCTACGGCTTGATCGGCCAGGCCGGCCATTGGTTTGAAGAGATCAACGCTGCGGCCTGCCAAGAGTGCGGCGACTGCCTGCCCCGCTGCCCCCATCAGCTGGCCATCCCTGAGCTGCTTGCCGACACCCACCAGCGCCTGGCCTCACCCCCGCGGCGCCGGCTCTGGGGCTAAGGGCAACAGGCTGGTGCAGCGCTGCAACACCTCATTGTTTGGCAGCAACAACTCAGCGTGGGGTTGGCGCGCCAAGGCGGCCTCCAGCAAGGGCCTCTCCAGCGGTGGTGTGAACCCAGCGCGCAGCAATTGATCCAGCAGCGGAGAGCGGCGCGGATCCAGCAACCACTCCACTGGCGGCGCTTCCCCCTGGGCCGTTTGCTGCAGCAGCGCCCACCACAAAGGGGCACCACTGTTAGGCAGCAGCGCCTGCAAGCGGGTATCGCGGCTGAGCTGGGGAATCACCGCACGGCTTGGTAACACCGCCGCCTCGGCATCGCCATGCAGCAGCAAGGTGAGCGCGTCGCGATCGGCAAAGCCCAGGGCTTGCTGACGCAAACGGGCCAGGCTTTCAGCAGGATCGCCGATGCGCCGGGCAATCTCCTCCACCACACGTGCGCTGGCAGGCAACACCACTTGCTTGCGCAGGCTGGGATCCAGCAGCAACGACCAGCCCCGCTCGGCCCCGCCATCGGCCAGCAGATCGCGGCGGTTGCGCAGCACCAGCAGCCAAGGGCCAAACCCCACCGGCAGGCCAAAGGGCAACAGCGGTTGAGCCAAGGGCAGCAACCCTTCGAGGGCCGCTTGAGGCCAGACCTGCGCCGCCAGCGGTTGATTGGCCATCGCCCAGCCATCGGTGAGCGCCAGGCACCGGCTGCCGCTCGGCCACACCGGCAATGCCTGCTTCCAATCCATCGATTCCGCGCGCCAGCTGCGCGGCAAACGCCGCAGCCAAGCCGGTGGCATCAGGCCCTGCTGCACCACCAGCTTTTGGCTTGTTCCAGAGCAAGCAGCGAGCAAGCCACTGCCCGCCAACAACATCCAATGGCGCCGGGTCAGCCGCTGTGTCATCGCTCGACCTTAAGCAGCTGACTGCAGGCCTGATCACAGGCCGCAGCGAGGGCCTGCGGGTCTAGGCCCGCCAGCTGCGTTAACCAAGCCAGCCCGCCGGCGCCCACCCCCTCTTTGACGTAACCGCTCTCGTAATCCAGCAGCGCCTGCTGCTGGCAGCGATCGAAGCGCAACGCACTGCTGAACAGGGGCGGCTGCACGCCCCACACCGCCGCCAAACGCTGGGCCAGCAGCTCAAGGTTGCTCCCCGGTTCCTGCATCACCCAGGAGGTGGTGGCCACAGCCAGCTGCCCCTGGCAGGCCGCCCGCTCAGCCTCACTGAGGCTGGCCATCCATAAGCCCGCCAGCGCCAGCATTTGGCTCCCGCCAGCAAGCAGAGCCTGGGGGCCTTGCCCCTCAGCGGGCAGCAACAGCCCCTGCAACACCCCCAAGGCCAGGGCTTGAAAGGGATCACCCACAGCCGCCAACACCTCCAAGGGCTTTTCAGCGCTGATGCCGCGGGCTGCCATCGCATCGAGCCCCTGCAGCACCAAGGCGCCACGCAGGCTGTGGGGCGGCTGGCGCAAGCTGCCGCTCACCACACCAGCGGCATCAACGCCCAGGCCGCGCAGCAGAGCTTCAGCGGTGCTGGTGCCGCCCGGCACGCACTCAGCCAGCACCAACAAACCTTCCGGGTAACGGCGGCGAAAGCCACAGCCCAGCTGGCGGCCGCGCTGCAACAACCGCTCCACCACCGCTGGAGCCATGGCAGCCCCGCTGCTGAGGCAATCCGCCGGATGGACCCCCAACTGCAGATGGGGCACCGCAGGAGCCACAAAGGCTCCTGCATCAGCCACCAGCAGCGGCAACTGCAACTGCTGCTGCGCCACCCAGCTGATCAAGGCCGGGCTGACGCCCGCCGGCAGGGGCGGCAGCGCATGGGGCCGCTGGCCATCGGGACCGCCCCAAAGCAATTCGGCATCGGCAGCGGCGGTGAAACGGCGGCTATCGGGTGTGGCACCCGCTGCTGAAATCCCAGGCACAGCAGCTGTTTGCGTGCCAGCAAGCACCAACAGCAACTGGGCTTGACCATGGCGCAGCGCGGCTTGGGCCCGAGCCGGCCAGCGCTCAGGAGGGGTCAAGGGCCAGCAGGGGGCGCAGCAGCCGGGGTGGATCGGGGATGGCCTGGCGCAAACGCGGCAACACCCACCAGGCCACCGCATGGAGGGCCAGCAAATACACGATGTTTTGCGCCACCACGAGCAACAACGCCGCCACTTGCACCTGATCAAGGGTGGGGGCCACCGGCAGCTGCAGGCGATCGGCCAACCCATTGAGCAAACCCGAGGCGGCGCCGGTGATCACCACCCAAAGGTTTTCGCCCAACAGCAACGACACCCGCGCCACCCGCACCAAAAAGCCCTCCGCACCAATCACAACGCCTACCGCCAAGGCGCACGACAAGCTGCAGTGGCGGCGGCAACACCAGCCCAGCCACAGCGACAGCAGGCCATAGGGGAACAGCATCAACGGCCCGCGCACCGGCCCCATCAGCACGGTGAGCAGCAGCACCGTGACCGCCACGCCCTCCAAGGCCGTGCGGCCGCCGTGGCGCAACTGCAACAGCACCAGCGGCAACGGGATTGCCAAGCGGAACAGGGCATCACCGATGGGCAAGTAATAGATCGCCACCCAGAGCAGACCGGTGCTGGCGGCCATGTAGGCCGTCTCGGTCATTTGGCGTGGGCTCATGGCTGCTTGGCGGGCTGGAGCCGCTCGATCGTCTCCACTTCAAAGGGCAAGCCAGCAGCCCGCAAGGCTTTGGTCACCGCTTCGGCAGGTGCTGAGGGATCCGCCGATGGCAGCCGCAGGATGACGCGATAGGGCTGGGGATCGCGGGGCTCAGCGGCCTGCTCAGGTTCAGCCGTGGGCTCCGGCTCAGGGGCTGGCGTTGTTTCCGCAGCAGCTTCCGCTGGCTGGGCTGGCTCAGGGGCAGCTTTGGGCTCCTCAGCCTTGGGCTGTTGGGCTGGAACGGGCTTGATGGCCGGCTCCAACTTGGCTGCAGGCTGTGGCTCCGCTGGCGGCGGCGCATCAAAGCTGGCCCCCAACTGCTGGCCCAGGGGCGTGCTGCTGCAGCCCACGAGCAGGAGTGGCAGCAGCCCAACAAGCAGGGGCCGCGCCATCAACTGTCGGCAGCCTTGATCACTCGCACAGCACTGGCCCGCAGCCGGCCCGTTTTGGTTGTCCGCGGTGCCGCAGGCTTTTTGGCCGCTGGTTTCTTGGCCGCAGGCTTCTTCTTGGCTGTGCTCTTGCGGCTGGATTTTTTGGTGGCGGCTTTGGCCTCCAGCAACTCAACCGCCTGCTCCAGGGTGATCGTCTCAGCGGTGGTGCCCTCGGGCAGGGAGGCGTTCACCTTGCCCTGTTTCACATACAGCCCATAGGGGCCATCAAACAGCTGAATCGCCTCATCACTGCCATCGGGAGTACCGAGCGACTTCAGGGCAGTACGGCCGCCGCGGCCCCGCTTGGGCATCGACAGCAGCTCCATGGCGCGCTCAAAGCCCACCGCGAGCACATCGTCATCGGCCTTGAGGGAGCGGTAATCCTTCTCGCCCTTGCCCTTGTCGTGCACCACATAGGCGCCAAAACGGCCCAGACCCGCTTGCACCTTGCCGCCTTCGGGGTGCTCACCAAGCAGCCGCGGCAGCTGCAATAGGCCGCTGGCCATCTCCAAGGTCACATCTTCCGGCTTGGTACCCCTCGGCAAAGACGCCCGCTTGGGTTTGGGGGTCTCCTCACTGGCCTGACCGCGCTGCACGTAGGGGCCGTACTGGCCAAACAGCAGATAGATCGCCTCGCCGGTGGCGGGATCTTCACCGAGGCTTTCAGGACCATCGGCCTTCTGCTTGAGCAGCAGTTCGGCTTGATCGCTATCGAGATCAGCCGGCGTCAGGTCCTGGGGCAGGGTGGCTTTGATCAGCTCTTCTTCGCCGTCTTCACCGGGGCGCTTGGCCTCGAGATAGGCACCAAAGCGGCCGATGCGCACCACACAGGGCAAACCATCGAGCTCGATCGTGCGTGAGGCCACCGGATCGATGTCCCCCTCGCGCTTGGCCACCTGTTGCTCGAGGCCCTTGTCGCCGCGGAAGAAGTGATCGAGGTAGGGAAGCCACTCCGCTGAGCCGTTGGAGATCTCATCGAGGGTGTTCTCCATCCGCGCCGTGAAGCTGGGATCAACCAAATCCGGGAAGTGCTCCTCCAGCAGGGCCGTCACGGCAAAGGCCGTGAAGCTGGGGGTCAACGAGTTGTTCTGCAGGGTGGCGTAGCCGCGATCGCAGATGGTGCCGATGATCGAGGCATAGGTGGAGGGGCGGCCAATGCCTTCTTTCTCCAGCATCTTCACCAGGGCCGCTTCGCTGAAACGGGCCGGGGGCTGGGTCTGGTGGCCATGGGGGTCACAGCTCTGGCAGCTGGGGTGATCACCGCTGCGCAGGGTGGGCAGCAGCACCTCTTGGCCCTCCAGGGCCGCATCGGGGTCATCGCTGCCCTCCACATAGGCGCGGAAGAAGCCGGCGAAATCGATGCGCTTACCGCTGGCGCGGAAACGGGCGTTTTCCACATCGATCTGGGCGCTGACCATGGTCAGGCGGGCATCGGCCATCTGGCTGGCCACGGTGCGCTTCCAGATCAGTTCGTAGAGGGAGAGATCCAGCCCCTTGAGGCCAGATTCGGCTGGAGTGCGGAAGCTGGAGCCCGCCGGACGGATGGCCTCGTGGGCCTCCTGGGCATTGCGGCTTTTGGTGGTGTACTGCCGCGGTTGCGGGCTGAGGTGATCAGCTCCGTACTTATCGCTGACGCAGCTGCGGGCGGCCGTGATCGCCTGCTCGCTGAGGTGCACCGAGTCGGTGCGCATGTAGGTGATGTAGCCGCGCTCATAAAGGCCCTGGGCGGTGCGCATCGCCTCGCGAGCCGAGAGGCGCAGTTTGCGGTTGGCCTCCTGCTGCAGGGTGCTGGTGGTGAAGGGCGGTGCCGGCCGGCGGGTGGTGGGTTTTTCCTCGACTTCGGCCACCGACCAGGTTTTGCCATCGATGGCCTTCAGCAGCCCTTGGGCATCGGCTTCGCTGAGCAGCTTGACCTTGGTTCCGGCCTTGATGGCACCAGTGCTCTCATCGAAATCGCCGCCGGTGGCAATGCGCTCACCAGCGAGGTGGCTGAGCTTGGCTTCAAAGCTGACGCCCTCATGCTTCAGCTGGGCCTTGAGATCCCAGTAGCTGCCGCTGCGGAAGGCACGCCGGGCGCGCTCGCGCTGCACCAGCAGACGCACCGCCACCGATTGCACGCGGCCAGCGGAAAGCCCCCAGGCCACCTTCTTCCACAGCAGCGGCGAGACCGTGTAGCCCACCAACCGATCGAGGATGCGCCGGGTTTCTTGGGCGTGCACCAGCTCCATGTTGAGCTCGCGGGTTTGGCCCAAGGCGCGCTTGATCGCCTCTTCGGTGATCTCGTGGAACACCATCCGCTTGACCGGAACCTTGGGGTTCAGCAGCTGCAGCAGGTGCCAGCTGATCGATTCGCCTTCGCGGTCTTCATCCGTCGCAAGCAGCAACTCATCGGCCACTTTGAGGGCGTCCTTGAGCTCTTTGACGATCTTTTTCTTGTCTTTGGGAACCACATAGAGCGGTTCAAAGTCTTTCTCGGTGTTGACGCCGGTCTTGGCCCACTTCTCAGCCTTATGGCTCGCGGGGATCTCGCTGGCGTTGTTGGGAAGGTCGCGCACATGGCCCATCGATGCCTCCACACGGAAGGTGCGAGGCAAGAAGCCGCGGATGGTGCGGGCCTTCGTGGGGCTCTCGACGATGACGAGGGTGTTGGGCACAGGCGGCAGCAGCCGAACGCAGGGGAGTCCGAATCCGAAGGGTAGATCCGAGCCCTCATGGGGAGAGGGCTACCATCCGGCTTAGTACGAAACAGTGCTGCGCGCAGATGGAGAGCCTGGCCCAGTCCCTCAATGCCGGGGCCATTGCGCCTGAAGCTGCCATCTTGATCGCTTTGGTGGCCTGCCTTTTGGCCGACCTGGCAGGTGAGAAAACAGCGGCGCGCCTGGTTCCACCTTTCTGTTACGCCGGCCTAGGCGTGAGCCTGGTGCTACTCGCTTTGCAGTGGAGCGAGCCCACGGCCGATGCCTTTTTCTCCTCTTTTATTACTGACAACCTCGGCGTGGCCTTCCGCGCGGTGGTGGCCACCTCAACGCTGCTGTCGCTGCTGATCAGTTGGCGCTACGTGGAGCGGGCCGGAACGCCCGTGGGCGAATACGCCGCGATCTTGATGGCCGCCACGGTGGGGGCGATGTTGCTCTGCGGCGCCACCGATTTGGTGTCGATCTTTGTGGCCCTGGAAACCCTGTCGGTGTCCAGCTATCTGCTGTCGGGCTACATGAAGCGCGATGCCCGCAGCTCAGAGGCGGCCCTGAAATATCTGCTGGTGGGTTCTGCCGCCGCGGCCGTCTTTTTGTACGGCACCTCACTGCTCTATGGCGTCAGTGGCGGCTCCACCAACCTCGATGCCATCACCACCGCCCTGCAGGGTTCTGGCGTCACACCCTTGAGCGCCTTGGCTCTGGTGTTTGTGCTGGCCACGGTGGCTTTCAAGATCTCGGCGGTGCCCTTCCACCAGTGGACGCCCGATGTCTATGAGGGCTCACCCACCCCGGTGGTGGCCTTCCTCTCGGTGGGCTCCAAGGCCGCAGGTTTCGCTTTGGCTCTGCGCCTGTTGGTGGGCTGCTTTGAAAGCTTCCAGACCCAGTGGCAACTGCTGTTCACGGTGCTGGCCGTGCTCAGCATGACCCTGGGCAACGTTGT
>JAAXIH010000134.1 GCA_012270465.1 Synechococcus sp.
TCGGCCTCGTCGTAGATCGAGAACTGCTTGGTCCAGCAGAGGCCCTCGGGATCTTTGAACTTGTCGATGTCGAAGCGCAGCAAGCGCGAGAACAGGGCGTGGAAGGTGCCGATCCACAGCTCCTTGATGACTTCGCGCTCAATGCGGGAGCGCAGTTGCCGCTGCTCCACCGCCGGCAGGGTGCCCCAGGGCTGGCCGAATTGGCTTTGAGCCAGCTTTTGGGCCAGCAGCAGTTGCAGCCGCTCTTTCATCTCCCGCGCGGCCTTGTTGGTGAAGGTCACCGCCAGGATCTGGGCCGGGTCAGCCCCGTGCTCGCCAATCAGGTGAGCGATGCGATGGGTGAGTGCGCGCGTCTTGCCGCTGCCAGCGCCAGCCACCACCAGCAGCGGACCTTCGTGGTGATCCACCGCCCGGCGTTGGGCGTCATTGAGGCCGGCGAGGAAGCTCATGCAGCGAGACTATCGATCTCTTGCAGCTGCCAGTGATGCCGTTGTGCCGCAAAACCAGTGCGGTGGCGTTGGGCAGCAACCTGGGTGATTCGTTGGCGTTGCTCTCGGCTGCTGCCCAGGCCTTGCAGCAGTTGGCCGCGCCAGGGTCGTTTCGCTGTTCACCGTTATTTCGCACTGCCCCGGTGGGCGGGCCAGCGGATCAGCCCGATTTCATCAATGCCGTGGTGCTGCTGGATTGGCAGGACACCCCTGAACAATTGCTGGAGCAGTTGCAGCAGCTGGAGGCCGCTGCGGGCCGGCAGCGCTTGATCGTGAATGGCCCTCGCTCCTTGGATCTTGATCTGCTCTGGTGCGGCACCGAGCAACGCAGCAGTGCCTTCCTCGAGTTGCCCCATCCGCGCTTAGCCCAGCGGCGTTTTGTGTTGCAGCCCTTGGCTGCCTTGGATTCAACGTTGGTGCCGCCAGGCCAGGCCCTCAGTGTGGCCGCCTTGTTGGCACAGGTTGAGCAACGGGGCGAGGAGCCGCCGCCAGAGCAGCTGCCATCCCCTCACAACTGGCCCGCTTAAGCCGGCAGACTGAGCTCCGCTTTTTGGAGCCGCTGTGTCTCCTTTGCCTGCGCCAGAGCCGTCTGAACTGCTCGACACCGTGGCCACCCTGGCGGTGCGCAAGCTGCGCATGGAGATCCAGCACCTGCGCTTACCCACCGGTGTGGAAGGCAATTACGGCTGCATTCGCCACCCAGGGGCGTCGTTGGCTGTGCCGGTGTTGGCCGATGGACGCGTGGTGGTGTTGCGTCAGTACCGCTTCGCCGTGCAGCGCCGCATCCTCGAATTTCCAGCGGGCACCTTGGAGCCCAATGAACAGCCCCAGCCAGCCATGGAGCGGGAGCTGCAGGAAGAGGCTGGCTACAGCGCCAGCCAGTGGGATTCCCTTGGTCTGTTGTTGCCATGTCCTGGGTATTCCGATGAGGTGATCCACCTGTTCTTGGCCCGTCAGCTCACACCCGTTCCAGCCCCAGTGGCTGGTGATGACGATGCAGACATTGAGGTGGTGCTGATGCAGCCCAAGGAGCTCGATGCAGCCCTCGCCAGTGGCGATGAAGCGCTTGATGGCAAATCCGTCACGGCTTGGTACCGGGCCAAACAGCTGCTGGGGTTGGGTTGATGGCCCCCTGGCTGTTCTGGCATCGCCGTGATCTCCGCCTGGCCGACAACCTCGGCCTTGCTGCGGTCAGCGCCATCACGCCTGAGGTGATTGGGGTTTATGTGCTGGATCCAGCCGAGCTGGAGCACCCATCGATGGCTCCGGCGCGCCGGTGGTTTTTGCTGGAAAGCCTGCGCGAGCTGCAGCAGCGCTGGCGGCAGGCCGGCAGCCAACTGCTGCTGCTAGAGGGCAATCCTGTTGAGCTGCTGCCCCGCTTGGCCCAGCAACTCGGAGCCGCTGGTGTGGCTTGGAACCGGGATGTGGAGCCCTTGGTGCGCCAGCGCGATCGGGAGCTGGCCACGGCGCTGAAAGCCATCGGTGTGCGCGTTGCCGCTGATTGGGATCAGTTGCTGGTGCCGCCGGAGCAGCTCAAAACCGGTGGTGGTGATCCCTACCGGGTGTATGGCCCCTACTGGCGCAGCTGGGAGAAGCAGCCCAAGGCCAAGCCCGTGCTGGCGCCATCCGGGCTGAAGCCATTGCCGGAGATGGATCTCAGCGGCTTGCCAGTGCTGGATGAGGTTCCCGTTGCGTCTTGGGAAGTGGCTGATCTGTGTCCATGTCGCCCAGGTGAAACAGCAGCCCTGGAGCAGCTGGAGCAGTTTTCGGCCCGCGCCATGGAGAACTACGGCGAAGGCCGCAATTTGCC
>JAAXIH010000020.1 GCA_012270465.1 Synechococcus sp.
ACGATGGCCTCATCCTTCATGCGCACCAGGTGCTCATGGCGAATCACCTGGAAGTTGCCAGTCGCCGTGACGAAGATGTCCATCTGGTCCACCACGTCTTCAAGGCGAACCACGCGGAAGCCTTCCATGGCGGCCTGCAGAGCGCAGATCGGATCCACCTCAGCAACGCAAACGGTGGCACCGAGACCGCGCAGGGACTGGGCAGAACCCTTGCCCACATCGCCATAGCCGATCACCAGGGCCTGCTTGCCAGCCACCATCACATCGGTGGCGCGCTTGATGCTGTCGACCAGGGACTCACGGCAGCCGTAGAGGTTGTCGAACTTGCTCTTGGTGACCGAGTCGTTGACGTTGATGGCCGGGAAGGGCAGCTCGCCGGTTTCCACCATTTGATACAGACGGGCCACACCAGTGGTGGTTTCTTCCGTCACGCCAAGGATGTTGGCCTTGATGCGGGAATAGAAGGTGGGATCAACGGCCAGACGGGCCTTGATGCTCTTGAACAGAGCAATCTCCTCTTCATTGGAGGGGTTATCCAGCACCGAGATGTCTTGCTCGGCCTTGGAGCCCAGCATGATCAGGCCGGTGGCATCACCACCGTCATCCAGGATCATGTTGGGGGTGCCGCCATCGGACCACTCCATGATCCGGTGGGTGAAAGCCCAGTACTCATCAAGGGTCTCGCCCTTGTAAGCGAACACGGGGATGCCCCGATCAGCAATGGCTGCAGCGGCGTGATCCTGGGTGGAGAAGATGTTGCAGGAGGCCCAGCGCACATCAGCGCCCAAGGCCACCAGGGTCTCGATCAGAACAGCCGTCTGAATCGTCATGTGCAGGCTGCCGCAGATGCGAGCGCCCTTCAGGGGCTGCTGGGCGCCGTACTTATTGCGCAGCTCCACCAGACCGGGCATCTCGGTCTCAGCGATGGCAATTTCCTTACGGCCAAACGCGGCCTGGGCGATATCAGCAATCACATAGGTATCTGTTGCTTGCAAGCCAGCAAACGACAGGGCTTCAGGTGCAGCGACCATGGAAAGAATGGGTAAGGGATTCTCTGCGGAGTCGCCGAGGCTTCGGGCTCGCGTCGGAGGAATCTACAGAGATGGATCTTTTTCTTGCTGACGCTGATGCCACCCATGCCCGCGGCATCGCCTTAGCCCGCGAGCTGCCCAAAGGCTCGGTGCTGCTGCTCAGCGGTGAGCTGGGTGCTGGCAAAACCTCCCTGGTGCAAGGGATCGCTGCAGGCCTCGGGATCAGCGAAGCAGTGACCAGCCCCACCTTTGCGTTGGCCCAGCACTACAGCCGGCCGGACACGCCCCAACAGCCAGTGCTGGTGCACCTGGATCTCTACAGGCTCGAGCTGCCCGAGGCCGCCGATGAACTCTTCGCGCAAGAAGAGGAACTGGCCGCTGAAAGCGGTGCCTTGCTGGCGGTGGAATGGCCGCAACGCCTGAGCTTCAGCCCATCGGTGGCATGGCAGCTGCAACTGCTCTACTGCGATGGCGGCCGCCAGCTCTTAATCACCCCGCCGGCTGCTGCTCAATGAAGGCCAACACCGCTGCCTCCGCAGGTTGAGGGTCGATGGCACCAGCGCCTTGACACACCAGAGCGCCGCAGGCACTAGCGAACTGCAAGGCCTGTTTGACCCGACCGGAATCAGAACCAGCCAAGAGATTGGGCTCTTTCACCAAGCGGTGCAGCAAGCCAGCCAAGAACGCATCGCCGGCACCGGTGGTGTCAACAACGGGCACCCGGTAAGCGGGCAACGAACCAGAGGCTGCCCCCATCGACCAACTCACCCCTTTACCGCCATCGGTCACCACCACCGCAGGACGTTGGGGCAAGGCAGCGGCCACCGCTTGGGGATCACGGCTTGAAAACAGGCCCTCGGCCTCCTCGGCAGCCAACTTGAGCAAATCGGCTTGCCGCAGCAAGGGCTGCATCTGCTGCTGAATCGCAGCGGTGGGTTCAGCGTCTGCGGCCAAACCCCAGAACGTGGGTCTCCAGTTCACATCCAGCACCAAACGCCCCCCGCCAGAGCGATGCCGGCTGATGGCCTGCTCCAACGCCAGCGCGGAAGTTGGCGTGGCCAAGGGGATGGTGCCGCAAGCCAGCCAGCCACTTCCCAGCCCAGCTGGCAGCTGATCGGCGGCCAAGGCCGTATCGGCAAAGCCTTCCCCGCGGTCGCCATCAAAGCCGCCAAAACAGCGATCGCCGCTGGCATCACGCTCCACCAACACCACCCGGCTCGGGCGCTGCTCATCCCACTGCAGACCGCTGGTATCCAGGCC
>JAAXIH010000060.1 GCA_012270465.1 Synechococcus sp.
GCGAGCACCTCAAGGGCTTCGGCAATGGCATCAGCGGCGGGTTGATCCAGCAGACCCTCCACCGAGCGTTCCAGCAGCCATTGGCGCTGGTAGCGATGTTGCGCAGGCAACACCAACAACAACGGCGTTTGGGGCCACTGCTGCCGCCAAAGCGCTAGTTCGTGTTCGAGCGCTTTGGGCTCGATGGCTTCCTGCAGCAGCCACAGCAATAGATCAGCTCCTGCTGGAGTGTTGGCTTGGCGGCCACTGCTGGCGGTTACCTGCCAGGGATTGGCCTGCTCAGCGAGCTGACGACTTAGCGATTCAGCGCCCCAACCCGATCCGATCAGCAGTAAGCGGCGTCCGGGCTGGACCGTCATGGGTGTGGTCGTCCTTGGAGGTTGAGGCTGTAGCTCTCGATGCTGTAGCCGGTGCGTTGTTCAATCGCCTCAACCAAATCAGCTGGAAGTTCAATGTCAAGGTCGCTGATGCGGCCACTCTCCAGGCAGGTGAGGTGGCTGTGGGGATCAGCGCGGTGGCCGTAGAGGCGGCCTTGTGCTTTTTCAAGGCACTCGATCACCCCATTGCTGTGCAGTGATTCGAGGTTTTGGTACACGGAGGTATGGCCAATCCGGCGTCCGTCGGCATTGAGGCGATCAAAGATGTCGCGGGCGCTGAGGTGCTCGCCCGAGCGCCAAAGGATTTCCAGCACCAAACGCCGTTGGCGGCTGAGGCGCAGGCCCTGTTGGCGGCATAGCCGGTAGGCCTCATCGAGGCCGGTGGTGTCGCCTATAGCAGGTGATCGACCTTGCATGACCCCATCTTATGGAGTCAGCAAGGGCTGCTTTGGGAGCTTGATGCGTCTTGTAGCCGGCCATCTGCCACCGCTTGCAGCGCTTCACTCAAGATCACGGTGCCGTCGTAGAGGGCACGGCCCACGATCACGCCGCTGACGCCCACGGGCAGCAAGCTGAGCAAATCACTCACCGTGCCAATGCCGCCTGATGCGATCACCGGTGTGGAGCTGGCTTCCACCATGGATCGCAAGGCCGCCAGGTTGGGGCCAGCCAAGGTGCCATCGGTGGCGATGTCGGTGCTCACAATCGCCGCTAGGCCGATGCCTTCAAAGCGTTTGGCCAGGCTGGTGGCGTCGGTGTCGGTGTCGGTGATCCAGCCGCGGGTGGCCACCTTGCCGTTGCGCGCATCGATCCCCACCACAATCCGGCCTGGATAACGGGCCGCCAGTTGCTCCACCAGTTCGGGTTGCTCCAAGGCCACTGTGCCGAGGATCACCCGATCCAAGCCGAAGCTGAGCAGCGCTTCGGCTCGCTCGAGGCTGCGCACCCCACCGCCGAGCTGCACAGGAATGGAGAGGGCCGCTGTGATGGCGCGAACGGCGGAATCATTGGTGGGTTCACCGCTGCGGGCCCCATCGAGGTCCACCAAATGCAATCGGCTGGCCCCTTGGCGCTGCCATTCCAGGGCTTGCGCTACTGGGTCTTCGCTGAAGCGAGTGACCTGGTCGTAATCGCCTTGATGAAGCCTGACGCAGGAGCCTTGCAGCAGGTCGATGGCGGGAATGATCTGCATGGAGCAGGGCGATCACTGCCGCCATCCTCACCAACCGCCGTCAGCGCAGAATGCTGCGGCATCCAAGCGGGCGGACGATGGAAATCCTGATGATGGGCGGCACCCGCTTTGTTGGCCGGCCGCTGGTGGGCCATTTGTTGCGCTCTGGTCACCAGGTGTGTCTGTTCACCCGCGGCAAGCAGCCGCTCCCCGATGGGGTGGAACACATCCGTGGTGATCGCAGTGATGCCGCCGGTTTGGCCGCTCTCAAGGGCCGCCAGTTCGATGTGATCGTCGATAGCTCCGGCCGCACCCTGGCCGATACGCAATCGGTGTTGGCGATCACCGGGGCGCCGCGTCATCGGCTCGTCTATGTGAGCTCAGCCGGCGTCTATGCCGACAACCCGCGCTTGCCCCTTGATGAGTCGGCTCCCACCGACCCGGCCAGCCGCCATGCCGGTAAAGCGGAAACCGAATCCTGGCTGCAGGCCGAAGGCATTCCCTTCACCAGCTTTCGCCCCACTTACATCTACGGGCCTGGGAACTACAACCCTGTTGAGAACTGGTTTTTTGATCGCATCGTGCACGGACGCCCCGTGCCGATTCCCGGCGATGGCAGCACGATCACCCAGCTCGGCCATGTGGAGGATCTGGCCACGGCGATGGCCCGTTGCCTAGAGGTCGATGCTGCCGCCAATCGCATCTACAACTGCACCGATACCCATGGGGTGACCTTCC
>JAAXIH010000235.1 GCA_012270465.1 Synechococcus sp.
GGAGCCATTGCGGCGGTTCAAAACCACTGGATGGCTTTGTATGGCAGTGAGCCCTCAGCCGCAGTGCTCGAAGCAGCGATGAATTGGCTCGGTCACGACATCTGGCCCAGTTCTGACGCCTCGGAGGGCCAAAGCTTCACCTGGAATGCTGTACAGCAGGTGATGCTCGGATTCTGCCCCAGCTGGGAGATACGCGAAGCCAGCGTTGATCGCGTTGTTGTGGCAGCGGGGATTCTTGAAGATCCCTTTGGTGCAGCATCACTCCCTGTGCGCGTGCCATCGCTTGTTGGCCGGATGGCGCAACGCTTGCGTCGCCGCAGACGGGGCTCCCCCTTCTTGGACTTGCAAAGCACGATGAGCACCCAGGGCTCATTGAAGTTGTTGGGCTTGCCAACCGCGCCTGGATACAAGCTGAGCTTGTCCGACATCCGCGAGGCTTACCGTCAAAAAGCATTGGCCTGCCACCCCGATGCCGGCGGATCGGCAGAAGACATGCGCCGCTTGAATGAGGCCTACCAGCTGCTCAAGCAGCGCTACGTGCGTACCAATTAAGACTCTTTGTGAGTCCAGCAAACAGTCTTGTACGAGACAAACAAGAACAGTTTTCCGGGGGCGAAAAAGATTGAACTGTTCTTGCGTCGCCCGTTGATTTTCATCGCCGCAATAAGCATCAAAACTTAGTTCGCTTATCTCAAGAGAGACTCTTAATAGGTCCCATTGCAGGGCTCAAATGGGATGAAAGAACAGATTCTTAGCGAAAATTGAAAAACCAGATTTTTCCGTATTTCTAGCCGCAACGGCTATGAGCACTTGCTTGGCAACTGCAAATGAAATCGACAAGAAACCATTGGGTCGTTTTTCTCGTCAAATCCGTGGCAAACTGGCATGTCCAAGCACAATGGACAAGCAACCATGAAGCGGGCCGAAACCCAATTGGTACAACGATTTTGTGGGTCAAAAGATCTAATGCGTATCTGTGTTTGACACAGTGACGCAAGTTTGATTCGCCTTCCCGGGGAAGAATTCATCAGTAGTAAATGAGATTTGCGCCAAGACTCGCTCTGAGTCTTAAAAGCGATGTCTGAACTATTGGATCAGGCGCTCGCCTGCGTGAAATTCAGTTGCGCCAATTGCTCCTCATGGCCCTTGGGTGCGGTGGAGCACAGCACGGCAGATGGCTCAGATTGGTCGCAGCTCAAGACCTAGAAACAGTCTCATCCAAGGCGGCTAAGACGCTGGATTGGCCTGCGGCAATGCAAAACAAAACCCCTGTTCTCAATGAGCAGGGGGCATCAATCGGGCACTTGGACAAAACAGTACTAATTGGCTCAATCAAGAAGCGCTATGAGACTTGCCTTGAGTCACAACTGAGACGACTGATCAGGCGCTGGTTTGCATCCCCTGGATCAAATAATCAAAGAAGGGGGAGATGAATTGCGCGTCGTCAGGGGAGAGCAAGGCAATCGAGGCCTCCTTGAGGCAGCGCATGGCCTCAACCATGCCAGGCATCGGCACGCCGAGGCTGTTGTACATCTCGCGGGCACCGATCAAACCGGTGCTCTCAATGAAACTGGTGCTGCCGGCCAAACCGCCGTAGGTCACCAGGCGCAGGTACCAGCTGAAATCACGCAGGCACTGGGCGCGCTGCTTTTGGCCGTAGGCATTGCCGCCGGGGGCCACATAGTCAGGCTTGCGGCTGAAAAGTTGCTTGGCTGACTCATCAACGATCTTGCGCTCGTTCTCTGTGAGCACACGGGCCACACGAACACGGCGATCACCGTCGCTCAAAAAGGCTTGCATCGAGCGCAGCTCACCGCTCGTTGGATAACGGAGCTCGTCGTCAGCTTGAAGGATTAGATCCTTTACAACGCTCATCGCAACACCTTGGCCGCAGCCACTTTACTGAGCTCAACTCGCTTCCTGCTGCCAAGTGGCAGAAACCACGTGAGCTGTAATGCCCAGCGGTAGCGTCAGGGAATGCCTGTTGATGCCAGCCATCCCAACCAGCTGACGCTGGAGATCAAAGATCTCGCCCTTGATGGGACCGGATTGGCTCAACACGACGGCAAGTTGGTCTTTGTTGAAGGTGCACTGCCAGCCGAAGCCGCCACGGTTCGGATCACAGGGCAAGGCCGGGGCAAGCTTCACGCTGAGATCAGTGAGCTGAAAAGCACAAGCCCTGAACGACGCGATCCGGTCTGCATCCTTGCCGGCAAGTGTGGTGGCTGCAGCCTGCTGCATTGGCAGGATCACGCCCAGAGCCACTGGAAGCAGCAACAGCTGCAAAACACGCTGCGCCGGGTGGGTCGGTTGGATTGCTTGGTGGATCCGATCCACTCAACAGCAGCGGTGCTGGGGTATCGCAACCGAGCCATCATCCCGGTGCAAGAGAGGGACGAGGCCCTAAAAGCGGGGTTTTTCCAGCGGGGCAGTCACCAGGTGGTGAACATGAACCACTGCCCGGTGCTCGACCCCAGGCTGGATGCGCTGATCGAACCGCTGAAAGCGGATCTGCAAGCCTCCGGCTGGCCCATCTACAACGAAGACACCCAAAAAGGTCTGTTGCGTCAGTTGGTTCTGCGCTCAGGGGTCTCCAGCGGAGAACTCCTACTGGGCTTGGTGGTTCGCGACGATCAGTTCACGGCGGCGGACGAGCTCGCGGAGCAATGGATGCAGCGCTGGCCCGAGTTGGTTGGTGTTGTGCTCAACATCCAACCGAAACCCGGCAACACCTTGCTGGGACAAAAAGAACGACTTCTCGCTGGCCGGCCCTGGTTGATGGAGAGCTTTGCGGGCTGCCGTTTTCAAATTGGTTTGGGCACCTTTTTCCAAGTGCATCACCAACAAGCTGAATCACTTGTTGATGCCTTACGCAGCGAGTTGCAACTGCAAGCAGGGGAGGTGTTGGTTGATGCCTATTGCGGTGTGGGGACCCTTGGCTTGCCCTTGCTTCAGGAGGGTGTTCGCTTGATTGGACTTGAGCAGAGCCGAGACAGCATTGAGCGGGCTCAATGCAATGCGCTGCTCAATGGTCTGGAGAACACAGACTTCCACGCCGGAGCCGTTGAGCGGCGGCTGCAAGAGTTCTTGCCCTTCACCGATGTGTTGCTGCTCGATCCGCCGCGCAAGGGGTTGGATGCACGGGTGTGCGAGGCCATCAGGGAGCAGCCGCCCGGACGCATCGCCTATGTGAGCTGCAATCCAGCCACATTGGCCCGGGATCTCGCGCTGCTCTGCGCCGATCAGCGTTTTGAGCTGAGCAAAGTTGTGCCGTTTGATTTCTTCCCGCAGACCACCCACATCGAGGCGATGGCGATCCTGACTAGCAACGCAGCTCAGCCTTGAAGCTTTTTTCCAGGCTCTGACGCACCTTGTTGAGCAGCGGATCCACTTGCTCGTCCCGCAGGGTTGCTTTGGGGTCGCGGAAGCGAAGCCGCACAGCCAAGCTGCAAGACCCCTCGGGAATGGGTGCTCCGCTGTAGCGATCGAGTAAGTCCACGTTCTCGAGCAACTGGCCAGCGGCTTTGCGGATCGTTTGCAGCACGCTGGCCACATCCTGGGTGTCTTCAACAACGAAGGCGAGATCGCGCTCGCTCGCTGGCACCGTGGCAAACGCTTTAAACGCAGGGCAGTAGCGATTGGTGCGGCTGGCGGCCGTCAGCAGGGGCTGCAGAGCCAGATCAAAGAGCAATGTTCCAGCTGGGAGGTCATGCTGCTCCGCCAAGCGCGGATGCAGTTCGCCAAACACACCAATCACCTTGCCTTCCAGCACGAGGCTGGCACTGCGGCCTGGATGCAGGCGTTCGTCATCGTTTAGGCGCCGGTCTTGCAAGTTCAAACCCAGTTGGGCCATCGCTCGAGCCAACACACCCCGCCCCTGGTGATAGGTCAACGCAGACGGCTGGCCGCTGGTGCTCCACAGCCCCTGGCGCCGCTCACCAGCCAGAACACCAGATAGTCGCTCCTGTTCGCTGAAGTTCTCGCCATCACGGGCAAAGATCTTGCCGATCTCAAATCCCCAGAAGCCCGGTTGGCTGGCTTGCAAATTCCGCCCAGCGGCCTCAAGCAAAGCCGGAACAGCGGTGGTTCTGAGGCAGCCGTAATCGGTGAGAAGAGGGTTGCTGATGGCGACCTGGCTGGGGTTACTCGGCTCTTCACTAGCCACCAGAGAGAGATGACTGATCTCCTGCAGGCCTGCCGCCCGCAAATTCGACCGCAACCGTCTGAGCAGCTCTTGCTCGGCAGTCAGACCACCTGGCTCAACAGGATCAGGCAGGTGTGAACCGAAGTTGTCATAACCAACCAAACGGGCGATCTCTTCAATCAGATCAACTTCCCGTTGCAGATCCAATTGCCGCGCCGGTGGAACTTCAACGCTCCAATGGCTGACCTGGCCGTCCTCGTCGTGATGGGGCTGCAAGGAGCAGCCCAAACGCTCCAACAGGGCGCTCACTCTGGAATCTTCGATCCACTCACCACTGCCTAAAGGACCAAGCAGCCGATCGAGGGCCTCACGGCGCAACTGCAGCGGCTCCATGGTGCTGGGCTGGGGGAGGGCCAACCAGCGGCCTGCGGGCTTTGCCCGGCACAGCTCTTGCAGCAGAGCAACAGCGCGGTTGCTGGCCTCCAACGTCAGCGCTTGCGGCACACCGCGTTCGAATCGGGCGCTGGATTCGGTGCGTAGGCCTGCGGCGCGGCTGCTGCGGCGTACAAGATTTTGAGGAAAGACAGCGGCCTCAAGCCAAATCCGTTGCGTGGATTCGGTTACAGCACTGCTTTGCCCGCCCATGACACCAGCCAGAGCAACGGCTTGATCACCATGGCTGACCACCAGGTTGTCGTCGCGCAGCTTGAGCGTTTGGCCATCCAGCAAATCAATGGACTCGCCATTCGATGCCAGCCGAACACCAAACGCTTCAGGGCCTTGATCGGCCAGCTGATCCCGGTCGTAGGCGTGCAGTGGTTGGCCGGTTTCCAGCATCACCAGATTGGTGATGTCGACCACGGTGTTGATGCTGCGTTGGCCGGCGGCTTCCAAGCGTTGCTGCAGCCATTTGGGTGATGGCCCATTGCTGATTCCCTCGAGCGCCGTGAGGCTGAACAGCAGGGCGTGATCACCAAAAGGAGCTGTCTCTAAATGAGCCGGAGGCTCCAGCTGCGTGGATGCAGGCTCCTCAACGCTGAGTTCTTCGAGGGCCGCTACCTCGCGGGCAATCCCCAACATGGACATGCCATCGGGGCGGTTGGCGGTGATGGCCAGCTCCAGGATGTGATCGGTTAGGCCCAGCAACGGACCCACCGGTTCGCCGAGTTCGGGGAGCGCTGTGGCCTGTTCAGCAGCGACAGCCTCGAGGTCCACCAATCCCTCGGAATTGGTTTCCAAGCCCAGCTCAGAGAGCGAGCAGAGCATTCCGCAGCTTTCAACGCCGCGGAGCTTGGCCGGTTTGATCGTGAGATCAACCGCCGGCAAATGGCTGCCAACGGTGGCCACCGCCACAGCCATGCCCTCACGGACATTGGCTGCGCCGCAAACGATTTGTAGTGGCTCGGCCCCAGCGCCAACCGAGACCGAACAGACATTCAGCTTGTTGGCGTCGGGGTGGGGGTTTTTGCTGAGCACCTTGCCCACCACAACGCCGGCCGCACGGGCCGCGAGGTCGTCCTGCTCCTCGACCTCAAAGCCAGCCATCGAAAGCTGCTCAGCCAGGCTGTCGACGTCACTGCGGAAGGGAACCAATTCCCGAAGCCACTGCAGCGATACGCGCATGAAATCCAGCTGGAAGCGGCCGGATCCTACCGATGGGCGTGAGTCACTCAGTTATGGTGGCGGATTGTCACACCGCTCCGCTCAAGCAGCGCACGTCCTTCCATGGCCAAAAACAAGGGCGTCCGGATTGTGGTCACTCTCGAGTGCACCGAATGCCGGTCCAACACTGATAAGCGGTCTCAGGGAGTGTCCCGCTACACCACTGAGAAAAACCGCCGCAACACCACAGAACGGCTGGAGATCAAGAAGTTCTGTCCCCACGACAACAAGATGACGATCCACAAAGAGATCAAGTGATCTCGCTGCCGTTATCTCCCTTCCACTGACTCTCCAACCCCATGCCTCCCTCCTTCTTTAAAAAGCGGCTTTCTCCGATCAAGCCCGGTGATCCAATTGATTACAAGGACACCGACCTGCTCAAGAAATTCATTACTGAGCGCGGCAAGCTTCTGCCCCGCCGTATGACTGGCCTCACCGCCAAGCAGCAGCGTGATCTGACCAACTCGGTGAAGCGCGCTCGCATCGTGGCGCTTCTGCCCTTCGTGAATCCAGAAGGCTGAGTTCGAAACCCGCCATCCAGCCAGGTGATCTGGTGGGTGTTTGCGATGACCGCAAACAGCCTCGCCTGGCCCTCCTCGAAGCCCTGTCCAACGGCAGGGCTTCGTTGCGTTATGCCGCACCGGCAAGCCAGCAGCAGCGTCCTGTACCGCTGAAGCAGCTTGAGTTGATTTGTGCCCTCAGTGGCAGCAGCAGCAGCGAGCTGGTCAAAGCCCTCACAGCCACAACCAGCACTTCCACCGAACTGGCCCTGGCCTGGATGGAGTCGCAGCAGCGACCCACAGAACAGGGCTATTCCCTGGCGTCGCTGGGCCAGCTGCTCCACAGCGACCCCACACCGCAACAACTCGCGGGTTTATGGCTCGCCCTCCAGGGTTCCCAAGACCTCTGGCGGTGGAAAGCAGGTATGGCTACAGCCCGCAGCAGTTCTGAGCTACGGCAACTGCGCCACAGCCGCCGTGTTCAGCAGCTCGAGCAGGCCGGCCGCCGCAGCCTGTTTGAAGCCATCGCAGCTCGAAAACCGCTCACACCCCTGTTATCGGCCAAGCCCTCTCAGGACGTGTTGCGCGCGCTCAAGCAGCTCGCCGGTGCTGAAAAACCAGAGGAGGTGAGCCTCGAGCCTGATCTGAGCCACGCCTTACAGCGGGCTGGTTACGACGGTTCAGCCCAGGTGCTTCAGCAGATCCTGGTGGCGCTTGGGTTGCTGCAAGCAGGGCAACCATTGCGGTTGCTTGGCTCGGCCTGGGAAAGCAATACAGAGACTGCGTTGCCAGAGGCTCTGAGCGATCCACAGCGCAGAGACCTGAGCGATCTGAGCTGTTTCAGCATCGACAGTGCCTCCACCCAAGAGGTGGATGACGCCATTGGTTTGGAGCGCCGCGACGGAAAGCTCTGGATTTGGATTCATATCGCTGATCCCCATCAGTGGGTTGAACCCGGTGATCGGCTTGACCTTGAGGCCCAACGCCGCGGTTCAACGCTCTATCTCAGTGGTGGGGCCATGCCGATGTTCCCGCTGGCGGTGGCCCGTGACTGCATGAGCTTGAAGCCCATGCGCCGCTGCGCCGCTTTGAGTGTGGGCGTGCTGCTGAGTGCTGAGGGGGCCATCGAGGCGGTTGAACCCTGCCGCAGTTGGGTGAAGGTTTCCTATGGGCTCACCTATGACGATGCCGATGAATTAATCGAGCTGGCGCCGCCTGAGGATCCCGACTTAGCGGAGCTGGCAGAGCTCTTAAAACGCCGCACAACCTGGCGCGAACAACAGGGAGCGCTGCTGATGGAGCAGGCCGAAGGTCGGTTGTTCCGTAGCGCCAATGCGGAACTTTCGCTCGAGGTCACTGAGCCTGGCTTGGCTCGATCCTGCGTTAGCGAGGCCATGATTCTCGCTGGGGCAGCCATGGCCGAATGGTCGAGCCAACACGGCCTGGCGATGCCGTTTCGGGTGCAAGCAGGATCCAGTCAGGACAACCCGGAGGCCAATCAATGGCCCCAAGGCCCAGTGCGCTGGGCCCAACAACGCCGCGGGTTGAGCCGCAGCCGTTTGCAAAGCAGCCCGGAACCCCATGGCTCACTTGGCCTGCCGATGTATCTGCAGTGGACCTCCCCCATTCGCCGCTACAGCGATCTATTGGCTCACCGCCAGTGGTTGCAATTCAGTGGCCACCTCGAGGGAGAACCGCTCAGCGCGGAAGCCATCGATGCGCTGTTGCAGCGGGTGGAGCAAGGCCAGCGAGAGGCGAGCTTGATTGCCCGCCAAGACCAACGCATGGCCCTGTTGGAATGGCTCGATGGTCCAACACCCCAGTGGCCGCAAGCCGGCATGCTGCTCAGCTGGCTGCGCGAGGACATCGGCATTGGTTTGGTGCGCCTGGAGGCCTGGGCGATGGAACTACCGGCCCAAATTGACGCAGGACTAGGGCTTGGGGATCAACTGCTGATCGAGCTGGAGCGGGTTGACCCAGCCAGCGATCTGTTGCGGCTTAAAGGCAGAGCCGGTTAATCCGCCACCAGGGGCCGAAGGGATTGGCGCAACCCTCTAGCTCCAACCAGCGACCGTGGTGATCGGGCAGAACCTGCTGCACCTGCGGCTCGAGCGTGATCAACGGGAAGCGCTCACCGGATTCGCTGTCGCCCCACCAACGATCACCCTCGATCTGGATCAACAGGCGTTGCTGGCAACTGCCTGGTTCGCTTGGAGCGGGTGCTGGTGGCTGAGAAGAGCACTCTCCATTGAGCAGATCACGCTGCTGTTGTGTCCAGCCGGGTTGATGCCACGGCAACTCAGGACAGGGCACAACACCCGATGGCGCGAAGCGATCACTGAGCAGCTGTTGCTGCACGGTGGCCACTGGCAGCTCAGCAACCGAAAGGCGCTGCGCTGCGCACAACGCAGCCGCTTGGCCGGCGGCTTGGCCGATCAACAGCAGCAAGGGCCCCATCCGGGTTGCCCCATTGGCCATGTGGCTGACGCTGATTGATTTATCAGCCATCAGCAGATTGCTGATCTCAGGGGTGTAGAGGGCTCCAAAGGGGATCACAAACGGCGTTCCGCTGCGGCGCCCTCCCCAGGCCATGGATTTATCAGCCAGAGGCCAATCCCGCTCTCCGTAGTGATGGTCATTGGCGTAGTTCCCAACGGCGATCGCCTGCCGTTGATGTTCGGCATTGGGGGATTGAGGCAGCAGGTCCTGCTCAATCACGGTGGTGGCACCGATGAGGCGCCGCCCCTCACGCCAGTAGGGCTCAAAGGCCAGTGGCGAACCAGCAAAGGCTGCTGCCGCTTGCAGCTGCGGGCCACAAGCCGCCTGCATTTGGGCGAGGAACGCTTCGCTGTGTTCACGCAGCCCGCGGCGTTGCTCGCTCTGGCGCTGCGCATCACCGCTGAACACAGCCCCTGGATCCACAGGCCAGTCGTTGCCGCGCAAGGGCCAATTCAGCATCAGTTGCTGCCCTGGCAGACGGCCGTAACTCAGCAGTTGCGGCAGGGAAAAACGATTGGCGCACCCTTTGAAAGGACCACTGAAGGGTTCGAGCGGCTGATCCGGTGGATTCCAGGGGCCCTGCCATTGCCCATGGATCACCCAGGTGGGTGATTGGACCGGTTCACGCTCAAAAAAGGGATCGCTGAGTTGCTCTGCTGGCGGAGCGCTGGGCTCATCCCACTGCTCCTGGGATTCCCAGCCCAAGCGATGGGGAATGTCGGCCAACAGCAAGCTGTCCCCCAGCTCGCTGCCATCAACGAGCACATCGAAGCTGACGCTGACTGGTTCCCCATCACGTTGCAGAACGGCCGAGCGGATCTGATCGCGATGGCGTTCCAAGCTCAGCACCTGAACGCCTGACCACCAGCTCAGTTGGGGAGCCTCAGCGATCCAACGCTGCAGCACGGATTCGGCTTGGTGCGGGCGAAATCCAAAGCAGCTGACCCAGTTGTGGTCGAGGCCTTCAGGAATCTCACGACGCAACTGGCGCAGCAACGCTCCCCAGAGGCCGCTCTGCCAAGCGCTCAGTTCATTGCCATCGGGAGCTGAGACCCCGCCACTGGTGATCATGCCCCCGGTCCAGGGCCCGGGTGTCACCAGCAGCGTTTCAACGCCAGCGCGGGCCGATTGCAGCGCGGCCCCACAGCCGCCACTGCCGCCACCCAAAACCAGAACGGGGACGTGGCCCTGCTGAAAAGCCATCGCTGCACTGAACTGAGATCATCATGCTGACGGGCGCAGCCTCAGTAAGATCGCGTTGATGACAAGCACACTCACCACTCCGCTTTATTACGTCAACGACAAGCCGCATATCGGCAGTGTTTACACCACGTTGGCGGTCGATACTCTGGCCCGTTTCAAGCGACTCAACGGCGAGGATGTGGTGTTCATCACTGGCTGTGATGAACATGGTCAAAAGATTCAACGAACCGCTGAATCAGCGGGGATCGATCCACAGCAACATTGCGATCAAATCAGCAGCACCTTTGAATCGGTGTGGTCTCAGTGGCAGATCAGCAATGACCGTTTCATTCGCACCACAGATCCCCGTCATCAATCGATTGTTGAGCAATTCTTCGCCCGCGTTGAAGCCAACGGCGACATTGTGGAAGGCCGCCAACAGGGCTGGTACTGCGTTGCTTGTGAGGAATACAAAGATGATCCCAAAGAGGCCAATTCACCCCACTGCCCAATTCATCAAAAGCCATTGGAATGGCGTGATGAGGCCAACCTGTTTTTCCGGCTGAGTCGGTACCAAGAGGCCATTGAAAAACTCATCGCAACGGATGGCTTCATTCGCCCAGCCAGTCGGCGCAAAGAAGTTGAAAATTTCGTCGCCAATGGCCTGCGTGATTTCTCCATCTCCCGCCGCAATGTGAGCTGGGGCCTGCCCGTGCCTGGCCATGAAGGGCACACCTTTTACGTGTGGTTCGATGCCCTGCTCGGATACATCACAGCCCTGCTGGAACCCGATCAGCCAGCCAGCCTCGATCAAGCCCTCGCCAATGGCTGGCCCGCCCAATTGCATGTGATTGGCAAAGACATCCTGCGCTTCCACGCGGTGTATTGGCCGGCGATGTGTTTATCGGCTGGGATTGAGTTGCCAGCCGGTGTCTTTGGCCATGGCTTTCTCACCCGCGAAGGCCAAAAAATGGGCAAGTCAATGGGGAATTCCATTGATCCCAACCGTTTGCTTGAGCTCTGCGGCCGCGATGCTGTGCGCTGGTATCTGTTGCGCGACATTCAATTCGGTGATGACGGCGATATCCAGCAGCAACGCCTCTTGGATCTGGTCAACAACGATCTGGCGAACACCATCGGCAACTTGGTGAATCGCTCGATCTCGATGGCGCGCAAATGGTTTGAGGGGGTTCCATCACTGCCTCAAGAGCTCCCCACCGACCACCCCTTGAGGCAAGCAGCCCAAGCCGCTGTGGCTGATGTAGCCAGTAACTACCAACAGCTCAGGTTCCATGCCGTAGCTGAGCAAGCACTCCAGCTCGCCATTGCCGCCAACGGTTACCTGAGCGATCAAGCCCCTTGGAAGGCCATCAAAGATCCGGCGAACCGCGATCAGGTTGCTGCGGATTTGTATGCGGTGCTGGAAGCCTCCCGTGTAGTGGGTGTTGTTCTGCAACCGCTCTTGCCCGAGTTCAGTGAACAGCTGTTGCAGCAGCTCAATGCTCCCTCAGGCCAGTGGAGCGATCGTTTGA
>JAAXIH010000136.1 GCA_012270465.1 Synechococcus sp.
CCTGGACGGGGCCGCGCCAGAGCTTGATCAGTGGTGATCGCAAGCTTGAGCTGGCGGCTGGGGAACAGCGCAGCCTCTGCACCCGCTACGTGGTTTCAACTGTCTAAAGCTGATACATTCGCGCTTCTGTGAATGGGTCTGGGGTGCAGCAACTTCTCCAAAACCCTGTCAGCGCCGCAAGTAAAAAATCCAGCTGGACCTACCGGCCTGATATCGATGCCTTGCGCGGCATCGCTGTGCTGGCGGTCATTCTTTACCACTTCAATGAGGCATGGCTGCCTGGTGGGTTCACCGGGGTCGACGTCTTTTTTGTGATCTCGGGCTATGTGGTCACGGGCTCGCTGATCAAGCACCAGGGCGAATCTCTGGGGTCTCAACTGGGTGGTTTTTATCTGCGCCGCATCCGGCGATTGATGCCCAACTTGCTGTTGATGGTGGGCCTCACCAGCATCGGCATGGCCCTGTTGGTGCCGCCGAGTGAAACGCGGCGGATGTTCACCGCGGCGAGCAAATCGCTCTACGGCTGGTCCAACAACTTCTTTGCCCTCAACGGCACTGATTACTTCGCCCAGGACGCCAATCTCAATCCCCTCTCCCACACCTGGTCGTTGGGGGTCGAAGAGCAGTTCTATCTGCTGTTCCCGCTGCTGATCTTGGTGATGGCGCGCTGGTTGCGGCCGGCGCGGGTGGTGCAGGTGTTGCTGGGTTTGATCACCGCTTCGCTGGTGTTGAGCCTGGTGTGGACGGCTCAAGCCCCGAACCTGGCGTTCTTTTTGATGCCCAGCCGGTTTTGGGAGCTCAGTGCTGGGGCGCTGCTGCTGTTGGCGCAACGCCAGAACTGGCTGAGTGCCTGCCAAGGCCCCCGCGTGCTGGTGGGAGCGCGGCTTCTTGGAGTGGGCTTGCTGGTGCTGGCGCTGCTGACCACCAGCAGTGAGCAGGGCTTTCCAGCCCCTGGTGCCTTGCCAGCTGTGGTGGCCACCTTGCTGCTGCTGCATGCAGGCAGTGATTGGAGCGTGCTGCAACGCCCGCTGGTGCAGCTGGGATTGCTCTCCTATTCCCTCTACCTCTGGCATTGGCCGGTGCTGACGCTGATGCGTTGGACCACGGGGTTGGATCAGCCGGCCTTGATGCTGTTGGCGTTGGGTTTGATGGTGGCCCTGGCCTGGGGTGCCTACCGCTTTGTGGAAACCCCCTGTCGCCGCTGGAGCCTGCCGGTGCTGTGGCAAGGCGTGTTGGCCTTAGCGGCGGTGGTGCTCACCTGGTGCGGCCTCGATGCCTTGGGCTTCACCTACCGGGGCGCGGTGTTTCAAGGCAGCCGCTCAGCATTTGTGCCAAAGAGCGATCGTTTCTCCCTGGGCGGTTGCACCGTGGATCCCTGGGTGACCTATGGGCCCGATACCCGCACGGATCTGGTGAAGTGCAGCCAGCCCGGCAGCAACCCTGCGGCTGGCGAGATCTTCTTGATGGGCGATTCCCATGCGTTGGCGATGCTGCCGATGCTGAAAACCGCCGCCAAGAGCACAGGCCAGAGCGTTACCTACAGCTTTAAGGGCTCATGCCTGAATAGTTCCCGCTTGATTCCCACCCTGCGCAAGAAGGCCTATGGGCCTTGCGTGGGCTATTCACGCGGCGAATTTGAGCGCACCTTGAATCGGCTGAATCCAGGCGACAGCCTGATGATCAGCAATTGGTTCAACGTTTATTTGACCGATATCACGGTCAAAGGACGGGCCAACACCTATCCCTATGTGGTGGATGGAGAGCGGCTGGAGGATCACGCCAAGGTGCGTGAGATCTACATCGCCGACATGCGCGCGTTGGCCAGCCAGCTGCAGCAAAAGGGCATCAATTTGATCCTTGTGGTGGATCCTCCGGTGCTGCGCCGCGAGCCAGTGGCCTGTGAGGCCTGGGCCCATCTGCAAGGCCCTGAAAATCGCTCGCTGCTGTGTTCCGCGGATCCGGAGATCGTCGCCCAGATGCAGCAAACCCAGCGCGATGTGTTTGCTGCGGTGGCGGAAGGTCACCCCAATGTGCGGGTGTTTGATCCCACCGAGGAGTTCCTCCAAAACGGCCGGGTCACCCACCTGCTGCCCGATGGACAGTTGCGTTATTTCGATTCGAACCACATGACGATCAGCGGCAGCCAGTCGTTGGCTCCCCGCTTCCTGGACTTCCTACGCGCGAATGGGTTGGACCGGAGCAACGCCGGGTAGGCGGCCGCGGCTGAGCTGCTGCAGCGGGTCGAATTGGCGTTTGACCGCCTCGAT
>JAAXIH010000084.1 GCA_012270465.1 Synechococcus sp.
ACAGACCCACGGCAAGCGCGTTACATCCCCAGCCATTCCCTAGCTCAGCTCAATTGATCGCCATAGGCTGCCGCTACGCGCTCCAGCCACCGATGTTCCGCAACTTGCTGATCGCCGATTCCGGCAAGGGTCATGTGGAAGAAATGATCCGCATGCTCCGGGATATCCCTGGTTTTGCCAGCGCCCGGCTCAACCTGCTGCATGTGGTCTCCGACCAAAACAGCAGCAACCTCCAAGAGCACTGGCAAGAGGGCGGTGCCTTGCTGGCCGAAGCCGTTCAACGGCTGGGCCTCAACCCAGGCGAGGTGAACACGATCTTGCGCCAGGGCGACACCAAACAAACCGTGCTCAAGGTGGCCGACGAGCTCGATGCCGACCTGATCGTGATGGGCTCCCGCGGCCTTGGGCGGCTGCAATCGATCTTGGCCAACAGCGCCAGCCAATACGTCTTCCAACTCTCAACGCGGCCGATGCTGCTGGTGCGCGATGACCTCTATGTGCGCCACATCAACCGCTTGATGGTGGGCATCGACGGCACCGGCGTTGGCGATGACGCCCTCAAGCTGGCCTGCGAACTAGCCAAAAGCATTCCTGGCTGCGTGCTGCACGGAGTTCATGTCAGCCACCACGATCTGGCGCCGACCCGCAGCGGCAGCAGCCCCATCGACAGCCTGCTGGAGAAAGCCAAACAGCGGGCTCGTCAATTCGGCGTGGAACTGCAAGCGGTTCACCGAACCGGGGACATCGGCCGCGGACTCTGCGCAGCAGCCGAAGAGCTCAATGCCGACATGGTGGTGATTGCCTCCCAAGACCGGCGCCCATTGGTCGCTCGCGGCTTGGTCGATCTCGACCGCCTCTTGGGTGGATCCGTCAGTGATTTTGTGCGGGTGCACGCACCCGCCCCGGTGTTGCTGGTGCGGGAACCGGAATCCCGCTAAAGGGCCTCCAGATCAACCTTCGCGGCTGTTGGTCTGGATGTAGAGGATGATCAAAAAGATGGCTGGAACCAAGACGAACAGCAGGGTGGCCACAAAGCCGAGATCGTTGGTTTCCATGACCACTGGAGGAGACCCCGGGAGGGTATCACCGCCGCCTGGGACTCCTTAGCCCGGGTTCACAGCTCGTCGCTCTCAGCCCCGGTGTCCGCCTCCTCCTCTGCCTCCTCGTCCAGCACGGGTTCGGGCTCGGGCATCCGGCCTTCGGGCAGGGGCTCGGCTTGGGCCGCAGCAATCGCTTGTTTTTGCGCGTCACGGCCGGCTTGCGGGCGCGTCAGCACCGCCACCGACTCCTGCACCAAGGCCTGACAAGCCAATCGCCACGATTCCGGGCGACGCCGCAACTTCTGCTGCTCCACCGGCGTGAGCGGCGTTAACGCACCCTCCGTGCGCTCGGCCACCACTTCGACGAAACAGGTGATGCATTGACCGCAACCGCCGCAGTTGCCGAGCCGACCTTTCAATCCGTAGAGCTCAACACCCTCTTGGAGGGCCAGCTCACGCAAATTGGTGCCGGGAGGGCACAACACCTCTCGCCCTTCCCGCACGAACCGCACTACCGGCATGGGCCACTCCTAAAGACGCTGCATTCTGCAGGCGGGAGTTTGCGTTTTGTGACACCAAGAGGCAATCAGCCCGCCGATCCAGGGGCAGATGACTGTTTCCCTTTGAAACCACAAACCGCTCTGCGGCTGAAACCCCTTACGATCGTGCGACCTCTGCACTCGCTGCGGAGCTTCCGTCTCGTTTCACTGCGCCGAACCCATGGGATTGCCCTGGTACAGGGTTCATACCGTTGTCATCAACGACCCGGGCCGCCTTCTGGCTGTGCACTTGATGCACACTGCCCTGGTTGCCGGCTGGGCCGGCTCGATGGCTCTGTATGAGCTCGCCATTTTTGACCCCTCAGACGCTGTCCTGAACCCCATGTGGCGTCAGGGCATGTTCGTGATGCCCTTCATGGCCCGCCTGGGCGTGACCGATAGCTGGGGTGGCTGGAGCATCACCGGGGCCACTGGCGTGGAACCGGGTTTCTGGAGCTTCGAAGGCGTTGCCGCTGCTCACATCGTGTTCAGCGGTCTGCTCTTCCTTGCCGCGATCTGGCACTGGACCTACTGGGATCTCGAGATCTGGCAAGACCCCCGCACCGGTGAGCCTGCCCTCGACCTGCCCAAGATTTTTGGCATCCACCTGCTGCTGGCCGGCCTCGGCTGCTTTGGCTTCGGCGCCTTCCACCTCACCGGTGTGTTTGGCCCGGGCATGTGGGT
>JAAXIH010000218.1 GCA_012270465.1 Synechococcus sp.
CTGCAGCTGCCCACCGAAGACCGCTTCCTCAACTCCCGCGAAGACCTGCAGGGCCAAATCGCCACCCTCTTGGGCGGGCGTTCCGCAGAAGAAGTGGTGTTCGGAAAAATCACCACTGGCGCTGCCAACGACCTGCAGCGCGCCACCGACATCGCTGAGCAGATGATCGGCACCTACGGCATGAGCGAAACCCTCGGCCCGCTGGCCTACGACAAGCAGGGCGGCAACCGCTTCCTGGGCCCAGGCAACAACCCGCGCCGCGCCGTGAGCGACTCCACCGCCAAGGAGATCGATAAAGAAGTGCGCGCCCTGGTGGACCGCGGCCATGAGAAGGCGCTCGAGATCCTGCACCACAACCGCGGGCTGCTCGAGGACATCGCCCAGCGCATCCTCGAGAAGGAAGTGATCGAAGGCGATGAGCTCAAGGAATTGCTCTCCCGCAGCGTTGACCCTCAGCCCGTTGCAGCCTGAGTGCTTGACGGAATTCCCTCTGATCACTGATAAGTGACCTTTGGTTCTGCGTGATGGCCGCCGAGCTTTCGGCCCTCAAGGGGCTCGATTTCCTCTCCTCTGCTGATCTCAACGGCGCCCAAACCCAGGCGCTGTTGACCCTGGCGGCCGATATCAAGGCAGGACGGCGCAACCCACGCCTCGACGGCAAGGTGCTGGGGCTGATTTTCTCGAAGGCCTCCACCCGCACCCGGGTGAGCTTCACCGTGGCGATGGCGCGCCTGGGCGGGCAAACCATCGACCTCAACCCCTCGGTGAGCCAGGTGGGGCGCGGTGAACCGATTGAAGACACCGCCCGCGTGTTGAGCCGCTACCTCAACGCCGTGGCGATTCGCACCTTCGCCCAAAGCGATCTGCAGGCCTACGCCGATGCGGCCTCGATCCCGATCATCAATGCCCTCACCGACCTGGAGCATCCCTGCCAGGCGCTGGCCGATTACCTGACGATGCAGGAGGCCTTTGGCTCCCTCGAAGGGCTGACGATGACCTACGTGGGTGATGGCAACAACGTGGCCCATTCGCTGCTGATTGCTGGCGCGCTGCTGGGGGTCAACGTGCGCATCGGCTGCCCCGCCGGCTTCTACCCCCTCGAGGAAGTGGTGGCCCAGGCCAAAGCCATCGCAGCCGGCCGCAGCGAGATCGTGATCAGCGAAGACCCCGCTGAAGCCGTGCGCGGCGCCCATGCGGTGTACACCGATGTGTGGGCCTCCATGGGCCAAGAAGAGGAGCAGAGCACGCGCGTGCAGGCCTTCCGCGGCTTCTGCGTGGATGAAGCGCTGATGGGCCACGCCGATGCCAAGGCGATCGTGCTGCACTGCCTGCCCGCCCACCGCGGCGAGGAGATCAGCGCTGAGGTGATGGAGAGCTCTGCCAGCCGCATCTTTGATCAAGCCGAGAACCGCTTGCACGCCCAACAGGCTTTGTTGGCAACACTTTTGGGCGCCGAGGGGTAGACAAACCGGCTTTTCAGTGGCACAAATGTATTAGTGCTGTTGCCCACGCCCCTGCCATGCCCCTTGAGGCCCTGACCGCCGCCCAGCAAGAGCTCTACGACTGGCTGGCTGAATTCATCGCCGACAACCGCCACAGCCCCTCCATCCGCCAGATGATGCAGGGCATGGGGCTGCGCTCCCCGGCGCCGATCCAAAGCCGCCTGCGCCATCTGCAGCAGAAGGGCTGGATCACCTGGCAAGAGGGCCAAGCCCGCACCCTGCAGCTGCTGGGTGATGCCGCCGAATCCCTCGGTATCCCCGTGCTCGGGGCTGTGGCCGCTGGCGGCCTGATCGAAACCTTCGACGACGTGCAGGAGCACCTCGACATCGCCCCCACCCTGGAGCGGCGCGGTCTGTTTGCCCTCACCGTCAACGGCGACAGCATGAAAGATGCCCACATTGCCGATGGCGATGTGGTGCTGATGGAGCCCGTGCGTGATCCATCTCGCCTCAAGCCCGGCACCATCGTCAGCGCCCTGGTGGCCGGCAGCGGCACCACCTTGAAGCACTTCCACCTGCGCGGCGGCGAGGTGAGCCTGGAGGCCGCCAACCCCAACTACGAACCGATCACGCTGCCCGCAGAAGAGGTCACCGTGCAGGGCCAGCTGGTGGCCGTCTGGCGCCAGGTCTGAGGTGTAAGCTCTCACACGTGCTGAGCGCTGCTCGCGCACGTTTGGGGCCATAGCTCAGCTGGTAGAGCACCTGCATGGCATGCAGGGGGTCAGGAGTTCGAGTCTCCTTGGCTCCATTCTCAA
>JAAXIH010000059.1 GCA_012270465.1 Synechococcus sp.
CTGGGCGCCACCCTGGGCTGGCAGGGCTGGCTTGCGGTGGTGCTGTATCTGGGCCTTGGCTCGGCGGTCACCAAGCTGGGTTTTGCCCGCAAGGCGGAACTGGGGATTGCGGAAGCTCGTGGCGGAAGGCGGGGCCCAGAAAACGTTTGGGGCTCAGCCGCCACAGGCACGGCCCTAGCGCTGCTGAGCCAAGTGCCCGGAGCTCCAACCCCTCTGTTGATGGTGGGTTTTGTGGCCAGCTTTGCCGCCAAGCTTGGCGACACCTGCGGCAGTGAAATCGGCAAACGCTGGGGCCGCACCACGATCAGCTTGAGCCGATTGCGGGTGGTTCCCCCTGGCACCGAAGGCGCCGTGAGCCTGGAAGGAACCCTCGCCAGCCTGGCGGGAGCCGGTGTGTTCAGCCTGATTGGTTGCAGCCTCTCGCTGGTGGGCTGGGAGCTGCTGCTGCCGATCAGCGTGATCGCCTGGCTGGCCACCTTGGTGGAGAGCTTGATCGGCAGTGAACTGCAGCCTCAGCTGCCTTGGCTCAGCAATGAAGGGGTTAATGCCCTGATGACGGCGATTGCAGCCGCGGCCGCGATGGTGGTGTTGCGTTGAACTGCAGCGCTGCCTGCTGACGCAACTGCTGCAGGCGCCGATTCACGCGGCATGGCGCCCAACCCAATTGACGTGCCAATTGGCGCTGACTGAGGCCTTGGTGGATCACGCCGCGCAATAGGAGTTGATCCTCAGCGCTCTGCGCCTCGATCCACTCCTCCACTTCGGCTTGCGCCAAGCGTGCTTCTGGTGTGGGGCGCTGATCAGCGGGCTCGAAAGCAACGCCGTCAGGAGCCGCATCAAATGAACGCAGATTCAAGGCTTCGCGCATCTGCAACGCCATCTGCAGGCGCTCAACCCGGCAGCCGAGGCTGCGGGCCTGAGCCTCCTGGCCCAAGGGCGGCAGGCCGGCTTGCTGGCGCTGGTTTTGCAACTGATCCCAGCGGCTCAACAGCTGGCGCAGCCGCCAAGGGGAGCGAATCAGGTGGTGCCGATCGCGCAGGTAGTGCTGCATGCGGCCGCGAATCAACGTGACCGCATAGGTGCTGAAGGCATAGCCGCGTTGCGGCTGGTAACGCTGAACGGCATCACACAACCCAAAGCAGCCCTCTTGAAACAGCTCGTCGAAACAGGCGCTGCTGGCCTGGGCAAAACGCGCGGCTTGCTGCCGCACCAGGTTGAGGTGGGCTTCCACAAGCCGGTTGCGGAGTTTGGTGCAACGGCTCTGGCCATAGCGGCGATGCAAGGCCAACAGCTCCGGGGTTGGCGCTTGAGATGTGGTCATCACGGTGAACTGAGCTCTGACCTTCAGGCTCAGCTCCAGCACCGGGAGCTGATTAGCTGCTCGAGGAGGGGGAGCACCCCGCCTGTGGGAGCTACTCCAGTGCAGGCAAAACCCCATCGGGATCCCACTGCTGTTTCAAGGTGCGCAGAGCCATGAGATCAGCGCCATAGGCCTTCTGCAATTGACAGCCATAGCGAGGCGTCCCCGGATGCCGCTCCACCAAATAGATGTGACAACTGATTGGCTCAAGGGCATCGAAGACACCATCGGACCAAGCTTTGGCATTCAGCTCCGCAGCCTCATCTCCAGCAGGCCAAAGCCCGGTCACCACCACCGACCATTCCGCTCCACGGCCTCGATAGGCCGAACTATTGATGGGTTGATCAGACACCGCTCCACCGATGTGCTGCAGGTCAATGCGGCAGTGACGATTGGGCAGCCTGCCGATGGCGTTGGTTAACACCGCGGCGAGGGCTTCCGAATGACCTGCCGCAACGCTGATGGCATGAATCCAGGTCCGCGGGCGCTGGTGCCGGTCACTACACGGCAGATCGGCAGCAGGCACCCGTCCATCAGCCGCTGGCAAATCAAAGGCGGGCACCGCATCCAGGCCAGGCACCTGATCGGTCCACGAACTCCCTGATGCCCCTGCCACAGGGCAGTGGGATTCATCCAGCTCCGCGCCGACCAGATAACGCATCAGCGCAGGTTCAGAGCCATCGGGGGGAACCCCGAGGACAAACGACGACGACCACTGCCGAGATAAGCCCTCCGCTTGCTGAAGGTGTTCGGCAAGGGTCTCAACCGCAGCGAGAGAGCGCCTCACCAGCAATGGCTGACGCGGATGCGTGCGCAATGTTGCCTCGGTAATCACAGCGAGGAAGGGAGCAGCACCGCGCAGCCAATGCCAAGCGATCGGATCGGCGCAGCCCTCAAACACCTCAAACACAGAGCCATCCCCGCGCACGCCCTTGAGGGCAACGATGTTGTCGATGGTTAGCCCCAAACTGCGGCTCAGATGACCGAGGCCGCCCATACAGAGCAGCCCAAAGCCGGGGGTGGCATGGGTCCCCACTGGAAGCGTGCGACCGGCGGCAGCCAGGTGCCGCAAGATCGCCCCCATGCCGGCGCCCGCGCCAACACTCACCTGATCGCCGTGAAGGGTGATGTCAGTGAAGTGGGCAGCCAGATCCAGCATCAACGCCCCGTCGGCAGCGCAAAAGCGGCTATGGCCGCCACTGCGCACCATCAAGGGAAGCCGCTGCCGCCGTGCTTGCTGAACGGCCTCAACAACCTCAGCGACATCAAGGGGCTGGAACACCAGCTGGGGATTGCACGCTGCAGCATTGCCGTTAAAGAGCTCCGACAACGCCTGCTCGTAGTGAGGCTCACCGGGATGCAAGGCCATCGATGCCATGGCGACAGAGATGCCCCCTTTGGTTTAGCCAATTAGCCCTGGCATCCCTCCCGGGGAAGCGGGCCACTGAGCAATCGACGGCGGTAGAGATCAGCCAGTTGTTCACCCACCAAGGTGAGGCCCGCATACACCACCAAGACCGGCAACACCTCGCCCCAGGCAAACGAACTCAACGACTCCAGCAGCACCACCCCCAAACCGCCAGCACCCACCAGGCCCACCACCACGCTCTCGCGCAGGATCACATCGGCGCGGTAGGCCCCGAAGCTCAAATAGCTGCGGCCGATGCCGTTGAAGCCAGCCACCAGCAACACCTGCCGCGGACTACCGCCAGCCAATCGCAGCGCCTGCGCTGGCTGCGGCGGTAAGGCATCCAGCCCCTCCAGGCCAAGGCGCCCCAAAATGCCGGCGTTGTGCAGGCCCAATGCCAACACGGCCGGCAATAACCCTGGCTGCAGTACAAACAGCAGCAACAGAGCGGTTAACGGCGGCGGCAACAAACGCGCCAATAAACCGCAAGCCGACAGCAACAGGCGAGGCCAACGCCCTGGCCCCAAGAGCAGCAGCAACAACGGCAGTAACGCCACCGCGAGCAAAGCCGCCAAGGCGGTGAGCAAGAGCGTGCTGCCAATCAGCTGCGGCCAGTCCTGCAGCCAACCGCTGGGGTCCCACAGGGGCAGCACCTCCGGCCATTGCCAAGGGGAGAACAGCACCTGCCAGCGCAACTCCAACCACTGCGATGCCGGCAGCAACAGCAGCAGCAAGGCGGCAAAGCCAACGAGCAATTCGCGGTTGGGCTCTAGCCAGCGCTGCCGTAAGCGGGCCAGCACCAGCTCGAGGGCCAGCATCACCGCGGCCAACAACCAAAGGCTGGTCCACACCTCGTGAAACTGCAGGGACTGCAGGGCCAGGCGCAAATCAGCGCCAATGCCCCCAAGGCCAAACACCCCCAGCAAGGTGGCCGAGCGCAAGGCGCACTCAAGCCGGTAACCGCCATAGCTGAGTAGCTGCGGCCACAGCGGCGGGGAGAGCGCCATCAACAACGCTGCGGGAGCCGGCGCACCCGCCAACTGCAACGCCTCCAGGTTGCGGCGAGGCAAGCCATCGAGCTGTTCGGCAACCACACGGGCGAACAGTGCTCCATAAGGCAGAGCAATCGCCAACACAGCAACAGCTGGATGCAAGCCCAGCAGCTGCAGCAGGATCAAACCCCACAGCAGCTCATGCAACGAACGGGGAATGGCGAGCAAGCGGCGCAACAGCAGCGCCGGCCAGCCGCAACCCCAGAGCGTGCGGCTCACCACTTCAGCGGAGAGCACTCCGCCGATCACACCGAGGAGCAAGCTGAACAGCCACGACCACAAGGCCACCGCCACGGTGATGGCGATTCCCCTGAGCGATGCGGCAATCAAGGCCGGATCAGTGCTGGGCTGAACAGCCGCCAGCAGGAACTGGCCGATCAAATCAAGGCCGCCGCCATGCCACGCCGCTGGCAAGAGCGCCAGCAACGGCAACAGCACCAGCGCAGGCAGGAGCAGCTGGCCAGCGGGACTCATGAATAGAGCTGCTCCAAATCCGCGGCCGACACCGCCTCGGGAGGGCGATCAAACACAAGCTCGCCGTGGCGCAGGCCCACCACCCGATCAAAACCTTCCAACCAATCGGGGCGATGCAGGCTCATCAGCAACCCCCGCGGAGGCGTTGCCAAACCCAATAGCAACTGCAGCAGGCGCCGTGCCAAGGGTGGATCGAGCTGGGCGAGGGGTTCATCGGCCAAGAGCAACTCGGCGTTTTGGCGCAGCAATCGCGCCAAGGCCACCCGCTGACGCTGCCCGCCCGAGAGCGCGCTCAGTGGCAAGGGCAGTAGTGATGCATCCAGTTCCACCTGGGCAAGGGCTTCAGCGCAAGCGCGAGATTCCAATGGCTGCAGCAGGTTGAGCAGAAGCTGCCACCACGACCAGGCCGCCAAGCGGCCGGTGTTGAGGTTGTGCTGAACCGAGAGTCCTTCGATTAAGCGCAGGTCCTGCCAGAGCGTGCCGATGCGCGAGCGCAAGCGACGGCGCAGCCGCGGTTCGCCAAACCACTGCACCGATCCGCTTGTGGGCTGAATCAGGCCATTGGCCACACCGAGCAGGGTGCTTTTCCCCGCGCCGCTGGCCCCCACCAGGGCAACGCGCTCTCCAGGTTTAAGGCTGAGGCTGATGCCACAGAGCCGCGGGCGTTCACGCCCTGGGACCGTGACATCCCTCAGCTCCAGCATCAGCGGATCTTGCCAAGCGATCGACCAACCGCCTCGATGTTGGCGTAGTCAGCATCCTTGGCCGGAATGAACCGCCCTGCTGCAAACAGCTCCAGGATGGTTTTTTGGCGCGGCTGGCTCGGGCTCATGGTGAGCAAGCTCTGCTGCAGCTTGCCGGTGAAACCAGCGCCGAAGCGCTGATCCAAGTTGCCCTGGGCGATCCAGTGGTAGTCGGCATAGGGCGGAGTCCGCCACAACAGCACCACCTTGTTGGTGTCGACCTTGCCCTCCTTGAGGCGGCTATCCCACACCTGGCCATTGAGGGCACCGGCTTGATACGCGCCGCTTTGCACCAGCGCGATGGTGGCGTCGTGGCTGCCGCTAAAGCCCGGGCGACCAGAGGCAAAGTCTTTGGGGGTCACCCCCGCCTGAGCCAGGAAGTATTGGGGCATCAAGCGGCCGGAGGTGGAGCTCTCTGAGCCGAAGGCAAAGCGCTTGCCCTTGAGTTGCTGCAGGTCCTTTTGCGCGCTGAAGGGCTTCAGACCAGCCGCTTGGTTGGCGATGAACACCGAGCGGAACTTGGCATCCACATCCCGCTGCGCAATGACCTTGGAGCCAGGGGTCTGCAAGCGGGCTTGCACCCCGGTGAGCCCACCAAACCAAACGAGATCCAGATCACCGCGGCGGAAGCCGGTGACAGCAGCGCCGTAATCAACAACGGGCTTGTACTTCACTGGCACGCCCAGCTGATCACTGAGCTCTTTGGCCAACAGGCCATAGAGGCGGTTGAGCCGCTCTGGGTTTTGATCGGGGATCGCGCTGATGCGCAGCACCTGGGAGGCCAGGGCAGGGGCCACCGGTGCCAGCAGCAGCACCAGGGCCAGAGCCAAAACTCGAGTCAAGGAAATCAGAGCGATTGCAGAAAAGACTTCAGACGGCTCAAGCCGTCGTCGATGGTGGCTGTGGTGACGGCGCAAGAGAGGCGAATGCAACGGTCATCGCCAAAGGCCACCCCGGGCACAACCGCCAATCCCTGTTGATCTAGCAACTGCTGGCAGAACGTCATCGAATCCAGGCCAAAGGCGCTGATATCCGGAAAGGCATAGAAGGCCCCATTGGGAGGCACCAGCACCACATCGCTGAGCTGTTGCAAACCAGCGGTGAGGTGGCTGCGGCGCTTCGAAAAGCTGCGGGCCATCTCCTGCACGCAGTCCAGCGGTGCTTGCAATGCCGCCAAGGCGCCGCGCTGGGCAAAGCTGCAGACATTGCTGGTGCTCTGGCTCTGCAAGGCGATGGCCGCTTTGACCACCGCGGCTGGACCAGCCAAATAGCCCAAGCGCCAGCCAGTCATGGCCCAACCCTTGGCGAAGCCATTGACCACAAACAACCGATCAGCCAGATCAGGTGCCAGCGCGGCCAGGCTGTGGTGCGTTTGCCCATCGGCGAGCAGGTGCTCGTAGATCTCATCGCAGACCACCGCCACCTGGGGATGGCGGCGCAGCAAGGCGGCAACGGCTTCCAGCTCCTGGCGCTGCAGCACCAATCCCGTTGGATTGGAGGGTGTGTTGAGCACCAGCAAGCGGCTCTTCGGGGTGATCAAGGCCTCTAGAGCCTCGAGATCAAGCCGGAAGCCATCGCTGGCATTGCTTGTGAGCAAGCGCACCTCGGCTCCTGCCAAGCGGGCCAGCTCGGGGTAGGTGAGCCAATACGGCGCCGGCAGCAACACCTCATCACCAGGGTCGAGCAGCACCTGGAAGAGGTTGTAAAGCGCCTGCTTGCCGCCATTGGTGACCAGCACCTGATCACTGCCAACGGCCATGCCATTGCAGCGGCTGAGTTTCTCAGCAATGGCTTGCCGCAGCGCTGGATCTCCTGCGGCTGGGCCGTAGCGGGTCAGGCCTTGCTCGAGGGCCTCGGCCGCCGCCTGGCGAATGAAGGCCGGCGTGTCGAAGTTGGGTTCGCCGGCACTGAGGCTGCAGATGTTCTGCCCCTCGGCCTGCAGCTGCTTAGCCCGGGCCGCAATGGCAAGCGTCAGAGATGGCTGCAACGAAGCCGCACGGGCCGAAAGCTTCATGGGCATGGGCACACCCTTGTGGTGCCGCTCGGATCTTCGAATTCTCCAGTGTGCCTCAGCACTCGGGCATGCTGTGCGCGGCACCACCAAGGCGATGAGCGCACCGTTCTGGGTTTTGGCCAGTGATGCACCAGTGGCCTTGGCGCGCTTCTACAGCCAAGTTCTGAACGTGCCCGTTGAAAGCAAGGGCGGGGTGCAGCAACTCACGCTTAGCGCTGGCCAACAGTTGGCGATCTACCAACCCTCCAAGCAAAGGCCCCAGCCGGCGCAACACGGCCGTCTGGCGCTCTGCCTGCCCAGCGCCAATCTCGAGCGCAGCCTCGAGCAGGCCCTGGCCCAAGGAGCCAGCGCTCTTGAAGCCATTCGCCAGGAGTCCTTTGGACGCGAGGTGTGGATCGAAGATCCCGAGGGCAATCGCCTGTTGCTGCTGGAGTGGGCCCAATGAGCAGCGCCTGGACAGCGCTCAGCGCCGATTGCCAAGAGTGTGAACGCTGCGAGCTGGCGTTAACCCGGAACAACGTGGTTGTGGGGCGTGGCAATCCCGAGGCCCGCGCACTGCTGATTGGCGAGGCCCCCGGCCAACAGGAAGACGAGCAGGGTGAACCGTTCGTGGGGCGGGCCGGACAACTCCTGGAGAAGCTCTTGGGGGAAGCCGGGCTCGATAGCCGCCGCGACCTCTACATCGCCAATGTGATCAAGTGCCGGCCGCCGCAGAACCGCAAACCCACGCGCACAGAAATCGAACGCTGCCTGCCTTGGCTGCACCAGCAACTGGAGTTGGTGGCTCCCCCCCTAGTGGTGCTGGCCGGTGCCACAGCACTGCAGGCGGTCTTGGGCATCAAGGGCGGCATCAGCAAACTGCGCGGCCAATGGATTGAGCAGCAAGGGCGCGCCTACCTGCCGATCTTTCATCCCTCCTATCTGCTGCGCTTTGGCTCCCGCGCTCCTGGCTCGCCCCAGGAGCTCACGCTCGCGGACATGCAGGATGTTCGTCGCAGACTGGATCGGAAGGACTGGCCGCGATGACAGCACTGCCCCAGCTCAAGCCCCCGGCGCTCAGCGACAACACCGCTGGTGAGCTGGTGGTGAGCTGGGAGCAGTACCACCGTCTGATCGAGCACCTGGCGCTGCAGCTGCATCAAGCCGCAGCGGACTTTGATCAGATCGTGGCCCTCTCCCGCGGCGGTTTACGGGTGGGAGATCTGCTCTCTCGCCTGTTTGATCGGCCCCTAGTGGTGATGGCCGCCAGCAGTTACAGCGGCGATGGCGATCGCATTCAGGGCCAACTCAAACTCGGCCATCAACTCGCCCACACCTGTGACCAGCTGGGGCCACGGCTGCTGCTGGTGGACGACTTAGTCGATAGCGGCACCACCTTGGTGGAGGCCAGCGCCTGGCTCAACAACGAAGTGAGGCCCACCCAACTGCTCACCGGGGTGCTGTGGCTCAAGGGAGGCAGCCACTTTCAGCCGGATTTTTGGGCGATGGAGCTGCCGGAAAACCCTTGGATCGTGCAGCCATTTGAACGTTGGGAGCTGCTGCAACCCGGCGAACTCGAGCCCATGAGTTAGGGGTCTATGCCATGGTTTTGCGCAGACCTTGGCCCGCTCCATGACCGGCACCCTGGCCCCCACCACCTTGAGCGACACCGATTGGAGCCAGGATCCACGCTTTGACACGGTGATCCACCGGCGCAAAACCCGCAGTGTGCGGGTGCGCGACATCTGGATCGGCAGTGAGCACCCGGTGGTGGTGCAGTCGATGATCAACGAGGACACCCTCGATGTGGAGGGGGCCACCGCAGGCATCCTGCGGCTGCATCAAGCGGGCTGCGAAATCATTCGCCTCACAGTGCCGAGCCTTGCCCACGCCAAGGCCGTCGGCGAGATCCGTCAGCGCCTCGAGGCGGCTGGCGCCAGCGTGCCGCTGGTGGCTGATGTGCACCACAACGGCATGAAGATCGCCTTGGAGGTGGCCAAACACGTCGACAAGGTGCGCATCAACCCTGGGCTGTTTGTGTTCGACAAGCCGGATCCCAACCGCACCGAGTTCTCTGCAGAGGAGATTGCTGCCATTGGGGACCGCATCACGGAGACCTTCGAGCCCCTGGTTCGCAGCCTCAAAGAGCAGGACAAAGCCCTGCGCATTGGCGTCAACCACGGCTCATTGGCTGAACGCATGCTGTTCAGCTACGGCGATACCCCGCTGGGGATGGTGGAGTCAGCCCTGGAGTTCATTCGCATCTGCGACCGGCTCGACTTCCACAACATCGTGATCTCGATGAAGGCCTCACGGGCGCCGGTGATGCTGGCGGCCTATCGGTTGATGGCCCACCGCATGGATGCCGAGGGCTTCAACTATCCACTGCACCTGGGGGTCACCGAAGCCGGCGACGGCGACTACGGCCGCATCAAAAGCACAGCTGGTATCGCCACCTTGCTGGCCGATGGCCTGGGCGACACCATCCGCGTTTCCCTCACAGAGGCTCCCGAGAAGGAGATCCCGGTCTGCTACGGGATCCTCCAGTCCCTGGGGCTGCGCAAAACGATGGTGGAGTACGTGGCTTGCCCCAGCTGCGGCCGCACGCTGTTCAACCTCGAAGAGGTGTTGCAACAGGTGCGCAGCGCCACCGACCATCTCACCGGCCTCGACATCGCCGTGATGGGCTGCATCGTTAACGGCCCCGGCGAAATGGCCGATGCCGACTACGGCTATGTGGGCAAAACCCCTGGCACCATTTCCCTCTACCGGGGGCGCGAAGAGATTCGCCGCGTGCCGGAAGCCGAAGGCGTGCAGGCACTGATCGAATTGATCAAAGAAGACGGCCGCTGGGTTGAACCCTGAGGCCTGGGGCCACATCCAGTCACAGACCAGCGGTCAACCGCTCTGACCAAAGGCCAGCAGTGACGTTACGGTTGGTAGACCCTGGCTACCTCCATGGCTTCAACGCGTCTGCGTCGCATCGCCCTTGTTGCTCTGGCCGGTGCCGGCAGTTTCGCGGGAACCCTGGTCCTTAGCAGTGATCTGCTGCTGCACAGCAGCACCGCCGCGATCATCTCCGACAGCCCCAAGGAGGTGATGGATGAGGCCTGGCAGATCGTCTTCCGCGACTACCTCGACACCACGGGCAACTACAGCGAGGAGAAGTGGAAAACCCTGCGGCGGGATCTGCTCAGCAAGAGCTACGGCAACACCAAAGACGCCTATGAAGCCATCCGGGGCATGCTCGGCACCCTGGATGACCCCTACACGCGGTTCATGGATCCGCGTGAGTTCAAGGAGATGGAGATCGACACCTCAGGGGAACTCTCTGGGGTGGGCATTCAACTGAGCCTCGATAAGGACACCAAAGAGCTGGTGGTGGTCTCGCCCATCGATGGCTCACCCGCCTCCCGGGCGGGGGTGCAGCCCAAAGATGTGATCACAGCCATCGACGGCAAAAGCACCCGGGGCATGACCACCGAAGACGCGGTCAAGCTGATTCGCGGCAAGGTGGGCACCAAGGTGGTGTTGGAGCTGCGCCGCGGCGCCGGGGAATTCGTGACGGTGGATCTGATCCGCGACCGGATCGAACTGGCGGCGGTTGATTCCAGCGTGAATGTGGCCCCCAACGGCACCAAGGTGGGTTACATCCGCCTGAAGCAGTTCAACGCCAATGCGGCCAAGGACATGCGCAACGCCATCACCGAACTGAGTGGTGAGGGCGTCAGCGGTTTTGTGCTCGACCTGCGCAGCAACCCCGGCGGCTTGCTGATGGCGAGTGTGGAAATCGCCAGACAGTGGCTGGATGAAGGCGTGATCGTCTCCAGCTCCACCCGTGATGGGGTCAGCGATGTGAAGCGGGCCAGCGGCCGTGCCCTCACCCAGGCGCCGTTGGTGGTGCTGGTCAATGAAGGCAGCGCCAGCGCCAGCGAGATCCTCTCGGGCGCCATTCAAGACAACAACCGCGGTGTTGTGGTCGGCAAGAAGACCTTTGGCAAAGGCCTAATCCAATCGGTGCGTGGGCTCTCCGATGGCTCCGGGATGACGGTGACCATCGCCAAGTACCTGACCCCCAGCGGCAAAGACATCCACAAATTGGGCATCACCCCAGATGTGAATGCCAACCTCAGCAAAGCCCAGGCCCAGCGCCTGAAATTCGAAGACCTAGGCACCCGCAAGGACCCGCAGTACCGGGTTGCTGAATCAGAACTGGGCAAGCTGCTGCGCCAAAACAACGCCAAGCCCGAGGTGAGCTTTGACGGAGAGGTTCAATTGGACGTTTTCAGTAC
>JAAXIH010000099.1 GCA_012270465.1 Synechococcus sp.
CCGCATCCAGCGGGCACGTCAGCTGGTCTGTATCTCTCGGCAGCAACTGCAGGTGCCGGTGTGGCTGGCTGGCCCCGGCTGCGGCAGAGCTGTTGAAGAACCAAAAGCCAGGCTGCTCAGTCCACACCGCGGTGAGCGCTTGCCAGTCGCTGGGTTGCAGCCAATCAGCCTGCGCTTGCCAGTGCTTGGTGATCAGCAGCAGATGTCCGGCTTGCACCGGATATTTGTTCAGTAGGACGACATGCTCGGCTAGCGAGGCCACCTCCAAGCGCTGATCCCAGGGCCGAAATGGGTTCGGCTTCGGGCCAGCCTTGGCCAGATGTTTGGGGGTGGCACTGACCAAGCGTCTGAGCTGAAAGCGCTCATCGGGCCCAGACATCAACTCCGTCTTGAGGGGGATCAAGGCGCCGGATTGCAACGCCGAGCGCTGAACCGCCAGTGATTGATTGGGCAGCTCGTGCATGACAACTCTCACGAGCGTTGCAACCTCGCCAGGCTCGCACCGGGGTAGTACTTGGCGAGGATTTGAGTGAATTGGTAACCCTTTCCCGCCAAGCGGCGTGCCCCGTGCTGACTCATGCTGGCCCCGAGATGGCCATGGGCCTCCACGGTCAGCTTCCGGTCGGCGGCATAGAGGCTTTCCACGATGCCTCCTTCGAAACTCAAAATCAGCCCTTCGGTGTCGACCGCTGCTGCACGGCTGCTTGGGCTTTCGCTGGCCACTCCCCGGTAGGCCTGCCAACGGGTGGTGGCACCCAAATTCCACATCGGGCTGGCAGGCCTGGCCAAGTGCGCCATGGCGTAGGAGCGCGCTGCAACAGCCTGTGCCCTTAAGGCCTCAGCGGGCCAGTGACTGGGCATCTCAGCGCCAACCACCGAGCTGATGTAGTCCTCTAAGGGCAGATGGTTCACCACCGTGAGCCTGTTGCCCTGGCAGAGCACTTGCAGATCACCGCGGTACCGCTGCTGTTCCAAACCAATGGAGCGGCTAGGCGTTGCTTGGAACCAGCGTTGGGGACCCCATGCCTGCGAGTCCGCCGTGAGTTGACTGCCTTGGCATCCGAGCGTTTCGGTGCGCTCGCCGCTGCGAACTGAGACCGGCCCTGGCCCGTTATGCAGCATCACGCGGATGGCCAATTCGGGCTGTACCGCGGTTGGTGGAACCGCCAATCTCTCCGCTGATTGCTGCTTACCAGCGGCCATGGCTGCGCTGGAGATCTGCTGATTCAGTAATTCCTCCACCAATGAGTCGGAGAGCACCTCGGAAGGTGACTGTTGGCTCCGCAGGATCAAGCCCAAGCTGGCGCCTCCGATTAGAAGCGGAAGCACCAGCAACAACAGGGTGGGGGCTTTCGACCTCAGCTTGGATGCAATGCGAGCCATGGCTGCGCAGAAGGGTTGGCTGGTTGGCTGCGCAAGAGGCCATCCCAAAGGATGGCTCCATGGCCGGTTAGTCGGATCATGCCGCCGCTGAGTGGTTCACAACAGAGGCCCCCGGGACGGTGTGATGGCTGCCATCCGGATACCGAGGCCTGGCCCAGTTGCTCGCACCACCAAGGCGCCACCAAGGCATGGGCTGATCCCGTCACAGGGTCTTCCCGCAAGCCCAGGCCTGGAGCAAAGAAACGCAGCTGGTAATCCCACCCACTGCTGCAGGTCTGCATCACCACCCAAGCCTTTTCGCTGGTGTTCGCCCAGCAGGGATCATCGGGATTGAGCTGCTGCAGGTCAGCGCTACTACCCAGCAACAGAACGCCATAACCCAGATCTGACGTCCATTGCTGCAACGGTTGGAATGGCTGCATCCAGGGCTCTTTGGAACGGGGTTTCAAACCACCGCTGGGTAGATCGATGGCCGCCGAGGTGGATGACTGCAGCTCAACCCGCAAAGGACCACTTCTGGTTTGCAGCTGTTGGGCTATGCCGATGGGCAGCTGCTGCCAGTGATGCAGCGCCAAGCTGGCGGCCAAGGTGGCATGGCCGCACAACTCCACCTCACAGCTGGGGGTGAACCAGCGCAGATACCAGAGCCCCTGATTGCACCATAGAAATGCTGTCTCTGATTGGTTGAATTCGGCTGCCAACCGCTGCATCCACACGCTCTCGGCTGGCTGCTCGAGCAACACCACCGTGGCTCCGTTACCCCCCAGAGGCTCGGTGCTGAAGGCATCAATGGCAGCAACCTTCAAGCTCATTCGCAGCGCAGCTCGCGGCGCATCAACTGGCTGAGCGCTTG
>JAAXIH010000168.1 GCA_012270465.1 Synechococcus sp.
GTAGCGCGACAGGGGCCGGCCCAACAACCGCTTCCAAAACGTCACCCAACTGCCGCCATCACCTCCTCAGGGTGACCAGAGCTGGCAGCAATGGCAGCTAGCTCAAAGAGCCAGGCTTTCCGGCTGGGTTTCGATGATCTTGGCCAGGTCCTTGAGGAAGCCAGCGGCATCAGCGCCATAGATCACGCGGTGGTCGGCCGTGAGGTTGACCTGCATCTGGCGCTTGACCGCAATCGAACCATCGGCGTTGGCCGCTACCACCGGGCGGGAGGCACCCACCGCCAGGATCGCGCCGGTGCCAGGGGGCAGGATCGCGTCAAAGCGATCGACGCCAAACATGCCCAGGTTGGAGAGGGTGAAGGTGCCGGTGCTGTACTCCTCAGGCTTGAGCTGCTTGCTGCGGGCGCGGGAGACCAAATCCGCCCAGCTGCGGGAGAGGCTGTAGAGGTCGTTGCGATCAGCCGCAGCCAACACAGGGGTCACCAGACCGCCGTCTTCCATGGCCACAGCAACGGCCACATTGATGCCTTCGGGGTAGGCGATGCCGGCATCGCTGTAGGCCGCATTCACCCGGGGATGGCTGGCCAGAGCAGCCGCCACTGCCTTGGCGAGCAGAGCGGTCATGGTCACGCCCTTGGGCTTGACCTGCTTGTAGAAGGCGTCGAGCTTGTCGGTGGTGATCGTGTAACCCACGCGGAAGGTGGGCACCGCCAGGCTGGCCACCATGTTGCGATTCACCGCCTGCTGCAGGGTGGTGAACGGCAGGGTTTCACCAGGGCCCACCGGAGCAGCCACAGCTGCGGGTAGCGGAGCCACGGCAGGAGCAGCAGCTTGGGCCGCCGGCAGGGTGCCAGCCGGAACAGCCGAAGGCGCCGTTGGGGTGCGGCCAGCCGCACGCTCAACGTCGGCAGCGATCAGGCGGCCATGGGGGCCGCTGCCGCGCAGGCCTTCAAGTTGGACGCCCAATTGCTGGGCCAATTTCTTGGCGCGGGGGCTGGCCACCACGCGTCCGCCATGGCCATTGCTGCTGGCAGGAGCCGGCGGAGCAGCCACGGCAACAGGGGCGGGGGCAGGTGCCGCAGCCGGCTCAGGGGTCGGTGCGGGAGTTGCTGCTGGTGCCGGGGCCGGTGCCGGTGCGGCGGCAGGGGCAGAAGCGGCTGGGGTGGCCGGTCCGTTGGCCTTGAGCTCGGCGAGCTCAGCCTCGGTTTCCACCACCAAGCCAATGGTTTCGCCTACAGGAGCTGTGCCGCCAGCGGGCAGCAACACAGCACCGAGGAAGCCAGCCTCAAAGGACTCCACGTCCATATCGGCCTTATCCGATTCGACCACCAACACCGATTCACCGCGCTCAACGCGGTCGCCGGGCTGCTTGAGCCACTCAACGATCTTCCCCTCAGTCATCGTTGAGCTGAGGGCTGGCATGAAGATCTCGAATGTCGCCATCAGCCGCTTCCGCACAAGGGTCCGGGGATCTTATCCCCCGGCTCAGGCGCCTTCGCTGATGGACTGAACGACGCCGTCTTTGACCACGATCGAGGCCTGCAGCTTCTGCACCAGGTTGTCGCCCACCGAGACGGTGCAGGTGCTTTCGATTTGCCCCTGCTCCACCACCTCATCCATCTGCAGCCCCTGAACGGTGGTCTGCTGATCGAGCAGGTTGCGCTTTTGCTCCTCCAGCTCGGCGCGCTTGGCGGCCACCTGCTGCTGCACGCCAGCCACCTGCTCCTGCACGCGCGGATCGAGCGGATTGGCGCTCTGGCGGCGGATTTCCTCAATCACCTGCTGGCCTTCTTGCTCCAGCTGGGCCAGCTGCTGATCGGTGGTGGTGATGCCCTGGCTCAGTTCGCGCTCAGCCTCCTGCTTCCAGGTCGGCGTCACAACCGCTTGAACCGTGATGTTGCGTTTGATGGTCAGCGCGTCAGCCATGAAGAAGGGAAGTGGCGCCCAAGACTGTCAGCCGCAACAGCTGGGGTCAACCAACTCCGTAGATCGCCGCAATCGCTGCACCGTCGCGGCTGCTGATGCGATCACGCCGCTGTTTGAGCGTTTGGGTCAACAGGCCGTTGTCGATGCTGAAGGCCGCCACCAAGGCCACCCCCGCCAAGCGCTCATCCGCCCGGGCGCCACTGCGTTCAGCCAGGCGGCGATTGAGCCGGCTCGTGAACGCTTTCAGCAAGGCGGGATCGCCCCCTAGGGCCGAGCCATCGGGCCATTGCTCAGCCGCTGGCAAGCCAAGCTCCGCCGCCAGGGCTGCCAGGGCTTCGGCGCGAGGCACCACCAGGGCACCCAACTGACGCTGGTCCTGACCCACGACCATCACCTGCTCCACCAACTCGGAAGCCGCCAGTTCGTCCTCGAGCGGGCCAGGCTCAATGTTTTCACCGCTGCTGAGCACGATCGTGTCCTTGGCGCGGCCGGTGAGAAACAGCGAGCCATCCGCCAGCAAATGGCCCAGATCACCGGTGTTGAACCAGGCCTCGGTGTCGAGCACCTCGCCGGTGGCCTCGGGGCGATTGAGATAGCCCTTCATCACCTGGGGGCCGCGGGCAAGCACCAAACCGCGCTCCCCCTGCTGCAGGGTGCGGCGGCTATCGGGATCAACGATTTTGAGCTCGGTTCCAGGCAACGGCCGGCCGGCACTACCGCGCCGGTTGGCCCAGCGGCGCCGGCAGCTCAGCACTGGGCTGGTTTCGGTGAGGCCGTAGCCCACCAGCAATTCGATGCCGATGGCCTCGAAAAAAGCATCGATGTGCTTCGGCAGGGCCCCACCGCCGCTGATGGCGGTGCCCAAATGCCCGCCCGCCAGTTGTTTGCGCACCGCAGGCCACAGCAAGCTGCCGGCCAGGGCAGCTGGCGCCCAACTCAGCGCCGCCACGGCCAAACCAGCCAAGCGCTCAGACCAAGGCAGGGGGTGGTCAGCCAGATCACGCCACTGCCGCAGCGAGCGGGCATGGGTTTGCGAAGCGGCCAAGGCCGTGCGCAACAGCTTTTGTTTGCTGGCCGGCATTCCTTCGAGGGCTCCCTGGAAGCCGCCATAGAGGGCTTCCCATAGGCGCGGAACACTGATCAGGTAGTGGGGGCGAACCCGCTGCAGATCGCCCTTGAACTGGCGCAGGTTCGTATAGCTCTGACTACAACCGCGCGACAGCAATAAATAGCCAGCGCTGCGTTCATAGGCATGCCAGATCGGCAACACGCTCAACACCCGCTCGCCCGGCTGGGGAGAGACGGCCACACCCAAGGTGCGCACCTGGTGCAACAGGTTGGCCTGAGAGAGGGGCACCCCCTTGGGCCGTCCTGTAGTGCCCGAGGTGTAGAGGATCGTGGCCAGGCGGCTCTCGGGGCCTTCAGCCGGCTCAAGCACGGCAGAGCGATGAACACCACCAGCCAACAGCTCCTGCCAGCTCAGCAGGGGCACCGGGGCGCTGGTGGCTGGCACCTCGCCATGCAGCAACAGCACAAAGCGCAAGCCAGCCAAGGCGCCAGCGGCCTGCAGCGGCTCCAGCAGGCTGGCGTCTTCCAGCACCAGGGCCCTGGCACCGCAATCGCCAAGGATGTAAGCAAGCTCCTCCACCGGGGCTTGGCTGCCGCGCACGGCATTGGCGGCCCCCAGCCGCATCAAGCCTTGATCCACCGCCAACCAGCGGGGCCCGTTCTCGGCGAACTGCGCCACCACATCACCGGCACCGATGCCCTGGGCTGCCAAACAAGCCGCCACCAGGCCGATGCGCTCGTGCAATGCCTGGAAGCTGAGGCTCTCAGGCGCTGGGCCATGGGCGGCTTCCACCGCCGTGAGGGTTCCATGGCTCTGGGCCAGCAGAGGCCAGAGGCCATCAATTCCTTTCAGTCCCGACCAATCGGGCTGCTGCTCCAGGGCCCGCTGATCAGCGCGATCCCCCTGCCAGCACACCAAAGCGTCAGCCATCGCTCTCCAGCCAGCTGCGCAGAGTCTGCTCGTTGATCCACTCCACAGCGGACCAGCCCATTCGCTTGCAACAACTCGCTGCCAGGGGCTGCTGCAACTGCTGCACGCTCACCCCAGGCCGCCATTGATCCAGCCGCCCCACCGGCAACGACAAGCCGCAAGGGGTGATGGCCTCAAAACCCGCCAGATCACAGCTCACGTTGAGGGCCAAACCGTGCTGGGTCACCCAGCGGCGGCAGCCCACCCCAATGGCCGCCAGTTTCTTCCCCTCGAGCCAAACGCCGGTGAGTCCCTCCCGCCGCTCAGCGCTGAGCCCCTGCTGCTCGAGCACATCGAGAACCATCCCCTCGAGCTGACGCAGATACCAATGCAAATCAGGCTGATGGCGCTGCAGATCAACCACCGGATAAGCCACCAATTGGCCAGGCACGTGGTGGGTGACTTCACCGCCGCGATCCAGCCGGTGCAGCGGTGCCGGTGGATGTTGAGGATCGAAATGCAGGTGCTCGAGGCTGGCGCCGCGGCCGAGCGTGTAGCAAGCCGGGTGCTCCAGCAGCAGCAACAGCTCCGGCCCACCTGAGCTCAACAGGCGTTGCTGCCACTGCTGCTGCCAGCGCCAAGCCTCCTCCAAGGAAATTTCCCTGGCGAGAGCACAAAGGAATGCTTCTGGCATTACCCGTTTCATGCCGCCGTCAATACATTGAATTCAACCCACATGGCAGTGAGGTGCCGGTATGAAGCTTCTGATCCATGGCCGCAATCTCGAAGTCACGCCCGCGCTGCGGGATTACACCGAAACCAAACTCTCGCGAGCGGTGAACCACTTCAACGGCATGGTGCAGGAAGCCGATGTGCATTTGTCGGTTGCGCGCAACCCGCGTGTGCCGCAGCAAACCGCTGAAGTCACCCTGTTCGCCAGCGGCACCGTGATCCGCGCCCAGGAACGCAGCCAAAACCTTTACGCCAGCATTGATTTGGTGGCCGGAAAACTGGCCCGCCAACTGCAACGTCATAAGGACCGCCGCCAGGGCCACGGGCACCACGACGAGCACCAGGCTGAGCCCGAGGTGATGCCGCTGCAGGGCGACATGCTGCAAGGCCGTCAGGCCAAGCTGCCCGCCCCTGTGGTGCGGCGGAAGTACTTCGCCATGCCACCGATGAGCGTGGAGGAAGCGATTCACCAGCTGGAGGTGATCGACCATGACTTCTACGTCTTCCGCAATGCCGACAACGGCGAGCTTCAGGTGGTGTACCAGCGCAACCATGGCGGATACGGTGTGATCGAAGCCCGCAGCTGATGGCGTGCCTGCCGCGTTCGACCCGGCCGAGGTCCCCGATCTCGCCCCACTGATCGACCACGCCCTGCTGCAACCGCGGCTGGGCAGCGAATCAATCGAGCGCGGCTGCGAGCAGGCCCTGCATTACGGCTTTGCCGGCATCTGCCTGGCCTCCCGCTGGATGCCGCAAGCCCGCCAGTGGCTAGGGGAGCGCGGCAGCGTGCGTTTGATCAGCGTGCTGAGCTTTCCCTTTGGCGCCTGCAGCAGTGAGCTGAAGCGCGCTGAGGCCGAAGCCGCTGTGGAAGCGGGCGCCGATGAGCTGGATCTAGTACCGGACTTCGCCCTGCTGCTCGATGGCGAGCTCACGGCCCTGCACGATCAAATTGCTGCGGTGGTGGAGCTGGGCTTGCCGCTGAAATTGATCCTTGAAGCCGACCAACTCTCTAGCGATCAGCTGCAAACGCTGGTGGAGGTGGCCCTCGATGCCGGCGTGGCGTTTCTAAAAACCGGCAGCGGCTATGGCCAACCCGCCAGCAGCGCCATGGTGCGGCACTTGCATGGGCTGGCAGCAGGGCGGGCCAAGGTGAAGGCCTCCGGCGGCATCCGTGATCTGGGCCATGCCATTGAGCTGGTGCAGGCCGGGGCCGAGCGGCTGGGCACCAGCCGCGGCGTGGAGCTGGTGCAGGCCCAGCGGGGATGAGCACACCCCCACGCGAGCGCAGCCTTGAAGGACTGTGCCTAAAAGCCACACCCCTCGGTGAGCAAGACCGCCTGCTTCTGTTACTCACCGAAGAAGAGGGGCTGCTCAAGCTGGCGGCTAGCGGCGCCCGCAAACCGCGCAGCAGCTTGGCGGCCGCCGGAGCGCTGACGCTGATCAAAGCCCAGGTGGCACGCGGCCGCAGCCTCGATCGCCTGCGCCAGGCCCAGGTGATCCGCAGCTACAGCCGCCTCGGCGAGCAGCTCGAATTACTCGCTGCCGGCCAATGGCTGTTGGAGCTGGCCCGGCTGCTGATCGCCGAAGCCGAACCCCTCCCGGGTGCTTTGGCCCTGCTGCTGCATCGGCTCGGGCAGCTGGAGGAGTTGCGATCAGCCCCAGCGGAGGTTCAGAGGCTGGAGGCCTTGGCCACCGCCGTGCAGGGCGGCGTGCAGCTGCTGCAACTTGCGGGGCTGGGGCTACCGATGAACACCGATCTCAATGGCGGCGGCGATTTGGTGCCACCGATTGGCAACTGGGAGTGGCGCTGCAGCCTGCTGCCGGCCGATGGCTTTTGCAGCGGCCGCCAAAGCGGTGCAGTGCTGCTGCTCAATGCCTCAGAGCTCGCGCTGCTGCAGCGGTTGCTGCGGCCCCAACTGCCGCGCAAGCGCGATGGAGAGCTGATGGGGCCGGAACGGGTGTGGCTGCACCTGCAGGAGCTGCTGCAGATCTGGTGCCGTGAACATCTCGGACGCAGTCCCAGAGCATTGACACTGCTGCGGCAGGATTGGCCGGCATCAGCGCAGCGGCAGAACGGGTGAGCGATCAGGCCCAACAAGGCAGCGGTCTTCAGGCCGTGCTGGCCCTTCCGGGTTTCAGGCTCCTCTGGCTGGGGCAGATCTTTTCCCAGCTGGCCGACAAGTTCTACATCGTGTTGATGGTGTTTCTGATCGCCCAGAACTGGGCGCAGACCACCGACATCAGCTCAGGCCCACTGGCGGAAGCAGCCGATTTGCTGCGCCAGCAGGGCATGGGCAGCAACCCGGGCCTCAGCAGCGGCGGCGTGGGCCCCGATGCCCAGCTGATCACCCTGCTCACCACCGGCATCTTTGCCGCCAACACCCTGCCGGCGATCCTGCTGGGCAGCTTGGCGGGGGTGTGGGCTGACCGCTGGCCCAAGCGCGCCGTGATGGTGGCCTCCAACGGGCTGCGCACCCTGATCACCCTGGCGGTGCCATTCATGCTGCTGCCCGGGCCCAGTTGGCTGGGCTTGAGCTGGGGCTACTGGGGCCTTTTGGTGATCACCTTTTTGGAGTCCTGCCTGACGCAGTTTTTTGCGCCAGCCGAGCTGGCCGCCATCCCGCTTCTGGTGGACAAACCCCTGCTGCTACCTGCCAATTCGCTGTACACCACCACCACCATGGCGGCCACGATCGTGGGCTTCGCCTTGGGTGAACCGGTGATGCAGCTGCTGCGCCAGGTGTTGAGCCCCCTAGGGATCACCCATGGCGAATTTGCCCTGGTGCCTTTGGCCTACGGGATCGCCACCTTGATCCTGCTGTTTGTGCGCACCAATGAGCCGCCGCGGCAGAGCACCGGCACCAGTGTTTGGGCAGATATCAAAGATGGCCTGGCTTTCTTGAGCCGCCAGGCCAGCGTGCGCGGGGCGATGCTGCATCTGGTGCTGCTCTACAGCCTGCTGGCAGCGCTGTGGGCCCTCTCGATCAGCTTGGCCATCCGCGTGGCGGGCCTTGGCGCCGAACGCTTCGGCAGCTTGCTGGCCATGGTGGGGCTGGGGCTGGCGATTGGAGCGGTGTTGATCGCGCAGCTGGGCCATCGCTTCCGCCGCTCGGTGCTCGCCGCCATTGGCCTGGGCGGCATGGGCTTCTGCCTGGTGCTTTTGGCCCAACTCCGCCCCAATCTCTGGACCACCCTGGCCCTCTGCGGCGTGCTCGGGCTGGGTACGGCCCTGGTGGGCATTCCGGCTCAAACCACGATCCAGGAAGACACCCCAGAAGAACTGATGGGCAAGGTATTTGGCCTGCAGAACAACCTGGTGAACATCGCCCTCAGCCTGCCGCTCGTGCTGGCCGGCACCTTGGTGGGAAGCGTTGGCCTGCAACCGGTGCTGCTGCTGTTGGCCCTGCTGGTGTTTGCCGGCGCCGGCATGGAGCGGCCATGGCAACGCAACTAAACGCCGCTGCTAGCTTTTCCCTCTGGCCCATCCTTTGTTGATGCGGATCGCCTGGCTCGGGAAAAAATCGCCCTTCTGCGGCAACGTTTCTTACGGCTTGGCCACCACCGCCGCGCTGCGCGATCGGGGCCATGAGATCCATTTCATCCATTTCGACACCCCGGCCACCCAGATCGGCCGGCTGCTGAAACCAGGGCCTGGCGATGAGCACGAGCTGGCCGCTGAAGACCAACCCGATGTGGCCCTGCCATATCTGGTCAAATCGCAGATGTACACGATTCCCTCTCCGCGGGCCAACCGCGAGCTGCGGGAATCACTGGAGCGCATCCAGCCCGATGTGGTGCACGCCAGCCTCACCCTCTCACCGCTGGATTTCGGCCTGCCTGAGCTCTGCCAGCAACTGCAGGTGCCGCTGGTGGCCACCTTCCACCCCCCCTTTGATGCGTCTCTGCGCAACATCACCGCCGGCGGCCAGCAGCTGACCTATCAGCTCTATGCCCCGTCTCTGGCTCGTTACAACAAGGTGATCGTGTTCTCCGATCTCCAAGCCGAGGTGCTCAACCGGCTGGGGGTTCCCGAGGATCGCCTGGCTGTGATCCCCAACGGCGTGGATCCGCGCCATTGGCATCCAGGCAGCTCGGAGCTGCAGCAGCGCTTCAACGGCCGCCGGGTCTTTCTCTACATGGGCCGGCTGGCCACCGAAAAAAACGTGGAGGCCCTGCTGCGGGCTTGGAAATTGGTGCAGCCCGAAGGCTGCGTGCTGGTGGTGGTGGGCGATGGTCCCCTGCGCAACACCCTGGAAACCACTTACAGCTCGGAGAACATCATTTGGTGGGGCTACGAGGCCGATCAACAGCGCCGCGCCGCCCTGCTGCAGGCCGCTGAAGTGTTCCTGCTGCCATCGCTCGTGGAAGGGCTTTCGCTTGCCCTGCTGGAAGCCATGGCGAGCGGCTGCGCCTGCGTGGCCACCGATGCGGGCGCCGATGGCGAAGTGTTGGCCGGAGGCGCCGGCATCGTGATCAGCACCCAAGGCGTGACCACCCAACTGCGCACCCTGCTGCCGGTGCTGCGCGATCAGCGCCTGCTCACCGCCGAACTGGGCCGCCAGGCCCGCCGCCGGGTGATGGAGCGCTACACCCTCAGCTCCAACATCGATTCGATCGAACGGCTTTACCGCGAGCTCAACAGCCCCTTGCCCCTAGTGGCCTAGGCCAGCTCGGCGCAGCAACGGGCCAAGGCGGCGCTGGGATCACTGGCTTGGGTGATCGGCCGGCCGATCACCAGCTGACTGGCACCAGCGGCAATGGCTTCAGCAGGCCCCATCACGCGGGCCTGATCACCGGCGGCTGCTCCTTTCGGGCGGATCCCCGGGGTGACCAAGGCAAACGGCTCGGGGTGCTGACTACGCAAAGCCGCGGCCTCAAGCGGTGAGCACACACAGCCGCCAATACCGGCAGTGGCTGATAGCTGCGCCAACGCCGGCACCCGTTCGGCGATGCCCTGGGCAATGGCGAGTTCCCGTTGCAGCCGTTGCTCCTCCCAGCTGGTGAGCACCGTCACCGCCAGCAACGTGGGCACGGGCTGACCAGCCGCTTGGGCTCCTTCCTCTGCCGCGGCCTGGGCTGCCTTGAGCGCTTCGCTGCCGGCGCAGGCATGCACCGTGATCAGTTCGGCCCCCAGCGCCGCGGCCCGCCGGCAGGCCCCCGCCATGGTCGCGGGGATGTCGTGGAACTTGAGATCCAAAAACACGCGCAGCCCTTGCTCCCGCAACTGAGCCACCACCTCAGGGCCAGCCTGCACAAACAGCTCCAGGCCCACCTTCACCCAACGCAGCCCCTCGAGCTCGCGGCTGAAAGACAAAGCCTGCTGGGGCGCCATGCCATCGAGGGCCACGATGATCCGATCAGCGGGGTGATTTAAAAGCGACGGAATCAAGGCAGCCAGTCGATCTCACACCATCCTGAGATGGTCCTGGCGCAAAAACATGCTGCCGCGCATCGTTCATCCAGAACAGCTCCAGGGATTTCGCCTCAGCGATGGCGATCACTGCCGCTTGGCCCTGCTCAGCACTCCAGCCGATGGAGACAGTGGCAACTCGGATCCGGAGGCTGTGCCATCGCTGTTTTTAGAGATCCACGATCCCTGTGATCGGGTTCCGCCCCATGCCCACCACCAAGCAGCTGAACTGTTCTTTGTCTTGCGCGGCCAGGTGATCTTTCACCTCAACGATCGATCCATTTGCAGCGGCGGTGGAGACTTTGTTGTCGTGCCCTCAGCCACCCTGCACGATCTTGAAAACCCTGGCCCAGGCAGGCTTTATCTGTTGACCATGCTGAGCAAAGACGAGGGCTTTGCTGATGCACTGATGCAGGGGATTCCGACGCCTTTGGACGCTGAGGATCTCGCTGTGCTGAAAAGTTTGTAGATCAAGCCGTCAGCCGGCGGAATGTCTTTTTGCCGAGCTGCAGCACCTTGCCCTCCAGCTCCGCCGCCGAGGCAAACTCCTGATTGGGGTCGGTGAGCTTCTCCCCCTCCAGCCGCGCAGCACCGCCTTTGATCTGGCGGCGGGCCTCACTGCTGCTGGCGCAGATGCCAACCGCACTGAGCAAATAGAAGGCTTTGGCTGGGAAGTTCACCTGGGCAAGCGAAGCCTCAGGCACATCCGCTGCGGCATCACCACCGCCCCCCACCAGGGTCGCGGCATCGCTTTGCGCCTTGCTGGCCGCCTCCAGTCCATGGCGGCTGGCGGTCACCGCCAGGGCCATGGCTTTCTGCTTATCGCGTGGGTTCTCCGGCAGGCCGGCGAGCTCCAGATCGGTCAGCAGGGTGATGTAGTCATCAATGGCGGCATCACCCACCTTCTCGAGCTTGGAATACATCGAGAGCGGATCCTCCTCAAGGCCCACGGTGTTGCCGAGGCTCTTGCTCATCTTTTGAACCCCATCGAGGCCCACGAGAATCGGCAGTAGCAGCCCGAACTGGGTGCGCTGGTTGAAATGGCGCTGCAGGTCGCGGCCCATGGCCACATTGAATTTCTGGTCGGTGCCCCCCAGTTCCACATCGGCATCAACGGCCACCGAGTCGTAACCCTGCAGCAACGGGTAGAGAAATTCATGCAG
>JAAXIH010000114.1 GCA_012270465.1 Synechococcus sp.
TGGTGAGAACGCCCAAGCCCAACACCAGCCAAGGCCACCAGGGGACAGGAGCGCGCGGCGGGGCATATGTGTGCCACAGCCCCAGCATTCCCAGCCCAACACAGGCCACCAGCAGGGGGTCACTGACCGAAACCCGGCCCCACACCAACACCAGCGGCGAGAGGGCAAAGGCCAAGGCCGCCTCCAGCGCGACCCATGGACCTGAGCGGGGCAGCACCGTGAGCGCCAAACCCAGCATCAAGGCGACCATCGCCAAGGCCGACGGCAGCGTGGACGCCCAGCTGCCGAGGGGATCCCATCCGGCTGGCAGCAGGGCGGTGAAACCGCCGATCAGCCAATAGATCAGAACGGGTTTGTCAAAGCGCGGATGACCATTGACCCGGGGGGTGAGCCAGTCGCCGGTTTCCGCCATGGCCCGGCCCGAGGCGGCAAAGATGGCCGGGGTTTCATCCCACTGGCCCACCGCGCCAAGGCGCCAAACAAACAGCAGCGCGCCTAGCACCAGCACAGCCAGCACCAACCAGAGTCGCCGCCGACGCATCAAAGACAAGGGCTGGAGCCAGAGCGCAGGCCAGCCTATGCAGTCGCAACCGATTTGTTGATCCAGGCTTCCAAGCGCGCGCCAAAGGCCTCCAGGCCAAAGCGGCTTTCGGCTTGCCGGCGGCAGGCCAAACGATCGAGCTGCATGGCAGCGGGAAGGTGCTGCAACAACGCCTCGGGCTGATCAGGCGGCACCACAAAGCCGGTGAGCCCGTCTTCAATCAGTGCCGCCGGCCCGCCGCGCCGGTAGGCCACCACGGGAACGCCGCAGGCCATGGCTTCCACCACCACGTTGCCGAAGGCTTCATTCCATTTGGGCGTGTTGAGCATCACGGCGCATTGGCCCAGCTCACGCTGCAACTGCTCGGTGGGCAAAAACCCGCGCCACTCAATGGTGCCGGCGGGCACTGAGGCCTCCACCGCCGCGGCATAGGCGGCGTCTTCCTTCAGGCCCCACACCCGCAAGGGCCAGCCCTGGGCGGCGGCCACTTGGGCCGCATCTTCGAGGCCTTTTTCTGGGGCGATGCGCCCCACCCAGCCCAGGCAGGGCTGGGGATCAGCGTTGAAGCTGTAGCGGCTGAAATCAAAGCCGTTGGCCAGCAGCGTGGGGGGGCCTGAGAGCTGAAAATCAGCCGCCTGACTGGCGGTATGAAACGCCAACTGCGCTGGGAACTGCTGGGCCGTTGCGGCGATCACCTGATCCATGGCCTCGCCAACACTGCCCATGCTCACCAGATGGCACAGGGGCGTTTGGAACTGGGGCGTCAGCCACAGCGGCAGCCAGTCGTAGCCGAGGTTGAGCACCGCATCGAAGCGCTGCTGCTCGGCTAAGGCGCGCTGCCAAAAGCGGGGCAACAAGCCATCGGCTGGAACCTGCACCGGCGCCTGGCGCGGCTGGTGCTGCCAGCTCGGTTGCGGCACGCCTGGCTCCAGCCAGCTCTGCTGCAAGGGCGTGCTGGGCAGCTGGCTGCCCGCAGCCGCCACCAGCGAGAGGGCATGGCCGCGGCGATGCAAGCTCTCCAGCACCGCTTCCAAGGTGAGCTCCACACCCCCGCCTAAGCCCTGTCCCAACGGGCCCATCGGGGTGCTGACCACCAGCAGCTTTAGGCCTGCCACAGCTCAGCGCGGCGATTGATCAACAGCACCGAGGCCAGCGCCAGCACCACACCAAGCCACTGCAACGGTTCGAGCTGCTCACCCAACAACACCAGGCCACTGCCAAGGGCAAACACAGGCGTCAAAAAGGTGAGGGAGGTGAAGCCGGTGAGATCACCGCGGCTGGCAAACCAAAAAAACAGGCCATAGGCCAGGGCTGTTCCAAACAAGCTGGCATAGGCCATCCAGCCCCATTGCGCCGCGGCCAAGTGGGGCCAGTGCTGACCACTCACCGCCAACGGTCCCCCCAGGCTCAACAGCAATAACGGCAAGCCCCCCAACAACAGATGCCAGCCGGTGATGGCCACCGGATCGCTATGGCGGCAAGCCCAGCGCGACAGCAAGGTGCCGCCGGCCATGGCAGCGGCCGCCGCCAGCATCAGCAGTTCACCGGCTCCGGGGAGCAGCGAGCCATCGAGAGCGGGGCCATCAAGCCACCAGTGCTGCAGGGCACCGGCTGGCAGGCCCAAACACAGAATCCCCGACAAACCCAGCAGCAGGCCAAACCAACCAATCGGGTTGATGGCTT
>JAAXIH010000061.1 GCA_012270465.1 Synechococcus sp.
GCGCTCCCCCAAACCAGGCCAAACCCGCCAGCCAGCGATCACCCGGCAGCGGCGCCACACCCAAACCAATCCAAAACATCGGGCCTTTAGCCAGCAGCAGCTCCACCAACGCCCAGAGCCAAGCGGCGGTGAAAGCCGTGCTCAGCCGCGCTGGCCCCGCGCGCTGCACCAAGGCGCACCACAACCCCACCAACAGCGCCGCGGCGGCACCACAAATCAGCCACAGCGCCACCACCAAAGGGGCACTGAGCAGAGCCGGCACCCCCAACCAATCGAGGGGATGGAGAGCCAACAGCCAGCGATGGCTCACCAAAACAGCAGCCGCTCCCCACAGCGCTCCACCCCGCCAAGACAGACGCCATAAGGGCACCAAGGCGATCCACAACAGCCAGGGCCAACCCAGCGGCGGCAAGGCCAAACCCGCCATGCCACCCGCCAGGGGAGCCAGCCACAACGAGCGTTCGCCAATTGTTAGCCAACTCTTAAGCGGACGACCGCCGAGCCTTAGCCCAAGTGGCAGGTCATGCCTCATACATTTCCGCGTGTCGCCTGGAACATCGAGTCATGGTCGCCACCCCACAGCCTCAACGCGACGCCAATCCCGACAAGTTAGAGCTGCGCCAATTACTGGAAAACAGCTTTCACAACCACGATCTGGTGACCCTGGCTCCCGGCAGCCCGGTGCCTCTGCTCAAAGGCCACATTTGGCTCGTGGTGCGCGGCATGACCAAGCTCGTGACCTCATCGATGAATGGCGATGAGGCCTTACTGGGCCTGGTGGGCCCAGGCGAGCCCTTCGGTGAACCCCTCAGCCAGGTGGATCCCTATGAGGCGATCACCTTGAGCCAGTGCGATCTGCTGTGCTTGCGCTGGGATCAACTCACCAGCGACCCCAGCCTCAGCAGGGGCATGCTCTTGGCCACCGCCAAGCGCTACCGGCAGGTGGAAGCGCTGCTGGCCCTGATGGGACAACGGCGCGTGGAAGAGCGGCTGCGCAGCTTCTTTGAATTGATGGCCGAGAGCTACGGCCAGCCCTGCGAGCAGGGGGTTCGCATCAGCGTGCGGCTCACCCATCAAGATCTCGCCAACCTGCTGGGCACCACGCGGGTCACCGTGACCCGCTTCATCGGAGTTCTGCGCGATCAAGGCTGGCTCGAGGTCGAGCACAGCCGCCATGTGGTCGTCAAATCCGCTCAAAAGCGCTAAACCGCAGGCAGTTCAAGCGGCCCCAGCCGATGGAGAGCAGCAACCCACTGCAGCAGCTGCTGGTGCGCGGCATTGGCACCACCAACGTGGTGGCCGATCGGCTCAAGTCGGTGATCCAGGGCTGGGTCACCAGCGGCCGCATTGATGCCAGCCAGGCCTCAAGCCTGATTGAAGAGGTGAGCGGCGCGATGCGGGGCGATAACCCCGCTGCTGAAAAACAGGCCGAGCAACAGATCGAGCGCAACCTCGATCAACTGCTGCATGAAATGGGCTTGGCGCGTCAGCGCGAGGTGGATGAACTGCGGGGCCGCATTGATCGCCTTGAGCAACAGCTGCGTCAAAACGGCGAACTTCGCTGACAGAATCAGCCGGTCTCTCTCAGCCCTTGATGCGCGACATCCTGATCAGCTCCGCCGTCTGCGTGGGCTGCCTGATGCTGGCTCTGGTCAGCCAGATCGTGGCCCCCACCCCAGCCCAGGCCAGTGCTCCGGCGGCCAGCGAGGTGCGCCCAGCTGCCAAGGCAGCAGCCGTGAACCCCGCCGCTCCGCCCGCTGAACTCGATCCCAACGAGAGCAACCCGCGTCTGTTTGCGATGGCTCCCGAGGCCAGCGACCAGGTCGCCCAAGGTTCAGCAGCTGATTTATTGGGTGGCGAAATGGAAGCCACCAAAGAGCGCATGACCCCCTCTGGCCTCAAGATCACCGACCTAGTGGAAGGCACCGGCGCTGAAGCCCAAAGCGGCAACACCGTCTCGGTGAACTACCGCGGCACCTTGACCAACGGTCAGGAGTTCGACAGCAGCTACCGCCGCAACCAGGCCTTCACCTTCCCCCTCGGCGGCGGCCGGGTGATCCGCGGCTGGGATGAAGGTGTTGTGGGTATGAAAGAAGGCGGCAAGCGTCGTCTGGTGATCCCACCGGATCTGGCCTACGGCTCCCGCGGTGCCGGCGGTGTGATCGGGCCCAACGAAACCCTGATCTTTGAAATCGAGCTGGTGAAGGTTCAGGGCAACTGA
>JAAXIH010000102.1 GCA_012270465.1 Synechococcus sp.
CGGGCTCGGGAGGATCGGGCTCTTCGTCTTCTTGGTTGTCCTCACTCTCTGGAGGATCATGTTGCTCTTCGTTATCGCCCGGTGGTGGCGGCGGCGGTTGTTGCTGATCATCCGGCGGTGGCATCAACTTGGCCCGTGGTGCAATCACCAGCCGCACGGCCAGTTGCAGGTCTTCAGCTTCGACTTGATCGCGGCCTTGCAATGCCGCATGGGCCCGGGCAACGCGCAGGGCATAGAGCTCAGCCCGGTGTCCTTCCACGCCCCCGCGCAGAGCCTCATTCACCAGATAAGCGATCTGTTCCCGGCTGATTTGCACATCAGGTAGCCATTGGCGTGCCAGCAGCAGCTGGGTGGCCAGGGCATCGGTTTCCTCTTGGAATTGGGCCCGGAACGCTTCTGCGTTTTCGCCGTAGGCGATGGCAGCTTCTGCGATGCTGACCCGCGAGGCGCTATCGATGCTCTGATCAGCCGATAGGGCAATCGCGAAGCGATCCAGCAGGTGATCGCGAACAGCACCTTCCTCTGGGTTGTAGGTGGCGATCAGCAGCGGCCGGCAGGGGTGGGCCACGCTCAGGCCTTCGCGCTCCACCTGGTTGGTGCCTGAGCCCACTGCGGCCAACACCAGGTTCAAGGCATTGGCATCCAGCAGGTTGAGCTCATCGATGTAGAGCACACCTCGGTGGGCTTCTGCGAGAAGCCCGGGTTGAAACACGGTTCGCCCTTCTGAGAGCGAGCGGGTGACATCGACTGAGCCCACCAGCCGGTCTTCGGTGACCCCAAGTGGAATCTGCACAAACGGTGCAGGGATCACCTTGCTGGGGTTTTCCCCATCCGGTTCTTCGTTCCAGCTGCCTTCAAGAATTTCGATGGCTGGCAGCAGGGCGTGCAGGCCTCGGGCGAGCACTGATTTGCCTGTTCCGCGTCCACCAGCGATCACCACACCACCCCGGCCGGGGTCAATCGCCGCCAGCAGCAGCGCCAGCTTCAGCGTTGGGTGGCCGGTGACGGCAGCGAGGGGAAAAACAGGAAGCATGGCGGCCAATATTGCAGCTCAAGCGGGTTCGATTGGGGCCAGGCGTGGATCCAGGATCTTGGATCCCATGCCAATGAACTTCACGGCGATGGAGATTTTCTCGCCGCTGCCAAAGGTGTGGGTCACCTCTCCTTCGCCGAAGTTGGCGTGGATCACTTTTTCGCCCACGCTCCAGCTGCGGGCTGCACTCACCCGCTTTTTGGGTTGAGCCTCAGGCCGGTCCACGCGCGTGAGCCGCTCGAGCCGTTGCTCCCTGCGTAGGGCAGCACCACCACTGCGGGGGATATCGCCTTGCACCAACGCCTCGGGCAGTTCAGCCAAAAAGATCGATGGCACCGCTGGTTCGCGCATGCCGCCCCAGAGCCGCCGTTCGCTGGCATGGGAGAGGAACAAGCGCTCCTTAGCCCTGGTGATGCCCACGTAGCAAAGCCGCCGCTCCTCCTCCAGTGAGGCGGGATCATCCAGGGAGCGGTAGCTGGGGAAGAGCCCTTGTTCCAATCCCACCAGGCACACCACGGGGAACTCCAGTCCTTTGCTGCTGTGCAGGGTCATCAAGGTGACGCGATCAGCTGCGGTGTCTTTGCTGTCGGCATCGCTGGCGAGCGCTGCTGAAGCCAGGAAGCCCTCGAGGTCGCCCTCTTCGTTTTCCTCCTGGTATTGCAGGGCCGCATTCACCAACTCCTGCAGGTTGCGCCGGCGCTCTTCGGCTTCGTCGGTGGCTTCGGTGATCAGTTCCCTGAGGTAGCCACTCTTTTCGAGCACCTGCTGGATCAGTTCCGATGGCGGCGCGACTTGGGCCTGTTCCCTGAGGCCATTGATGAGTTCGCAGAACTGCAGCAGTCCTTTGGCTGAGCGTCCGCCGAGGGAGCGCACGGCTTCGGCATCGCTCACCACATCCCAGAGCGGAATGGCCAGCTGATTAGCGGCATCGTTGAGCCGTTGGATCGTGGTCTTGCCGATGCCGCGCCGCGGCACATTGATCACCCGCAGCAGGCTGACGCTGTCAGCAGGGTTGATCAGCAGCCGCAGGTAGGCGAGCACATCTTTGATCTCGCGCCGGTCGTAGAAGCGCAGGCCCCCCACCACCACGTAGGGAATCCGCCAGCGCACCAGGGATTCCTCGATGGCCCTGGATTGGGCATTGGTGCGATACAGCACCGCCATGTCGCCCCAGCTCAGCTC
>JAAXIH010000198.1 GCA_012270465.1 Synechococcus sp.
GCGACGACGAGCGCTACTGCTATGAGCCTGCCGGCGCCCCCAGCTTTGAGGTGGTGTGTGATCCCAAAAGCCTGCTCTACATCTATGGAATGCAGCTGGACTTCAGCACCGAACTGATTGGCGGCGGCTTCAACTTCACCAACCCCAATGCCACGCAAACCTGCGGCTGCGGCAGCTCGTTTGCGGTCTGATGACCGCGGCCATGGGAATCTGTTGGTCTGATCCCTGCGCCCATGACGGAAGAGCAGCCAAGCCTTAGCGAAAGCCAATTCGGCCAAGCCCTGCAGCGCTACCAAGACGGCGCTGAAGCCGCTGATGTGATCGCTGACTTTGAGGCCATCACCCGGCGCGACCCGCGTCAGGCCGCCGGTTGGACCTGCCTGGCTTGGCTGCAACTGCTGACCGAACAGCCCGAGGAGGCCCTGCGCTCAGCCAAAACCGCGGTGAAGCTCAACGCGCAAGATCCACAAGGGCGTATGAATCTGGCCCTGGCGATGCTGGAAACCGGCGCCAAAGGCGTGCGCGAACACATCGAGATCGTCAAGCGGGTGATGGCGTTCTCCCCCGAGCTGGGCCAGGAGCTGGAGGTCTCGATCGCCGATGGGCTCAAGCGGCGGCCAGGCTGGCCGGCACTACTGAAAGTGCAGGCCTGGCTGGCGGACTGAGATGCAGCTGCTGCTGCTGAGCAACGGCCACGGGGAAGACCTCAGTGGTGCCCGCCTTGGGCAAGCGCTGCAGCAGCAGGGTGCTCAAGTGCGCGCTGTGCCCTTGGTGGGCGATGGCGCGCCCTACCGGCAGGCAGACCTGCCAATCGCAGGCCGCACCCAAAGCTTCAGCACCGGCGGCCTGGGCTACGCCAGCTTCACCGGCCGCTTGAAAGAAATCCTGCAGGGGCAGGTGCTCTATCTGCTCAAGCGCAGCTGGCGCTTCCTGCGAGAAGCACGCCAGGCCGATGGGATCGTTGTGGTGGGCGATGTGATCCCCGTGATCCTGGCCTGGCTCAGCGGCAAACCGGTGATCACCTATCTGGTGGCCTACTCCAGCCACTACGAAGGCCGCCTGCGGCTGCCATGGCCCTGCGGGCCTTGCCTGGCCAGCAAACGCTTTGCCGCGGTATTCAGCCGCGATGCGTTGAGCGCCAGTGATCTGAGCGAGCAATTGCGCCGGCCCGTGGAGTTTCTCGGCAATCCGTTTATGGACGGCCTGGTGGCCCTTGATGGCAGCGAGCGCTCCGGGCGGGTGCTGCTGCTGCCCGGCAGCCGTCTGCCGGAAGCGCGCCAAAACCTGGAGCGCATGTTGGCGTTATTGGAAGAGTTGCCTGCTGCATTGCGAAGGCACGATTTCCAAGCGGCCTTGGTGCGCGAACTGCCCGCCGCCGCGGTGGAAGCGTTGGCGGCCAGCCGGGGCTGGAGCCTCAGCAGTAGCACCAGCCGCAGCCTCTGGCTCAAACGCCAAGGGCTGGTGCTGCAGTGCTGCTGGGGGCAATTCACCACCCTGCTGCCAGCGGCTCAGGTGGTGGTCTCGATGGCGGGCACCGCCAGCGAGCAGGCCGCCGGTTTGGGCAAACCAGTGCTGCAACTCGCCGGCCATGGGCCGCAATTCACCGTGGGCTTTGCTGAAGCCCAACGGCGCCTCTTGGGCCCAGCGGTGCATTGCGCCGAAGGCGATGTGGATGACCCGAACACCCTGATCGCCAGCGCTGAGCTGCTGGAGCAACTGCTGCAGCTACCGGAGGCAACGCTGCAGCAGCTGCGCGAGCAGGGAGATCAACGACTGGGCCAAGCCGGCGGCACCCAGCGGATGGCGCGCGCGATCCTGGAGCGGCTGCAACAACCGTGATGGAGCCCCTCAAACGCTGGTTGGACCGGCTGCTCGTGGCCGATGTGTTTGTGGTGATCGCTGGAGCCTTTTGGTTTCTTGCCGCTGTGCTGTGTGAAGCCCGCGGCATCCATCAGCCCTTAGCGGTGTTCCAGCAACTCTGGGAGCCGCTGTTCACCCCCGCCATCGGGCTGCTGATGGCCGCCGCTGTGATCAGCGGGGTGCTGGGCTGGTGGCAGCGCCGAACTAACCCTTCAAGCTGAGCGCTAAGGCCTGATCCAGCTGCGGGGCTTGAAAAGCAAACTGCTGAGCCTGCAGTTTTTGGGGCAACACCTGCTGACCTTGCAGCACCACTTCAGCGCCATCGCCAAGCAGCAATTTCA
>JAAXIH010000194.1 GCA_012270465.1 Synechococcus sp.
GCCAAGTCGTGGTACGGCCCCTCGGTTTCCAGCTCCAGCACCCGGCGATAGCTGCTGGCGGCCGCGGCGGTGTCTTGAAAGCCATAGAAGTGGATGTAGGCCTGCAGCAGCACAGCGCGCGGATCATTGGGCTGCTCAGTGAGGTGCTCGTTGAGTAGCGCTTGAGCCTCAGCAAAGCGGTGCTCGCCATAGGCCTGCTCGGCGGCGTCGTAGCCCATCAAGTAGCGGCTGCCGGAGGGATCAGCTTCAGCATGGATGCTTCAGCCTGCAGCTGCCAGCCATGGCTCAAGGCAATGGGCGGCCGTCGCCCTGGCTTTTGCAGTTGCCGCCAGATTTCTGTGGTGAGCGCGGCGCTGAGCTGCTGCTGGCAGGTTTGTTGTACCCAGCGGTGAAGCAGGCGTTTTTGTAGCTCGATGGGTTGCTCCTGCCAGCGCTGGCGGTCGAGCTCCCAGGAGCCAGGTTCACTGCGGATCGCCTCAAGGGCTAAGGCCTCCAACGCGCTGTGCTGGCCTTCCAGCTCCTCCAACAGTTGAGCTGTGCGTGCCAAATGCTGGGTGGCTCCAGGGTTCAAGCCTTCCAGCTCAGGCATCACATCCAGCCGCAGGCGATTGCGGCTGAATTGGCGATCGCTGTTGGTGCTGTCGTGCCACACCGGGAGCTCCAGTTCTTCGCAGCAGGCTTGGGTGTCGGCGCGGCTGAAGGCCAGCAGGGGCCTCACCAACGTGATGCCGGCGCCCAAGGGGCGCTTCTGCCGCAGGCTCGAGAGCCCTGTGAGATCGGCGCCACGGATCAGATGAAATAGCAGGGTTTCAGCCCGGTCGCTGGCGGTGTGCCCGGTGAGCACCAGCTGGCAGCCGCTGGTTTCCGCCTGCTGCTGCAGGCGTTCGTAACGCCATTGGCGGGCGGCCGCTTCGCTGCTGGGAGCGGGCTCAGCGCAGTCCACCGTTAAGGGCAGATCCCAGTGGGCCGCCAGTTGCTGCAGGTGCTGGGCGTTGGCGGCGGCGTCCTGGCGCCAGTTGTGGTTGCCATGCCAGAGCTGAAGCTGCCAGTGGTGCTGCTCGCGCAGATCCAGCAGCAGGCGCGTGAGGGCCAGCGAATCCTGGCCGCCGGAGATGGCGATCAGCAGCTGGCTGCCTTGGGGCAGCAGGCTTGGATCATCCAGCAAGAGCTGGTGCAGCCTGTGGTGCCAGCGGCTCCAGGGCTGCTTGCCAGATGGGAGGATGGTTCTCATCCGATGCCGTTGGGTATGTCCCCTGCTGCCAGCCTGCCAATTTCCTTGCAGCGTGCACTTGAGCAACGTCGTCTGCTCAAGGTGATCGCCGGTCTCGCCAACTTCGACTCTGCATCCGTGGCGCGGGTGGCACGGGCCGCCGCCGCAGGTGGTGCCGATTTGGTGGATGTGGCCTGCGACCCCGAACTGGTGGCGTTGGCTGCGGCTGAATCTGGGCTGCCGATCTGCGTGTCTGCTGTGGATCCTGAGCTGTTTCCAGCCGCTGTGGCGGCCGGTGCCGCCATGGTGGAGATCGGCAACTACGACAGCTTTTATCCCCAGGGCCGCCTGTTTGATGCCGCCGAGGTGCTGGAACTCACTCGCCGCACCCGTCAGCTCTTGCCTGAGGTCACCCTGTCGGTGACGGTGCCCCACACCCTGCCGTTGGACCAGCAAGAGCAACTGGCCATCGACCTGGTGGATGCTGGCGCGGATTGGATTCAGACCGAAGGCGGCACCAGTGCCAACCCCCTCAGCCCCGGCGTTCAAGGCCTGATTGAAAAGGCCTCACCAACCTTGGCTGCAGCTCATGTGATCAGCCGGGCGGTTTCTGTGCCGGTGCTCTGCGCCTCTGGCCTGTCGGCGGTGACCCTGCCTCTGGCTCAGGCTGCTGGTGCGGCTGGTGTGGGTGTGGGCTCTGCCATCAACCGCCTCAGCGATGAGCTGGCCATGGTGGCGGTGGTGCGCGGTCTGCGTGATGCCCTGTCCGCTCTGAACCCTGTGCAGGTCTGAACTGCCTAGAGTCGCGGCCCCGGTCCTGAGTCGGTGGATTTCCGCCTCGAAGCTCCCTACAGCCCCAACGGCGATCAACCGACGGCGATCGAGACCCTGGTGCAGGGTGTCGAGGGGGGTCAGCGCTATCAGACGCTCCTGGGTGCCACGGGCACGGGTAAAACCTTTTCGATCGCCAATGTGATTCAGCGCACCGG
>JAAXIH010000098.1 GCA_012270465.1 Synechococcus sp.
CCAAGACGCCTGGCCTCTTCTTGGGCCAGCATGATGACCTTGATGGCCTTCTCGGTAAAGCGCTCAAACATGGAGCTTGGGGCCGCTCAGAGTGACAACACGCTATCAGGATTAAAGGGGTTGTTGCAGGGTGAAAACCGATAGAACTTCGCAACATCAAAGTTTGCTGATTTTTCAAGCGCCACTCTCAGTGAGACCCAAGCTATAGCCTTGTTTGCCCCCGCCGTTAGCAACACTTAGCTGCCTCTTGTTGGCATTACTCAGGGCGGTTAACCGTACGGGCTTGAATTTGCTTCAAATCAAGGCATTTCAGCAGGGCGTCCTCTCCGTTGCGGTAGTAACCGCTGCGTTGTCCGCAACTGATGAAGCCCAGGGCCCCATAGAGGTTGATGGCGGCCTTGTTGCTGGCGGCCACCTCGAGGGTGGCGAGGTGGCAACCAAGCTGTTGTGCCTGCTCTAACAAGGCCTGCAGTACTTGGCGTCCGAGCCCCTGGCGCTGCTGCGCCGGCTGCACCGCCACCAACATCACTTGCAGTTCGCCTGCCACCAGCCAGCCGCTGGCCAGGCTGAGCAGCTCAGAGCGCTCGTGATTCCAGCGGCCCACGCTCAGCCGCTGCGGATCCTCCAATTCCTTCAGCCACTGCTCGCGGCTCCAGAAGTTGCCGAGCGCTTGTTGGTCGAGGGCCAAGCACGCCGTTAAGTCGCCGGCCCCGAGTGGTTGCGGATCCTGCGGACTGAAAGGATGGGAAGACGTTGAAGCTTGCGTTGTTCCCGTCATGGTCAGCACCTCCCCGGTTGCGACGAGTCCGCTGCCCTGGGCAGCTGGGGGAGTTGATCTCAGCAGCCCCAACCGCAATCTTGCTCCGCTCAGCACCGACATCGACCCGGAAGGTCGCCTGCGCGTTGGTGAGTGCGTGTTGAGCGAGCTGGCTCAGCGCTTTGGAACGCCTCTTTATGTGATTGATGAGCGCAGCTTGCGCCAGGCCTGCACGGCCTACCGCGAGGCGTTGGAGCGTCATTACCCAGGGCCTTCGCTGGCTGTTTATGCCTCCAAGGCGAACAGCAGCTTGGCCATCACTGCCGTGGTGGCCTCGGAGGGGTTGGGGCTTGATGCGGTGTCAGCCGGGGAGTTGTTGACGGCACTGGAAGGCGGCATGCCGCCCGAGCGGATCGTGCTGCACGGCAACAACAAATCCAGCGAGGAATTGGCCCTGGCTGTGCAGAACGGTGTGACGGTGGTGGTGGACAACTGGCACGACATCACCCTGTTGCAGGAGTTGGCCCAAGGCCGCACCGAGCCGGTGGCGTTGATGTTGCGCTTCACCCCTGGCATTGAGTGCCACACGCACGAGTACATCCGCACCGGGCATCTCGATAGCAAGTTCGGCTTTGATCCCGATCAGCTGGAGCAGGTGCTGACGCATCTCGCTGGTTGTCGCTGGGCCCGGGTGCAGGGCTTGCATGCCCACATCGGCTCACAGATTTTTGAAGTGGAGCCCCACCGCGACTTAGCGGCTGTGTTGGCTGATGCCTTGGTCCTGGCTCGCCGCTTGGGTCATGAAACCAGTGATCTGAATGTGGGCGGTGGCTTGGGCATCCGTTATGTGGCCTCGGACGATCCCCCGAGCATCGATGGCTGGATTCAAGTGGTCGCCGAAGCGATGGTGGCGGCCTGCCGCGAGCGCAACCTCGAGCTCCCCCGTCTGCTGTGTGAGCCGGGTCGATCCCTGGTGGCTCCTGCGGGCGTCACGCTCTACACCGTGGGCAGCCGGAAGCAGATCCCCAACCTCAACACCTATGTGGCCGTTGATGGCGGCATGAGCGATAACCCGCGCCCGATCACCTACCAATCGGAGTACACCGCTTGTTTGGCCGATCGCCCAGGCGCGGAAGCCACAGAAACCGTGACCTTGGTGGGCAAACACTGCGAATCAGGGGATGTGTTGCTCAAGCAGCTGCCTCTGCCTGCCACCGAGCCTGGTGATGTGCTGGTGGTGCTGGCCACGGGCGCTTACAACGCCTCGATGGCGTCGAACTACAACCGCATCCCCAAGCCGGCTGCGGTGTTGGTGGCCGATGGCTGCGCCGAGCTGGTGCAACGGCGCGAGAGGCCAGACGAACTGTTGCGCTACGACGTTCTGCCAGAGCGCCTGCGCTCAGTAGGGTGATCCGAGCAGAGGAGGGATTCAGCGGTGCTGTGGGTGCGCATGCTGCTGGATCTGTTCTGTGCCGGGGCACTTGGTTATCTCCTGCTTGGCCGCGTCAGTGAGCCCCGCACGCTGTGGTTGCTGCGCGGGTATCTGCTGTTGGTGGCCCTGGGCTGGTTGCTGCAGCGCTACGGCAACCTGCCGCTGACAGCCAAATTGATTGAAGCGCTGGTGCTGGTCTGCGGGCTGGCGCTGGCGATCCTGTTGCAGGGTGAGCTCAGGCGGTTGCTGGAGCTGCTGGGCACAGGCCGCCTGGCGGTGTTGATGGGAAGTCGCCCCACTGATCTGCAGGAAGCTGGCACCGTTGATTTGTTGGTCGACACCGCCGCCCAGCTCTCCAAACGCCGCTGCGGCGGCCTGATCGTTTTGGACCTCGGCAGTGATCTGCGGCCTGAAGACTTCCTCAATCCAGGCGTCAATATCGACGCCACCCTCTCAGTGGATCTGCTGCTGAATCTGTTTTCAGCCGATTCGCCGCTGCACGATGGTGCGGTGCTGATTCAGGCCAACCGTGTGGCCTCCGCTGGTGTGATCCTGCCGTTGTCGCGGCAGAGCAGCTTCACCCGCCATGGCACCAGGCATTTGGCTGCCCTTGGCCTCACCGAGCGCCATGACCGCTGCCTTTGTGTCGTGGTCAGTGAGGAGTCAGGCACCATCTCAATGGCCAGCCAGGGACGCTTTGAGCGGCCCATCACCCGTGAGCGTTTGCGCGAGTTGCTCAGTGAGGCCGTGAGCCGGCGTCAGGCGCGTACGCTGCCTAAATCCTCTTTGAGTGGAGATCGTTCCGACTCCACCGCCCGAGTGCGTTCATGAGCCGGCTCCCGGTGGCGGCCGCTAGGCCTGCCCCCACCACCGCCTTGCCTGCTGTCTTGCAGGCAGACCAGCTGCCCGCCCATGTGGCGGTGATCATGGATGGCAATGGCCGCTGGGCGCGTCAGCGCGGTTTGCCCAGGGTGATGGGCCACCGCCAGGGGGTGGAAGCCCTCAAGCGCACCTTGCGCCTCTGTAGCGACTGGGGCATCAGCGCTCTGACGGCCTATGCCTTTTCAACCGAGAACTGGTCCCGTCCTGGGGAAGAGGTCAGCTTTTTGATGACCCTGTTTGAGCAGGTGTTAGCCCGTGAGCTGGAGGCCCTGCAAAAAGAGCAGGTGCGCATTCGCTTCCTCGGCGACTTGGCTCCTCTGCCGCAAAAGCTTCAGGCCTTGATCACCGAAGCCACTGAGCGCTCAGCAGCCAACAGCGGCATTCATTTCAATGTCTGCACGAACTACGGCAGCCGTCAGGAGCTCGTGCAGGCGGCCCGCGCCCTGGCAGCGCAGGTTCAGCGTGGGGAATTGGACCCTGAGGCCATTGATGAGAGCGCCTTCGCGGCCCAGCTGCACACCGCGGGCCAACCCGATCCAGATCTGTTGATCCGCACCAGTGGTGAGCAGCGGCTCAGCAATTTCCTGCTCTGGCAGCTGGCCTATGCCGAACTGCATGTGACCGATGTGTTGTGGCCTGATTTCGATGCGGCAGCTCTGACGCAGGCCCTGGTGGATTTCCAGGGGCGCCAGCGCCGTTTTGGTGGCGTGCAGGAGGAGATCTAAATGGCCGCTTGTATTCGCCACGACTGGGATCTCGCTGAAATCGAAGCGCTGCTTGAGCTGCCCTTGGTGGACCTGCTCTGGCGCGCCCAGCAGGTGCACCGCGACGCGCACCCCGATGGGTATCACGTGCAGTTGGCTTCGCTGCTCAGCGTTAAAACCGGCGGCTGCGAAGAGGACTGCGCCTATTGCCCGCAGTCGATGCATCACAGCAGTGATGTGACAGACCAACCCGAGCTGCAATTGCAAGTCGATGGGGTGCTGCAGCAGGCCCGCTCAGCCCGTGATGCGGGTGCCCACCGCTTCTGCATGGGTTGGGCCTGGCGCGAGATCCGTGAAGGCGCCCCCTTTGAAGCGATGCTCGCCATGGTGCGCGGTGTGCGCGAGCTGGGTATGGAGGCCTGCGTCACCGCCGGCATGCTCACCGACTCGCAAGCTGAGCGGCTCGCCCAGGCCGGGCTGACCTCCTACAACCACAACCTCGACACCAGCCCCGAGCATTACGACCAAATCATCAGCACCCGCACCTATCAAGAGCGGCTTGACACCCTGCAGCGGGCCCGTGATGCCGGCTTGAGCCTGTGCTGTGGCGGCATCATCGGCATGGGTGAATCACGCCGTGATCGCGCTTCCCTCTTGCAAGTCTTAGCTGGGCTGAACCCCCACCCTGAAAGCGTTCCCATCAATGGTTTGGTGGCTGTGGAGGGAACACCGTTGGAGGATCAAGAGCCCTGGGAACCGCTGGAGCTGGTGCGCATGGTGGCGGTGGCCAGGATTTTGATGCCCCAGGCCCGGGTGCGGCTCAGTGCTGGCCGCGAAAAGTTGAGCCAGGAGGCTCAAATCCTTTGCCTGCTGGCTGGTGCTGATTCGATCTTCTATGGCGACAGCCTGCTGACCACCAGCAACCCAGCCGTTCAGGCTGACCAGGCGCTTCTGGCTGCAGCCGGGGTGAGCAGCAGCTTGGAGGGCGTGGCAGCGGCCTGATGGCCCAGAACAGCCCTGTGTTGGTGGCGGCGTTCTATCGCTTTGCGCCGCTGCAGAACTTGCAAGAGCTGCGCGCGGAGTTGCAACAGCTCGGCGGGGATCAGGGGGTGCTGGGCACGGTGCTGCTCGCCGCTGAAGGGGTCAATGGCACGGTTTGCGGCAAGGCGGAAGCGGTCAGCGCACTACTCGATCGCCTGCGTTTAGAGCCTGGCTTTGAGGCTTTGGAAGAAAAGCGCAGCTGGTGTGATCAACCCTGCTTTTTGCGCTTCAAGGTGCGGCTGAAGGCGGAGATCGTGACCATGGGCTGCCAGGGCGTGGATCCCACCGAGCAAGTGGGGACCTACGTGCCTCCAGAGCAGTGGAATGAGCTGATTGCTGATCCCACCACCTTGGTGATCGATACCCGCAACAGCTACGAGGTGGGGGTTGGCAGCTTTGCCGGGGCGGTGGACCCCCAGACCGAGAGCTTCCGCGAGTTTCCCGCTTGGGCTGCTGAGGAACTGCGCCCCTTGATGCAAGCGCGCGGCGCCAACAAGTTGGCCCTGTTTTGCACCGGTGGGATTCGCTGCGAGAAGGCCACAGCCCATCTGCTGCAGCAGGGGTTTGATCAGGTGCATCACCTTGAGGGCGGCATCCTGCGCTATCTGGAAACAGTGCCGCCAGAGCAAAGCCGCTGGCAGGGGGAGTGTTTTGTCTTTGACCGGCGTGTGGCGCTCAACCATCAGCTTCAGCCAGGCGAGCACCGCCTTTGCCACGCCTGTGGGTTGCCGCTAACGCCGCAGCAGTGTGAGCTGCCCAGCTACATCAAAGGGGTGAGCTGCGTGCATTGCATCGAGCGCTTCAGTGATGCCGACCGCGAACGCTTCGCCCAGCGGCAGCAGCAGCTCGAGAGGGGGGATATCTGGAGGTTAGAAAGGGGCGATGAGTGCCCAAGCATTGATGAGCCAACGGTTTGAAACGCTTCAGCTGCACGCTGGCCAGCAGGCGGATCCCACCACCAATGCCCGTGCGGTTCCGATTTATCAAACCTCCTCCTACGTCTTCAATGACGCCGAGCACGGCGCCAATCTCTTTGGGCTGAAGGAATTCGGGAACATCTACACCCGCTTGATGAACCCCACCACCGACGTCTTTGAAAAGCGGGTGGCGGCGCTGGAAGGTGGCGTGGCTGCTGTGGCCACCGCCTCGGGCCAATCGGCGCAGTTCTTGGCCATCACCAACTTCATGCAGGCTGGCGACAACTTGGTCTCCACCTCCTTCCTCTACGGCGGCACCTACAACCAGTTCAAGGTTCAGTTCCCGCGTTTGGGGATTCAGGTGAAATTCGCCGAAGGCGATGACCCCGAAAGCTTCAAGGCCCAGATCGACGAGAACACCAAGGCCATTTATGTCGAGGCGATGGGCAACCCCCGCTTCAACATCCCCGATTTCAAAGCCTTGGCTGCCTTGGCCCATGACCATGGCATTCCTCTGATTGTTGACAACACCCTTGGTGCTGCTGGCGCCTTGATTCGCCCCATCGAGCATGGCGCCGATGTGGTGGTGGAAAGCGCCACCAAGTGGATTGGTGGCCACGGCACCAGCCTGGGCGGTGTGATCGTTGATGCCGGCACCTTTGATTGGGGCTCAGGCAAATTCCCCTTGATGAGCCAGCCCAGCGCTGCGTATCACGGCCTTGTGCATTGGGATGCGTTTGGCTTTGGCAGCGATATCTGCGGCATGCTCGGCCTGCCGGCCGATCGCAACATCGCCTTTGCTCTGCGGGCACGCATTGAGGGCCTGCGCGATTGGGGCCCGGCCCAAAGCCCTTTCAACTCCTTCATGCTGTTGCAGGGGCTTGAGACCCTCAGCCTTCGGGTGGAGCGCCATGCCTCCAATGCCATGGCCTTGGCCACTTGGCTGCAATCTCAGCCGCAGGTGGAGAGCGTGAGCTACCCCGGCTTGGCTGGTGATCCTTATCACGAACGTGCCAAGCAGTACTGCACCTCACGGGGCATGGGCTGCATGTTGATGTTCACCCTCAAAGGCGGGTACGACGATGCGGTGTCGTTCATCAATGGTCTGGAGTTGGCCAGCCATTTGGCCAATGTGGGTGATGCCAAAACCCTGGTGATTCACCCGGCATCCACCACCCACCAGCAGCTCAGCGAAGAGGAGCAGCGCTCGGCAGGCGTGACGCCCACCATGGTGCGCGTCTCAGTGGGCATTGAGCACATTGATGACATCACCGCTGACTTCAGCCAGGCACTGGCTGGCCTGAGCTGAGAGCAGGGAGCACAGAACCGTGGCGCTCATATTGCCGAGGAACTATCACAAAGTCGCGGCAATTGAGCGCAACGGGATCTCATGGATTGAGCCTGAATTGGCGGAGCGGCAAGACATCAGGCCGCTGCGCATTGGCATCATCAACATCATGCCTTTGGGCATGCAATATGAGTTCAATTTGTTGCATCCCCTTGGCCTTTCGCCGCTGCAAATTGAACCGGTTTGGATTCGTCTTCAATCCCACGATTACAAGACCTGGGATCACGACCATCTTGATCAGCAATATTGCTCGTGGGAGCAAGCCAATGCCTCAGCGCCCCTTGATGGCCTGATCATCACCGGCGCTCCTGTGGAGCATTTGGCCTATGAGCAGGTCACCTACTGGCAGGAAATGGTCGAGTTGGTGGGTATTGCGCGCACCCAGTGCGCCAGCACCCTGGGCCTGTGCTGGGCTGGCTTTGCTTTGGCCTACCTCGCCGGGGTCGACAAGACGGCGTTTGCGCAGAAGTTGTTTGGGGTGTTCCCCATGCGCAGCCTCAAGCCGGGCCATGCCTTGATGGGCACCCAAGACGACAGCTTTGTCTGCCCGCAAAGCCGGCATGCTGGTTTGGATGATGCCGCCATGGAGGAGGCTCAGCGGCAGGGGCGTTTGCGCTTACTCGCCCACGGTGAGCAGGTGGGCTACAGCATTTTTGAAACGCCCGATCAACGCCAGCTGATGCACTTGGGCCATCCGGAGTACAGCTCAGGTCGCTTGCTGGCGGAGATGGAACGGGACCGCGCCCGTGGTGATGTGCCACCGCCGCAAAACTTTGATGCTGATCTACCGCAAACGTTGTGGCGCTCCCACCGCAATCTGTTTTTTCAGCAGTGGCTGTGGTTCTGCTATCAGCGCATCAGCCTGGCGTCCCCAGCGCAGGCTTGAGGTTTGGCTGGCTTGATTCTCTACAGCTTCCGCCGCTGCCCCTATGCGATTCGGGCCCGTTTGGCCCTGCGTCAAGCCGGTATCACCCCCGAGTTGCGGGAAGTTGATCTGCGCTGCAAGCCTCCTGAGCTGATCGCCGCATCCGCCAAGGCCACCGTGCCGGTGTTGGTGAGGCCTGATGGCCCACCGATCGATGAAAGCCTGGAGTTGATGCGTTGGGCGTTAGCCCAGAACGATCCCCATGGCTTGTTGGAGTTGGCGGCCAGCGATGACGCCAAGGAGCTCCTGTTCCAAAACGACGGCCCTTTCAAGCACCATCTCGATCGCTACCGCTACCCCCATCGCTTTAGCGGCAGTGATGGGGATGCCCATCGCCGGCAGGCGCTCGCCATCTTGCGGGAGTGGAATGAACGCTTGCAGCCGCAGGGATGGTTATTGGGTTCAGCTCCCTCGTTGGTGGATTTGGCTTTGCTCCCCTTTGTGCGTCAGTTTCGCCATAGCGATCCGGCTGGTTTTGAGGCTGAGCCAGGCCTGCAGCCCCTGCAGGGTTGGTTGGATCAGTTCCTCAGCTCGCCCGAGCTGGCCGCGGTTTTAGAGCCGCCATGGGCGGCGCGGCAACGCTGGCGTTCACCGCAGTGGCTGTATCACCTGGCCTTGCCCCATGAGTGGCAACAGGCACGGCAGCAGGGCAGTTATCAGCGCTCCACCCGCGGCCGCTCGTTGCAAGAGGAGGGCTTCATCCATCTCAGCGGAGCCCATCAGCTTGAAGCGACGCATGGGCGCTTCTACGCCGATCTGGATCACGTGGTGCTGCTCACGGTTGATCCCCACAAATTGCCGAGCGATCAGTTGAAATGGGAGCCCATCCCAACCGGCGAACAGTTCCCCCATCTCTATGGCCCTTTGCCATTGGATGCGGTGTTGTCGGCTGATCGCTACCGGGCTGAGCCATGAGCTTTGATTTGGCGCTGATTGAACAGCAGGCCGCTGCGCGGGATTTGCTGTTGCGTTTGCAGCTGGGAGGCGCTGGCCCGCTGCAAACCCTGCGGGTTGTGGTGGCGCGCCGCAGCTCCGATCAAAGTTTGGCGTTGCTCGGAGAACTCAAGGGTTGGGCCACCCCCCAGCGGCAAGGGTTGCGGCTCGACACGATGCGCGTGCAAGGACGCGATACCCAAGACGTGGGGCTGTTGATTTGGGCGGCCACCTTTGCCTGGGCTCTGGAGGCAACGCCCTGCCGCTCGGCCTGGCTGCTGGCGATTCGCGATGACCCCCGCCAGCATCGGCGCTTGGTGCGCTACTTCGAGCGGCTTGGTTTCCAGCCCCAACGGGAGCTCGGCGCAGCCCCGTGGGATCTGCCGCGCCGCCTGATCTGGGGTGGCTCAGGACTCCTCATGCGCGGGGATTGCGCGGAAGGTCTCAGCCGCTGCCAGCGGCGTCTTCAACTGCGGTGATAGGGCCCGCCCTGCAGGATTGTGCTGGCCCTGTAGAGCTGCTCCACCAGCATCAGCCGCGCCAATTCATGGGGGAAGGTCAACGCTGAGAGGGAGAGCAGGGCGTCGGCTTGCTGTTTCAGGCTTTGGTCGTGGCCATCGGCGCCACCAATCACCAGGGCCAGCCGCTCCGAAGCCCAGCTCCCGAGGAGGTCGGCTAGTGCCACTGAATTGAGCTGCTGGCCTTCTTCGCTCAGCAACACCAAACGTTCCGCTGGCTTCCTGGCGGCGCGAATGGCCTCGGCTTCCTTGGCGGGTGTGCTGTCTTTGAGCTCCACCACCTCCAGCCCTGGCAGCCGTTTGCGGTAGAAGGCCACCCCCTCAGCGACCCAGGCCCGTTTGAGCTTGCCGATGGCCAGGATGCGAATCCGCGCTGGCTGAAGGAGGGCCATGGCAGGAAAACAGGCATGAATGCCTAAAGCTCAACAACGGTTATCACAGCTACGTTTTGAGTCCGGCCTGCGCTGCAAGCTCACGGCCCTTCGCTCCTCGCGCCGATCACCGTGCTGCTGTGGTTCACCTCCTTGCTTCGCCGCTGGACCCGCTCCATCAATGAGGAGCTGGGCCCCAATGGCGCCACCCATGACGTGATCTTTGATGGCGTTCAGCCAAAGGCCTAGCCAGCGGCGTGATAGCTGCTGCGCACCAGCGGACCACTGCGCACATCAGCAAACCCAAGCTCGCGGGCGATCTGGCCAAGCTGATCAAATTCATCTGGGTGCCAATACCGCTGCACCGGGATATGGACCAGTGATGGCCTGAGGTACTGCCCCAAGGTGAGCCGCTGGCAATCCACGGCCCTGAGGGCTTCCATCGCTGCCACCACTTCCTCAAAGCTTTCCCCGAGCCCCAACATCAGCCCTGATTTGGTGGGGATGGTGGGGGCTAATTCCCGCGAAGCCGCTAGCAACCCCAGGGAGTGAGCCCAGCTGGCCCCGCGGCGCACTTCGCCCTGCAACCTTTCAACGGTTTCCAGGTTGTGGTTGAAGCAGGCTGGCTTGGCCTCGAGCACGGTTTGTAGCCGCTGGCGTTGGGCCTGGATGGCCGCTGTTTCATCGCGGTGGCCTCCCCAGAAATCGGGGGTGAGCACTTCGATCCCCACCAGGGGATTACGGGCCCAAATCGCCGCCATGGCTTGGGTGAACAAGCTGGCCCCGTGATCGCTTTGATCGTCGCGGGCCACAGCCGTGAGCACCACGTAGCGGAGCTTCAGCGTCTCAACGGCTTCGGCCACCCGCTCCGCTTCCAGGGGATCTAGCGGGTGCGGCGCTTGTCCTTTGTCGACCTGGCAGAAGGCGCAGCTGCGGGTGCAGATTGGGCCACCCAGCAGAAAGGTGGCGGTGCCGGCGGCGTAGCACTCGCCGCGGTTGGGGCAGCGCCCCTCTTCGCAAATGGTGTGAAGCCGCTGCTGCTTCACCACCCCTTGCACGGCTTCCAGATCACTGGCATTGCCGATGGGGCGGCGCAGCCATTCCGGCAA
>JAAXIH010000106.1 GCA_012270465.1 Synechococcus sp.
GCCAGGGCCGCCGTCAACGCCGTGTCCACACTGAGGGTGCGCGCACCGAGATGAACGCGCTGGGCCACCACAGCGCAGGCCAGCTCAATTTCAAAGGGCACAAACCCGCCCTCCGGGCCCACCATCACCACCGCCTGTACCTCTGGCACCGACGCCAACGCCTGTGGGGCCCCTTGATCGCTAATCCAGCAGGGCCGACCAGCGCACAGCGCAGTGAGCTCATCTTCCACAAAGGGGCGAAAGCGCTGATGCAGGTGAACCTGCGGAGCGATCGTGTCGCGCGCGCGCTCCATGCCGGCTTGCAGCGCCTCAGCCACCTTGGCCGGCTTCAACAGCGGCGTTTGCCAAAAACTTTTTTCCACCCGCGCACTGTTGATCAGATGCAGATGGCCAACGCCAAATTCAGCGGCGGTGCGAAAAATGCGGCGCAACATTTTCGGCCGAGGTAAGGCCAGCACCACGTCGAAGCGATGGCGCGGTGGCGGCGGCTGATCCAACGCCACCATCAGCTCAACAGCATCGGCATCCAGTGCCGTGATCTCGGCTGTGCCTTGCTGGCCGCCGATCAATCCAACACGCACGGTTTGCCCCAGAACGGCTTTGAGCTGCTGGCGAATGTGATCGGCGCGGCGGCCCACCAAGCGCACCTGATCAGCACTAATCCAGGCGTCATCTGCCTGCAGCAGGATCAAATTCATGGCGCCAGCCGCAGCGTAAGGATGGAATCGGCTTGATCAGATCTGCCGATGCAGGAGTTCCATTGGGCCTTGCTGATCTTCATCACTGGAGGCCTGGTCACAGCGGCCACGGTGGTGATGATCATCCAAGGCCATCGCCGTTACGCCGCTGAGCTGAGCGAACGCCATGGCTGAGCCGTTCTTGGCACCCGGCATCGCCTGGATGCTGGTGGTGCTGTTCTCCGTTTTATGGATTGCCCTGGGCATCTGGTGGGGGCGCCAGGGCAAAGGCGACGCCGATGACTTCATGCTCGCCGGCCGCAACATCGGCCTGGCCTTAAGCACGGCGACCTTGATGGCGTCGTGGGTGACTGGCAACACAACGTTGTTGGCGCCGGAATTCGGCTACCGCAACGGTCTGTGGGGGATGTTCAGCTACGCCCTGGCGGGTTTGGGGCTGATCCTGTTTGCCCCTTTAGCCCTGCGCATCAAAGACTTGATGCCATCGGCGCGCACCAGCGGCGACTTCATTCGTCTGCGCTACGGCCGCGCCGCCTGGTGGGTGTTCATGGTGATCACAGCGATTTACACCCTGGGCTTTTTGATCACCCAGGCCATGGGAGCGGGGATCTTGCTGGAGGCCCTCTCCGGTTTTGACTACCGCCTCGGCATGGTTGTCGTGATTGGGGTGTCGACCATCTACACCCTGTTTGGCGGCATGCGCGCGGTGGTGGGCACCGACTTCATCCAGTCGCTGCTGATCATGGTGTTGCTGCTGGTGGTGGCGGCGCTGGCCTACATGCGCTTCCCCAGCAGCGACGTGCACCAGGCTCTGATTGCCAGCCATCCGCAGCGACTCAACCTGCTGCTGCCAGCGGGCCTGCTGATCGCTTGGAACTCCGCCCTGTTTTCGATGGGAGAGGTGTTTCACAGCAACATCTGGTGGTCGCGGGTGTTTGCCTCGCGCCGCACGGTGGTGTTCCGCTCGTTCGTGTTGGGCGGCTTGGGCTGGATGACGATCCCGATCGTCACTGGATCGATCGGCTTGTTGGCCCTGGCCAGCAAGCTCGAGGTGCCCCAGGTGAACATGGTCTTCCCGGTGATGACGGCGCAATTGCTGGGGGCCGGCGGCGCCGCCTTGGTGTTCATCGTGGTCTTCGCCTCGCTCACCTCAACGCTGGATTCCCTGCTGGCCTCCACCGCTGATCTGTTGGCGGAAGACGTGTTTTTAAAGCTGTTCAAACCAGAGGCCAGCGACCGCGAACTCAAGCTCGCCACCCAGTGGATGGTGGTGCTCTTGGGCGGGCTCACGCTGCTGCTCTCCTGGCCGCGGTTGGATTCCCTTGCCAGCGTGCTGTTCTTCACAGGCGCCTTGGTGGCCTCAACCGTTTGGCCGGTGGCCTGCGGGCTCTATTGGCCTTCAGCAAGCCGTAGCGGAGCCATCGCCGCCATGCTCGCCGGAACGGCCTGCGGCCTAGCGGCCTACTGGCTGATTGCGCCCTACTGCGCCGCAGTGCTGTCAGCTGCGGTGTCGGCGGTGGTGATGATCGTGGCCAGCCGGTTTTGGCCTGCTGAATTCCGCTGGTCCCAATTGCAGGAGGAAGCATGAAGCGCCGTTCCTGGTTGTCGTTGAGCGGGCTCAGCAGCTTGCTCGCTATTGCTGCTCACGCCACCGAACAAGAGGCACCCTCAACACCGAGCTGGGAGGTGGGAGCCGAAGGATTCCGCTGGATCGTCTACGGCGGATTGTTTGGGCTTTTGCTGGCCACTGTGGTGTTGTTGGCGATCTGGTTTCGGGAATGGCAAAAGGGAAAGCTCTGGTGACATCCCCGACACCAAGCGTCATCAACTAATTCGTATTTTCTGCTGCGCAGGCTGTTGCCCCATGAGCCAAAACGCTTCGTCCAAGTAGCTCTCGATACTGAAAGATCCCTGCTCTCAATAGCGAAGGAAAGCTGAATCTCGCAGCCTTGATTCACACCCAGATTGCTTTGCTATGACGGGTGGATGGAGTCGATCGATACTTTTCGGCCCATCAAGCACTGCGCAATTGGATCCACGCCATGGGCCAAGCCGTTAGCCATTTGCACTCCGATCAATTGGAATTCAAGCAACAGCTGCGGCTCAACCGAGAGAAGGCCGATACCGCAGGGATTGCCTCGCCAACGGATCTGCTGTCCTGGATCCATGAAGACGGCGAAGCGCTGCACGAGCTGATCAATCAGCACGTCATCTCGATCAACGCCTACAGCCCGCGCACCTTGCGGCAGCTGTTTCGTTTGTCAGCGAAATTTGAAAGCAATCCATCGCGGTACATCCGCTTCAACTCGCCGCTGAAAGGCAAGATCCTGATCAATGCCTTCTATGAGCCCAGCACCCGCACCCGCTTGTCATTTGACAGCGCCTGGCACCGCCTAGGCGGCGACTCGATCAATATCACCGACCCCTCCACCACAGGCCTGGCCAAGGGCGAATCCCTCAGCGACATCGCTGAGATGTTCAACCACTACGGCGACTGCGTGGTGCTGCGCGACACCAGCGAGACCGCCATCTACGAGATGGCCACCTCGCTGAAGATTCCGATCATCAATGCCGGCAACGGGATCGGTGAGCATCCGACCCAAGCGATGACGGATCTCTACACGATCCTCAAGTGGCGGCCATCGCTCTGCCGCTCGGATGTGGAGCGCTCGGATCGCATCCGCATCGGAATCATCGGGGTGCCATCACGCATGCGCACCGTTCGCTCGCTGCTGCAGATCCTCGGCAAGTTTCCGCAGATCGTTGAGGAGGTCGTGATCCTGCACGACCCCAAAACCGATCCAGAGGAAACGATGTTCGATGCGGGCCAGCGCGAAGCCCTCGAGCCAAGCGGCCTCAAGTTGCGCCTCGCCACGCGGCTCAATGATGAAGTGGGGCGCTTTGATGTCACCTACATCAATGCGATCGCCTGGGTGGGCGATGGCTTTGAAGTGCATGGCAGCAACTTCCAGCTGACCTCCGATACCGATTTCAAGGAGGGCTCGATCGTGTTGCACCCCTTGGCTCGGGGCCGCGAGCTCTGCTCATCGCTGGATGAAACCCCCCACAACTGGTATTTCGCGCAGGCCAGGGGTGCAGTGTTCCTGCGCATGGCGCTGCTCACCTGCATGGTTGAGCGCACCGACCAAGTCATGGATGTGATCTGACATGTGCGGCATCGGAGGCGTTTTCACACACCACGCGGGTGATTCGATCGATCCCCAGCTGCTGGTGAACATGGCCGCGATCCAGGCCCATCGCGGTCCGGATGGCTTTGGCTACCAAATCCACGACAGCGGCGTTGGCATGACCCATGCGCGCCTCTCAATCATTGATCTAGAGGGCAACCGAGCCCGGCAGCCATTCCGGTCCAGCTGTGATCGGGTGCTGATGGCCCACAACGGCGAGTTCTACGACTTTCAGCGCATTCGCGCCGAACTGGTGGCGCAAGGGGTGCACTTCAACAGCAAAAGCGATTCGGAAATCCTGCTGCATCTGTACTTGCGCCAGGGCTTAGAGGCGACCCTGCCGCAACTACGCGGCGAATTTGGCTTTGCCCTGTTTGATCGCGAGGAAGATTGCCTGTATCTGGTGCGTGATCGCTTCGGCATCAAGCCCCTGTATTGGACGATGACCAGCGAGGGGCTGGTGTTTGGCTCTGAGCTCAAAGTGCTGTTTGCCCATCCCGCGGTAAAGCGGGACTTCAGCTCCGAAGGCCTCTTCCACCAGCTGATGCAAACGATGGTGCCTGGCAGCACCGCCTTTGCCGGCATCTTCCAGGTGCAACCCGGCCATGTGGTGAAAGTGCAGCGCCAAGGCGGACTGCTGCGCACATCCGGCCACAAGTATTGGGACCTCGATTTCCCCAAGGCACACGAGCGCGACCCAAGCCTCAGCGAAGAGGAGCACATCAACGCCATCCGCAGCTCACTGCTGGAGGCGATCGAGATGCGGCTGGTGGCTGATGTACCGGTGGGTTGTTATCTCTCCGGCGGCATCGACAGCTGCTCGATCTTGGGATTGGCCGCGGCGGTGAATCAAACCCCCGTAAAGGCCTTCACGATCGGTTTCGACGACAGCCGCTACGACGAAACCGACATCGCCAAGGAGATGGCCGAGGCCACAGGCGCTGAACAAGACGTGATGCGCCTTTCAGGCGATGACCTCTACGACCATTTCGAAACCACCCTCTGGCACACCGAGCGCACGATCTACAACACCCTGGGTGTGGCCAAATACCTGATGAGCCGCCATGTGCGGCACGTGAACTACAAGGTGGTGCTCACCGGCGAGGGCTCCGATGAGCTGTTTGCGGGCTACCCCGCCTTCCGGCGCGACATGTTCCTGCATGGCAGCGATGACGAGGGCGGCGATCAAGACCAACGCCAGAAACGGCTGGATCAGGCCAATGCCCTGGTGACTGGAGCGATGCTGGCCGCTAAGCCCGTGGAAGATCCCCATCTCACTGCGGCGGTGGGCTTCACCCCCAGCTGCCTGCAGCCATGGCTGGCCTGTGCGCCGCTGGTGCCAGGGCTACTGGCCACCGAGCGCCGTGAGGCGGTGGCTGGCTACGAGCCAGGCAAAGCCATTGCCGCCACCTTGGATCGCTCACAACTCGATGAGCGCCATGTGCTGGACCGGGCCCAGTACGTGTGGATCAAAACGATGCTGGAGGGCCAAATCCTCACCTGGGGCGGCGATCGGGTGGATATGGCCAATTCGATGGAAGCCAGGCCGCCCTTCCTCGATCACCACCTCGCCGCGGTGGCGGTGCAGGTTCCCCCCGAACTGCGGATCAAAGACCAGCGCGAAAAGCATGTGCTGCGCGAGGCCGTGGCTGGACTGCTGCCTGAGCGGCTGTATCACCGCGAGAAATTTGCCTTCATGGCCCCTCCAGCCCATGCCGATGAGGAGAAGCTGCAAAAACTCGATCAACTGGTGGCGGCCCATCTCAGCCGCGAAGCGATCGAAACCAGCGGTTTGCTGGATCCAGAGGGTGTTGCGCAGCTGCTGGAGCGCCACCGCAACCCTGAAACCCCAGCGGCAGAGAAGGTTCAGCTTGATGCGATGGTGAACCACCTGTTGGGTGTTCAGATCCTGCACAAGCTGTTTGTGCAGACCGATGTGCCTGCTCAAGCTCGCCAGGCGGCTGACGCACGCGGCTGGCATGTCAGCGAACCTGCACAGGTTTTTTAACTGGCTCTGCGAAATAGTCGCGTGCGCTACCTCAGCGCTTGGCCACCGTTGCCATTGTTACGGGGCGTTTGCGGTGCTGCATGCCTCCATCGGTTGCTCTTTCCCTCCAAACTCCGAGTTGGACAGCAACAGTTGATGAGGCGCGGCTAAGCGCAAGTTTGGATGCCATGGCCGCCATCGGCCTGCAAAGCGATGGTTCGGTGAAGCGTTTGGCCTTCACAGAAGACGACTGCAAAGCCCGAACGCTATTCAGCGAGTGGTTGATCGCTGCTGGAGCCAGCGTTCGCGTTGATGCCGCTGGCAATTTGATTGGCCGCCTGGAAGGCACAGACCCTGGCCTGCCCGCTCTGGTGACGGGATCGCACCTCGACACCGTGCCCACCGGCGGCCGCTTCGATGGCGCGCTTGGAGTCTTGGCCGGCCTGGAAGTCATCCGCAGCCTCAAAGATCAAGGCATCAGCCTGCGCCACCCCTTGGAAGTGGTGGCCTTTGCCGATGAGGAATCCACGATGGTGGGTTGCAAGGGCATGACCGGTGTCGCCAGCGGAAACACGGGCGACTACACCTGCAGTAACGGCCAATCCATCAGCGAGAACCTGCCCTCTATCGGCGGCAGTTGGGAGCAGCTCAGCGAGGCTCAGCGCAGCGATGACGCCATCGCCGCCTTTGTGGAACTGCATGTGGAGCAGGGCGGCATCCTTGAAAGCCGCGGTGATGCCATCGGTTTGGTGGAAGGCGTTGTGGGTCAGCGCCGCTTCCTGGTTCGCATTGAAGGGCAGGCCAACCATGCCGGCACCACCCCGATGGATGCCCGCCAAGACGCCCTGGCCACGGCAGCCCAGGTGATCCTGGCGGTGCAAGAGCTGGCCAGTAACCACCCCGGTGATCCCGTGGGCACTGTTGGCAAACTCCAGCTCTGGCCCAATGCCGCCAACGTGGTGCCGGGCCAGGTGGAGATGAGCGTTGATCTGCGCGACCTCAACATCGAGGTGCTCAATGAGCTGGTGGAGGAGCTGGAGGGCCGGCTCAACAGCATCAGCCGCGCCAGTGGCTGCCCCATCAGCCTGCTGCCCCAATTCAGCGTTGACCCCACCCCAGCGCATCTGAGCGTCACCGACGCCATTGCCAATTCAGCCCAAACCCTGGGCTTGAGCTGCAGCGCCTTGCCCAGCCGCGCCAGCCATGACTCGCAAGAGATGGGCCGCCGCTGGCCGATGGGAATGATCTTTGTGCCAAGCCGCGGCGGATTGAGCCATTCAGCGGCTGAATTCACCAGCAGCCAGCAGTGCGCCGATGGCACCGCTGTGCTGATGCAAAGCCTGGTGCGCCTCGATCAACGCTTGAACAAGGTGCCGGGCTGATGACCTTTTCGATCGTTGCCCGAGATCCTGGTAATGGTCGATTTGCCGTCGCTGTGGCGACGTTCCATCTCGCTGTGGGCGCCACCGTTCCCCACCTGCGCAGGAACACCGGTGCTGCCGCCAGCCAAGGCGCCACCAACCCTTATTTGGCCCACCGCGGACTGGAAGCCCTGGGCAATGGGCTCAGCGCCAATGAAGCCCTCGAATGGCTGCTCAAAGGCGATGACCAACGCAACGCCAGGCAGATCCAACTGGTGGACGCCCAAGGCCGTTCCTCTGCCTGGACCGGCGGAGAGTGCAATGGCTTTGCCGGCCATCTCTGCGGCGAGAACTTCAGCGTGGCTGGCAACTGGCTTGAAAACCCTGCAGTGCTTCAGGCCATGGCCGAAGCCTTCCGCCAGAGCGACCCCAACTGGAAGATTGGCCGCCGCGTGTTGAGCGCCTTGGCTGCCGGTGAAGCGGCAGGTGGTGATCGGCGCTCACCGATGGCCAGCTCAGCAGCACTGCAGGTGAGCGGCGAATTGGATTTCCCGCTGCTGGATCTGCGCGTGGATTTCAACGCCACTGCCGTCAGTGAGCTGCAACACCTCTACGAGCAAAGCCAGCAAAACTGGGTGCAGTCCTGGCGCGATCAATTCGCCGCCCTGCCCGACGGCAGACCCAGGCCCAGACCCACCGATGAAGGCGGATTGAACGCCGGGGTGGCCTAACCGCCTTCGCTCAACGACGGCTCAGCAAAGAAGTAGGCAATCACGCTGCTGCAGGCGACGGCCAAAAAGATGTGGTCCAGCCAGCCAAAACGCACGCCCATGCCCATAAAGGTGATCCAGCCGTTCACCACCACCATCACCAGCAAAAACACCGCCAACACCAGGCTGAACAGCAGCAGGTCTTGCTTGCGGCGCACCCACAGCTGCCAGAGCAAGGGGAGCAGCGCCAGGGTGGAGAGCCCATGCAGGATCCGCATCGACACTTCGCTGTGCAGGTGCGGCGTGATCGCAGCCCAGAGGTTGGCTGGAATCAACAGTGAGACCGCAATCAGGTAGGCGAGCATCAACCCTCTTCCGCAGGTTCAACAGGTCGCAAGTGCAGGCTGAACACACTGCCCTTGCCGAGCTGGCTGCGCAGGCTCACCTGGCCGCCCATGCCCTCCACCAACAATCGCACCACCGATAAACCCAAGCCAGACCCCTCACCAGCAGGGGCATTGCTGGCCCGTTGGAAGCGCTCAAAGATGCGTTCTTGATCCTCAGGCGGCACGCCAATGCCCTGATCACGCACTTCGATGCTCAGCTCTGCCTCTGAAGCCAGCAAAGCCAGCTCAACCGGCGCCTCAGGCGCGGAATACTTGCAGGCGTTTTCAATCAGGTTCAGCAGCACCTGCTGCAGCCGATCGGGATCGGCATTGGCGATCAGATCAGCGCGATCTGGCAGCTGCAAAGCGATGCTGCGCTGCTGAGCGCTCTGGGCCAACTCCTGCACCTGCTCCAGCAACGGCAACAACGCCACCGGCTGCTGGCTGACGCTGAGGCGGCCCGAATCACCGCGGGATAGATCGAGCAGATCATCGAGCAAATGGCGCATGCGCAGGGTTTCCTGCTCGGCGGTTTGCAGCCCCTTGCGCTGGGAGGCCTCGAGATTGTCTCCGCTGCGGAGGGTTCGTTTGATGTAACCGCCCACAATCGTGAGCGGTGTGCGCAGTTCATGGCTCACGGCGCTCACAAACTGGCGCTGATGGCTCCACGAGAGCGACAAACGCTGCAGTAGATCCTCATAGTTATCGGCCAAGCGGCTGATCTCTTGGGGGGCAGCGCTGAACTGCACATGGGAGTTCTGCAGCGTGTCGGCCGTCACCGTTGCGGTGAGCTCAGTGAGCGTGAGCAAAGGCCGAACGATGCGGCGCACCAAGACGGTGACCACCAGCAGGGTGAGCACCAAACACAGCGACCAGATCAGGATCATCCAGGAGATGTAGGAGCTGAACGCCAGGGAGCTGACGCTCACATCACAAGCAGCCCAAACGCTGGCTCCACTGGGCAAGCGCAGCACCTCTTTGGTGAGGAAGCGCCGTTGGGCATTGGTGATCACCTGCTGCGATGGCCGCGCCTGGGCCCGCTCCAGCAGGTAGGGGCTGGGGGGTTGCAGCGGCGGGCGCGGAAAGATCAGAGAGCCATCAGCCTGTTGAAACCAGAAGATCGTGCGCTTATCGCTGATGCTCTCGAGTTGCTGCTGCACCCGCAGGCGACTGGGGGGATCTGGCAAGCGCTCCAGGGCCAGGGCAATCCCAGCGGCCGACTGCTCAATCGCCATGCTGTGCTGGCGGAACAGGTTTCTCTCGCTCACCCACAGCCCAGCGCAAGAAGCGCCGGTGAAGCCGAGAAACACCGTCACATAGGTGGCCAGCTGCAGCTGCCCCTGGAGGGTGCCCAGCAGGCGATCGCGCCAGTGACCACGGCTTGTCATGCCTCCATGGTCAACAACCCAGGCGCCGTTGTCAGCTGCGGGCTTCAAGCGCAAAGCGACAAACCTGATCAGGATGAAAGCCAGCCTTCCAGCGGCCATGGCACCCCTGAGCTTTGCGGAGCTGCAGCAGCGCCTCTCAGCTGATGTCGACAACACCGATGGCTCAGCGGCGCCATGGGATGTGCTGGTGGTGCCATCGCTGAATCTCGATGCCCAGCAGATCGCCCTGGTGCAGGGGGTGCACCACTACGAAGAACGCCAGCTGTTTGAGCTGATTCGCCTGCGTCAACCGAAAGCGCGGATGGTGTTTGTCACCAGCAAATTGCTGCCGGAATTGGTGGTGGATGCGGTGCTGGAGCTGTTGCCTGGCGTGCCGATCTCCCATGCGCGCCAACGGCTCAAACTCTTCGACACCGATGACGCCAGCCCCAGGCCCTTGGCGGCCAAATTGCTGGAGCGGCCGCGCTTGCTGCAACGCATCCGCCAGGTGCTGAACACCGATCGCAGCTACATCAGCTGCTTCAACGTTGGCGAGCTGGAGCGCCAGCTCTCAGAAACCCTGCAAGTGCCGCTGCTGGGCACCGATCCAGAGCTGGCCTATTGGGGCAGCAAAGCCGGCAGCCGCGAATTGTTTAGCCGTTGCGGCCTTGCCCATCCCCATGGCTCAGCGCTGGTGCATAGCTTCAACGATCTGGTGGAAGCCTGCGCCGAACTTGCCGAACGCCACAGCGAACTGCAGCGGGCTGTGGTGAAGCTCAATGAGGGCTTCAGCGGCGAAGGCAATGCCCCCCTCGACCTCTCTGGCCTCGAGCGCGGCAATGGAGCTGGCCTGCGGCAGCAACTCAGCGAGCGCTTGGAGCAGTTGGCCATGCCAGCGGCTGGCTGGCGCGAGCTGCTGGTGAGCCAAGGGGCCTTGGTGGAGGCCTGGCTTTCTGGCGGCGAGGAACTCAGCTCACCGAGCGTGCAGGGAATGATCCACCCGGGCGGTGAGGTGGAGGTGCTCTCCACCCATGAACAACTGCTGGGCGGCCCCAGCGGGCAGACCTATCTGGGCTGCCAGTTCCCGGCTCGTGATCACTACCGCGGCGAGCTGCAGCGTTGGGGCCTGGCCGTGGGGGCTGAATTGGCCAGCCTCGGCGCCCTGGATCATTTCTCCGTGGATGGGTTGGCCCGCCGCTTTGGGGA
>JAAXIH010000159.1 GCA_012270465.1 Synechococcus sp.
ATCAGCTTCTGCTGGCCGTTGAAGAAGTTGAAAAACACCAGCAGCGCAGCCTGGGTGAGGATCGAGAAGTAGACCCCCTTGATGCGATTGCGGAACACCATGTTCCCCAGCAGCGCAGCCAAGAGCGCTGGCACCAGCCAGATGGCAATCAGCGTGAACAGTGGGTTGTGAAACGGCTCCCAGAAAAACGGCAACCGATCAACGCCGTACAAACTGAAGAACTCAGGGATGCCGTTGGGTTGGCCTGAGGAACTATTGAGCTGCAAATACATCGCCGCTCCGTAGCCACCCAGGGCAAAAAAGATGCCCTGGCCAAGGCTGAGTAATCCGGTGAAACCCCAGATCAGGTCAATCCCCAAGGCAACGATGGCCAGCGATAGAAAGCGGCCGAGCAGGTTGAGGCGAAACACCGGCAAGACCGCCGGAGCAGCAATCACCACCGCCACGATCACCGCCCAAAACACCAGCCAGCGCCAGCGCCGTTGTTGAAAGGCTTGGAACATCAGCTCAGGCCTCCACCATGCGTCCCTTCTGCGGGAACAAGCCCGCGGGACGGAACTGCAGGAACACCACGATCAAGGCGAAGACCATCACCTGGGCCATGCTCGTGGTGGCAAAAAACTGAACGGTGCTCTCCAGCGGTGCCGGCATATCGGGCCAGATCGTCAGCAAGCGTCCGGCGCCGATCAAGTCGGTAAGCAAGCCGATCGCAAAGGAGGCGATCACGGTGCCGAGCAAATTGCCGACACCACCGAGCACCACCACCATGAAGCAACCCACGATGTAAGAGGTGCCCACATTTGGGCCCACCGAGCCCAGCAATGACACGGCCACTCCGGCGATCCCGGCCAGGCCAGAACCGATGCCGAAGGTCAGCACGTCCACCGTGTCGGTGGGGATCCCGAGGCAGTCACTCATCTCACGGTTTTGCGTCACCGCGCGAATCCGCATCCCCCAGACGCTGCGATTCAAAAACCAGGTGACCCCCACCACCGCAAGGATCGTGATCACGATGATCACCAGGCGGGGCACCGGGAAGGTGAGGTCCATGAATTCGATGCCGCCACGCATCCATTTCGGTGCGGTCACATCCACGTTCCGGGATGTGGCACGGGCAATCTTGCTGATCTGCGAAGCCAGCACACTGCCAAACAGCACACCAGCAAGGGCCGAAACGCCCCAACTACCGGCGCGCACCCAGCGGCTTTTCGGCCCCTGCAAGAGATCCTGCGGCAACACCAACGGCAGCGAGAAGCCGAGCACCAAGGCCAGCACCACGCCGGCGGCTTGGGCCAAGGGCACACTGCGCACAAACTGCTGCAGAATCAAGCTCACACCCCATGTGGCCAACAGGGTTTCGAGGGGATTGCCGTAAAGACGGCGAATCACGGTGCGCTCTAAAAGAATCCCCACCACACCGCTGGTGATGAAGGCAATGGGGATCGCAACCAACACGTAGAGGTTGTAAACCGGCTGCAGCGCAGGCAGTTTGAAGATCAGCTGAACCACATAGGTGGTGTAGGCCCCGAGCATGATCAGCTCGCCATGGGCGAGGTTGATCACACCCATCAGGCCAAAGACGATCGCCAGTCCAAGTGCCGCCACCAGCAAAACCGAGCCGATGGCAACCCCGTTGAACAGGCTTTCAAAAAGCAGTTGCACGGAAGTGGGGGGAGACGAGAACAGCCAATGAAAAGACGAAAGGAGGAGCCCCGACGGGGACTCCTCCAGAGGAATCACTCAAAGGAGTGAATCAGCCTGAATCAAAGGATCAGAGCTTGTACTTCTCGCCCTTGCTGGGATCGGTCCAGTCGCAAGCAAAGCCTTTGGAGGTGGGCTCGAACTGGTTCCAGGTTTGGGGATCGATGGGGTTGTCGGACTCCTCGATGATTTCGAACTGACCATCCGAGGTGATCTTGCCGATCCGCACGATCTGAGAGATGTGGTGGTTCGGACGCACTTCGATCGGGCCTTGGGGAGCGTCGAAGGTGACGCCAACCAGGGCTTCGCGAACCTTGTCGTCGTCGAAGGTGCCGGCCTTCTCGACCGCCTTCTTCCACAGGTAAACCATGTTGTAGGCGGACTCCTGAGGGTCAGCCACCACACGGTCAGCGCCGTACTTGGCCTTGAAGTCAGCAGCGAACTTCTTGGAGGCCGGGGTGTCGA
>JAAXIH010000094.1 GCA_012270465.1 Synechococcus sp.
ATGAACGGCAGGTTGATCTCGCTTTGGGTGGCACTGGAGAGCTCGATCTTGGCTTTTTCAGCTGCCTCGGTCAGGCGCTGCAGCGCTTGCTTGTCCTGGCGCAGGTCGATGCCTTCATTGGACTTGAAGGTGTCGGCCAGGTGATCAACGATCACCTTGTCGAAGTCGTCACCACCGAGGTGGGTGTCACCGGAGGTGGAGAGCACCTCAAAGACACCATCGCCAACTTCCAACACGGAGACGTCGAAGGTGCCGCCGCCGAGGTCGAACACCAAGATGCGCTCGTTGCTCTTCTTGTCGAGGCCGTAGGCCAGGGCAGCTGCCGTCGGCTCGTTGATGATCCGCAGCACCTCAAGACCGGCGATCTTGCCGGCGTCCTTGGTGGCCTGACGCTGGGAGTCGTTGAAGTAAGCGGGAACGGTGATCACCGCCTGGGTGACGGTCTCACCGAGGTATTTGCCGGCGTCTTCCGCCAGCTTGCGCAGCACCTGGGCTGACACCTCTTCTGGTGCGAACTGCTTATCAAGAACGGGGCACTTGACCTTCACGTTGGAGCCGGCCTTTTCAACGCCGTAGCTCACCTCTTTGGATTCCTCGTTGACCTCATCAACGCGGCGACCGATGAAGCGCTTAACGGAATAGAAGGTGTTATCGGGATTCATGACCGCCTGGCGCTTGGCGATCTGCCCCACCAGCTGGTCTTGGTTCTTGGTGTAAGCCACCACCGAGGGGGTGGTGCGGAACCCTTCCGCATTGGCGATCACGGTGGGCTTGCCGCCCTCCATCACCGAAACGCAGCTGTTGGTGGTGCCCAGATCAATGCCGACGACCTTGCCCATACGAACTCCTCGTTAGACCTCTCAAACTTGTTGCATCTTCGTCATCAGTTCCCCCTCCCGACGAGGTGTGGTTCCCGAACAACGGCCGCCCATGAAGTCCACAGCTGCAGCCCCGATCAACGCCTCCACTGAGTTGTTAGGGGTGATCGGCCAACCCATCCACCACTCCCTCTCGCCGGTGATGCACAACGCGGCCCTCGCTGAGCTGGGGCTGAACTGGCGTTATCTCGCCTTTGCGGTGGCACCCGATCGACTGCAGCAAGCCATCGAGGGCCTGGCTGCCCTGGGCTGCCGCGGTCTCAGCGTCACCATTCCGCACAAAGAAACAGTGCAACCCCTGTTGAGCAGCGTTGATGGCGTGGCACGCGAGCTCGGTGCTGTGAACTGCCTGATCCCCGATGGCCAAGGCGGCTGGCGCGGCACCAACACCGACTGGAGTGGATTTCTCACCCCCCTGAGCGGGCGCTTGCAGCGGGGCGGCCAGGCCCTGATCCTGGGCAGCGGCGGCGTGGTGCGAGCCGTGCTGCGCAGCTGCTGCGAGCTGGGAATTGAGCAGGTGGTGTTGCGCGGGCGCAACCGCAGCAAGTTGGAAGCCCTGGCGGCCGATGTCAGCAGCTGGGCACCCCCAATGGTGCTCAGCAGCGGCGATGAACCGCTCGAACCCCTGCTGGAGCGCAGCAACTTGGTGGTGAATGGAACGCCACTGGGCATGGCGGAGATGCGCGATCAAACGCCCCTCAGCGCTGAGCAGCTCGCCCTGCTGCCGGCTGCCGCCGTCGTCTACGACGTGGTGTACACCCCCAGGCCAACGCTGCTGCTGAAGCTGGCGGCCCAACGCGGCCTCAGCGTCATCGATGGGCTGGAGATGCTGGTGCAGCAAGGCGCTGCCGCCCTGAAGCTGTGGACTGGGCTGGAGCAGGTCCCAGTGGAGGCGATGCGCCAAGCAGCCGCCCTAGCCTTGGAACCTGGCGCAGCAGACCATGGCTGAAATTCCCCTTTGGCAACGGTTCCTGGGCTTGCTGGCCTACCTGTTGCCCTGGTCGGACGCCCTCAGCTTTGGGCGTGAGCTCTACAACCTCTTCCCCTGGATCTCCTACCTAGCGCTGCCGGCCACACCGGTGCTGCTGCTGGAGCGCTCCATTCCCTTTGGTGGTTTTCTGCTGTTCTTGGTGCTGTTCCTGGTGGTGGTGCGCAACCCGAACGTGCCCTACTACCTGCGCTTCAACGTGCTGCAGGCGATCTTGCTGGACATCCTGTTGGTGGTGCTGGCCTTGGCCTTCAACGTCTTGCTCAGCCCCTTGGGCAACAGCCTGATGATCCGCACCCTCAACAACACCGTCTTCATTGGTGCACTGGTGTTGGTGCTCTACGCCTCCATTCAGTGCGTCCGCGGCAAAGAAGCCGATCTGCCCACGCTCTCCGACGCGGTGCGAATGCAGCTCTGAGGCCAAGGGGTAGGGTGATCAGTTCGACAAACCGTCGAAGTCCGCCTCCGGACCGTTGGTCCGGGTTCACCCCACAGGCAGCATGAGCGCGAAGCCCAATTACGAAACGATGTACATCCTCCGGCCGGATATCGCCGAGGAGGAAGTCGAGTCCCACGCCAACAAGTACCGCGACCTGGTGGTTGAAGCCGGTGGCGAGGTGATCGACAGCCAAATGCGTGGCAAGCGCCGCCTGGCTTACAACATCGGCAAGCACCGCGAAGGCATCTACATCCAGCTGAACTACAGCGGTGATGGCAAGCAGGTGGGCCCGCTGGAGAAGGCCATGCGCCTCAGCGAAGACGTGATTCGTTATCTGACCGTCAAGTACGAAGGTCAGCACAGCTCTTTGGGCCGCAGCACCGCCCCGGCCAACCCCATGGCCAGCAACACCCCTCGCACCGAAGGGCAAGAGCAGGCCAAGAGCGAGCCTCAAACCGCCCCAGCCTGAGCTGGAGCGCTGACGCCCAGCAGACCGTCACGGCTTGCTGGGCTCGTTTGTGACCGATAGGGTCCGGCCAGAAGGCTTGGGCCCCATGCAGGCGGAGTGGACAGCAGATCGCGAACCCCTGCCCCACTGGCTTGAGGAACTAGAGGATCAAGCCAGTGCCGCGCGCCTGGAATTGGAGAGGGATCAGGCCGCTTCCAAGCTCCAGGAGCTGGAAGAACTGCTTGAAAACCTCCCCGACATTTTTGAACGCAAGTTCTCGCAGCGCCTCGCACCGGTGCTGGAGCGCCAGAAGCTGCTGATTGAAGAAAACGAGCACCTGCGCTCTCAGGTGGAGCGGTTGATGCCTCAGCCGGGCGAAGTGCGCCTCAAATTTCCACAAGCCAGCAGCGACGACACGCCTCCCCAAACCAATGAGGAGAGCCTGCCGCCGCTGCTGCGGCTCATCCGTGGTGGCCGCGCCGACGCTTGGCCGCGGCCCACAGCCGCGTGGGAAGACCCCATACGTAGATGAAGCCTGAAGCGGCGCGGTGATCGAATTGATCTTCGGCGCCGTAGGTCGCCATATCGGGCTCATAGAGGCTGTCGCTACTGGAGCGACCCACCACGGTGGCGGAACCGCGATGCAACTTGATGCGCACCGTGCCGTTGACGGTGGTTTGGGTGCGCTCGATGAAGCCATCCAGAGCATCTTTCAACGGCCCAAACCAGAGGCCCTGATACACCAGATCAGCCCACTGCATCTCCAGCTGACGCTTGGTGCGCAGCACATCGGCAGCGAGGGTCAGGCTCTCCAATTCCTGGTGGGCCTGAATCAGCAACAGCAAGCCAGGGGTTTCGTAGATCTCGCGGCTCTTGATGCCCACCACCCGGTTTTCGATCATGTCGAGGCGGCCAAAGCCATGACTGCCAGCCAGGCGATTGGCTTCACGGATCAAGCTGACCGGATCCAAGCGCTGGCCGTTAATGCTCACCGGTAGGCCGGCTTCAAAGCCAATGCTCACAACCTCGGGCTGCGCCGGGGCCGCCTCGGTGGAGCAGGTCATCGCGAACACCTCTTCCGGGGGCTCCACATCGGGATCCTCCAGGGGACCCGCCTCAATCGAGCGACCCAGCAGATTCAGGTCGATCGAATAGGGGGAGCGCTTGCTCACAGGCGAGGGCAGCCCATAACGCTCGCCGTAGGCGATGGTCTCCTCACGGCTCATGCCCCACTCACGGGCCGGGGTGAGCACCTTGAGATCGGGCGCCAGGGCACCAATGGCCACATCGAAGCGCACCTGGTCATTGCCCTTACCGGTGCAGCCATGGGCCACCGCATCGGCGCCCACCTCCCGGGCAATCTCCACCAATCGGCGCGCAATCAGGGGCCGGGCCAGGGCGGTGCTGAGGGGATAACGGCCCTCATACAGGGCGTTGGCCCGGATCGCTGGAAACGCAAATTCGGTGATGAATGGTTCGATCAGATCACCAACTAACGACTGGCTGGCGCCGGCATCCAGTGCCTTCTGGCGAATCGGTTCAAGCTCATCCCCTTGACCCAAGTCGGCAGCAAAGGTGATCACCTCCTCCACGCCCCACTCGTGTTTGAGATAAGGAATGCAGACGCTGGTATCCACTCCGCCGGAGTAAGCCAGCACCACCTTGTTTGCCCGCGCCATGAATCCGGTCGTCACTTAATCCACAGGATTGTCCGATGCCGCGCGCCAAGCAATCCAAACGCCCATCACCAGCGGCGGCAGAAACACCAAACTCAGCAGCAATGGCAGCCCTGGCGGCGGCAGCTCCAGATGGGCACCACCCCAGCGCAGCAGGGCTGCACCGATCAAGGCTCCGCCCCAAGCCACTAGCAGTTGCATGGCCTTGGTGTTCATCGGTTAAGTTGATGGATTGTCAATCACGGGGCGGGACGTCAGCTGATGAGCACGATGAGCACCCTCGATAGTTTCAACCCTTCGCTCACCCGCTACGACCGCAACGACCCTGCACCGGTTCTGCCGCTGCGGGAAGAGCCCGATCTACTCAGCTGGCTGGAAACCAGTGGTCGCCTGGTGGCCGATGAGGAGGATGCCGCCAACGATCAGGCCACCGTGGAAGAGGAGGAGCTCTCCGCACTGATGGGCGACAAGGAGGATTACTCCAAGGACGACGAGAACCAGGAAGAGAACTGGGAAGACTGATTTGGGCAGCCGCGGCGCGGCTGATCTAAGTTCCCGGCGCCCGGTTCCAACCCTTTGAGCGCTCAGCAGGCCCAACGCTTTCCAGGTACTGGCTTGCAATGGAGCCTGGGGCTAATTGCCCTGATCCTGGCGGCCTGCCTGATCAGTGATGGGCTGAGTGGCGGACCACAACTGACCGTGCCCCTGCTTCTGGCCGGTGGCCTCAGCTGGCTGGTCTGCTGGCTTGGTATTCCGCGTTTACGCGCCTTGAAGATGGGGCAGGTGATCCGCCAAGAGGGTCCCCAATCCCACCAAAGCAAATCCGGCACGCCCACCATGGGCGGTTTGCTGCTGGTCCCCTGCGGGGTGGTGGTGGGCAGCCTCGTGAGCCCCAGCGATCCGAGGCTCCTGCCCATTGGCCTGGTGACCCTGGCCTTCATGGTGATCGGAGGCGTCGATGACTGGCGCAGCCTCACCAAACGCCACAACACCGGCCTGACCCCCAAAGGCAAGCTGCTGCTGCAGGCCCTGGCAGCGGGGTTGTTTTTGCTTTGGGCCGGCCTGCATGGGGCGATCCCAGCCTCCATCGCCTTGCCCTGGGGCTGGCTCTTGCCCATCGGTTTGCTGATCTGGCCCCTGGGCCTGTTTGTGTTTCTGGCTGAAAGCAACGCCACCAACCTCACCGATGGCCTCGATGGCCTGGCAGCCGGTGTGGGGGCAATCGTGCTGGTGGGGCTCTCGCTGCAGTTGATGCTGCGCGGCAATGGAGGTGATCCCGCCCTAGCCGGCTATGGAGCAGCCCTGGCGGGTGCCTGGCTTGGCTTTCTGCTGCACAACCGCCATCCCGCTCAGGTGTTCATGGGGGATACGGGGTCGCTAGCGATGGGGGCTGCCCTGACAGCCATCGCCTTATTGAGCAACAGCCTTTGGCCGCTGCTGCTGATGGGAGGCCTGCTGCTGGCTGAATCGCTGTCGGTGATCCTGCAGGTGTGGGTGTTCAAAGCCACCAAAGGGGCTGATGGCCAGGGCAAACGCCTGTTGCGCATGGCGCCGTTGCACCATCACTTCGAATTGGGCGGCTGGAATGAGCGACGCGTGGTGGTGAGCTTCTGGGGCATCAGCCTGCTGCTCGTCGCGCTCGGACTCGTCCTCGTTCCCTGAAAACGCGGGCAGAATTAAGACAACTGCCCCGTGCGCCTGTGCCCTACTTCACCTGGAAGGAACAAGGGCTCACGGCGGAATGCGCCAGCCTTGATGCGATGGCCTCCCGCTTTGAAGAAGCAGCCCAACTGATGCGGCGCATGGCCAGCGAAGGCTTCCGCGTTGAGCGCATTGAAGGCATGCAGCGCATCACCCACGACGATGAGGCCCTGTTTGGCGCCTATGGCTTCATCAGCGAAGAATCACCGGAACAGCAGCTTGACCTGGTCTTGGATGAAGGCAGCCCAACGCCTTAGCGGCGCACGTAGCCAACAATCCAAATCACCATGAACACCAGGCCTGAAAGGCCCAGGTAGAGCAGCACGCCGTTCTGCAACCCAGCCAGATTGAGATCAAACGGCATGGGGCCGGGATCACCGACAGTGGCGTAAGCAAAAAGCGGCATGGGGGCCTCGATCCGCACGACGGTCTAGCAGCCCCACACCCTTTCACCAGCCCATCGCTTCATGACCAGCACGCTTCTGCCCGCCACCCTGCTGTTGCTTGGCAGCGGCGAACTCGGCAAAGAGGTGGCCATCGCAGCGCAGCGACTGGGCTGCCGCGTGGTGGCTGTCGACCGCTACGCCAATGCACCGGCGATGCAGGTGGCCGACACCGCCGTGGTGATTCCGATGACCGATGCCGCAGCGCTCAAGCAGGTGATCCGCGAACACCAACCCGCCCTGGTGATCCCAGAAATTGAAGCCCTCGCTGTGGATGCCCTGGCTGAACTGGAAGCCGAGGGCATCACCGTGATCCCCACCGCCAGGGCCACGGCAATCACGATGAATCGCGATCGCATCCGCGATCTGGCCGCCGGCGAACTGGGCTTGCGCACAGCCCGCTATGGCTATGCCAGCTCGGCAGAAGAGCTGAGCAGCGCAGCTGAACCGCTGGGCTGGCCGGTGGTGGTGAAGCCGGTGATGAGCTCCTCCGGCAAAGGCCAAAGCGTGGCCACCAACCCCGAGGAACTGCAACAGGCCTGGACCGCCGCCACCGAAGGTGCGCGCGGCAGCTCCAGCCTGGTGATCGTGGAGGAATTCCTGCGGTTCGAGCAAGAAATCACCCTGCTGACCGTGCGCCAAAAGGACGGTCCAACCCTGTTCTGCCCGCCGATTGGCCACATCCAAGAGCGGGGCGATTACCAATGCAGCTGGCAACCCGCCGAACTGCAGCAGAGTCAGCTGCTGGAAGCCCAACGCATGGCCCGTCAGGTGACCGATGCCCTAGGCGGAGCCGGCATTTTTGGCGTGGAGTTCTTTATCGCCTCAGGCGAGGTGATCTTCTCGGAGTTGTCGCCGCGGCCGCATGACACAGGTCTGGTGACCCTGCGCGGGCAAAACCTCAGCGAATTTGAACTGCACCTGCGGGCCGTGCTGGGACTGCCAATCCCCAGCATCACCAGCACAGGAGCGGCCGCCAGCCGGGTGGTGCTGGCCGGCCCGGATCAACGGGGGGGACCCGTTCACTACCGGGGGGTCGCCGAGGCCTTAGCTGTGCCCGAGAGCGAACTACTGCTGTTTGGTAAGCCAGAAGCGCGGCCCATGCGGCGCATGGGCGTGGCTTTGGCCAGCGGGTCGAGCTTGACGGAGGCGCGTCGGCGCGCTGACACGGCCGCGCAGGCTGTTGGCCTTGAGATTGGCGGTTGATTCCAACTGCGCAGCAGCACAGAGGGGCCGCGCCACCTTCAAATAACGGCTGGCATGGGCCTCCCAGCTGTAGGCCTGCTGCACAGCCTCGAGGCCCTGCTGACGCCACTGATCCCACGGGGCATCAGCAGCCAAGGCTTTCTCCAACGTGGTGCGCAACGCCTCGCTACTGGAGACATCCACCAACAAGCCATTGCGGCAACGGCCCAGGATGTCGATCGGACCGCCATCGTTGGTGGCCACCACCGGCAAACCGCAGGCCGCGGCTTCAATCAGGGTCAAGCCGAAGGGTTCGGTGAGCGCTGGGTTCACAAACACGCCACGGCGAGCTGCCGCCCAGCGGTAAATCGCTGGCACCTGCGAGCGGCTGTGGTGTTTGGGATAGGCCACCTGGCCATAGAGATCCTGCCGATCAATGGCTTCGAGCACGTGATGCCATTCCTCACGCTGACTGCGTTCCAGCGGGTGGAAGCCTTCGCGGTTGCCCAGCACCAGCAACAGGTTGGCCTTCTTCCGCAGTAGCGGGCTGCTGCCAAAGGCATCAATCAAGGCAGGAATGTTCTTGCGCCGATCAGGCCGGCACACCGCCAGGAAGCAGGGGCGATCCGGTTCGCGCAGGAAGGGGCGGAAGAGATCAGCAATCTCGCTGTCTTCCCCAGGGTGGCTGGCCTGGGGATGAAAACTGGTGGTATCAACACCGGGCGGAATCACCTCGGCCATTTCGGGATGGAAATGGCTGTAGCGCTCGTATTGAACCCGGATCTCTTGGCGGGTGCTGGTCACCACCATGCTGGCGGCCGCTAGCGCTTCTTCCTCAGCGCCGATGCGGCGCTCCATCGCATAGCGCTGATTCACCTGCTCCGGGTTCTGGCCGATCTCCAGCAATCGACGCTGCTTTTCACGGCCGAGGGAGTGACCCGTAAACACCAAGGGAATGCCCAAGCGCTGTTGAATCTGAGCACCCACCCAACCGGCATCGGCGTAATGGGCATGGATCCAGTCAGGACGACGCTGCTGGCGGGTGATGTGGAGCACCAAAGCATCCACCAGTTGGTCCAAATTCGGCCACAGCAGTTCCTTGCGCAGGTAGCGGCGCGGTCCGAACGGCAACCGCAGAACGCTGGCTTTGGAGGTCAATGATTCGCGGTGGACCGCGTATTCCGGGCTGACGCGGCGATCTTCAATGCAGCGTGTGATCACTTCCAAGCGATCGACTTCGCTGTGCTGGCCAAGAGCCTTGGCTAATTCGAGTACATAATTGGTTTGTCCGCCAGTATCAGCATCGCGCCCTAATTCGAGGTCATGCCCTCGAAACAAGCCGTGAAGATGTAAATGAAGGATATACAAACCCATAGGCAATTACCCCCTTCTTTTTTAACCATACACACATTTTCAATAGTGGCAGCAAATGTTCTGTTTGATTTCTGACAAAAATTGATTTTGTAACTTGATAAACGTATTTCTTCCGTTTTTATTCAGAAATCAGCCAGTAAATACTCAGCGAAGCTGAAACAAAGTCAAACCAGCAGGGTCTGCAACAGGGGCATCCGGGCCAATGGGCTCTCCCTTCACCCACGCCAACAGCAGGGCCCGGAGGGAGCCCCCATTCCCACCAGAAGCTGAGGGCAGGTTGAAGTGGGTGCCATCTCGGGCCACCACCAAGCGATGCGCCCCCTGGGAGTAACGGGCAAAGGGCTCGATCGCCTCTGGCTGAGCGGGCACCACCAAATCCCTGCTGCCGCTGATCAGCAACACCGGAAGGGCCAAATCGTTCAAACCACCAGCAAACACCAGTCCCTGGGGGGGACTCACCGCCACCACCCGAGCCAAGCGGGGATCCAACAACGACTCAGGTTGTGCGGCCGGCAGCACCCCGCACTGCAACACCCAACTGGGGTTGCGCGACGGGTGATTGGCCTGCTGGCAGGCCTGCCAGAGCGGATCCTCCACGCTGCGGGCACCGGCCAATTGCAAAGTTGACGTCGCACCCCAGGAGTGGCCAATCAGCACCACATCCCGCGTCGGGGCACCAGCAGCAGCAGGGATTTGACCGGCCTCCAGGGCGTCGAGCACAGCTTTGAGTTGAGCCGGTCGACGCAAAAACTCCTCGGGCTTGGGCGGCTCGGAGCGGCCCGCCAACATCGAGGTTTGCTGCCTGGTGTCGCTGCCGCTGTGGCGCGGCAACAGCACCACCGCCCCATGGGAGGCCAGGTGCTCAGCCCAACCCAAAAAGCTCACTGGGGCGTCCCACAACCCATGGGAGATCAACACTGTTGGCAGCTCGGGAGCTCCAGCGGGGCGAACCACGGTCAGCTCCAGTCCGCTGGCCAACACAACAACCCGCCGCTCCGTAGCCCGAGGCCCCTTGGCCAGCGCTGCAGCCGGTGCAGCAGGCAAGGGGGTTTGGGCGAGGAGTTGCTGATCAAGCGCTGCGGTCTGAGCCGAAATCTTCCTGAGCGCCGGCAACGCACGGTCCAAACGAATCGTGCGCTCTTGGCCAGGCAAGACCTTCAGCAGCGTCAGCAGGGTGAGCGGCTCACCACTAGCAGCGGCTTGACGCAACCAAGGCAACGTCGCTCCGGCTTGCACAACAGGCAGCGGCCGCTGCTGCTCAGAGGGTTCAACCAGGGATTGCACCAACATCTCCACTTGCCGCGCCATCGGGTTGTCCAAACCCAGCTGCACCGGCAGCGGCAATGGCGTGGTGAACAGCGTTTGCAGGGAACGGCCCAAGCGACCATCGGTCGCCCGATTCAGTTCAGCTAGATCGCTAGTGCCCGACCACAACGCCTCCGGGCTGCTCAACTCCTGCAAATTCACACTCAGGCGCTGCAGACCTAGAGGCCCCTCCAAATAGAGGGTTTCAAGGGCAGCAGCAGGTGTCGCTGCTGCCAGCAGAGACAAGCCAAGAGCAAGCCTCTTCAAGCGGCCAAGGGCTGCGCTGGGTGCTGCTCGAGCACCTGACGCAAATAACGGCCGGTGTGGCTGGTGGGATGGGCAGCGAGGTCTTCTGGTGTGCCCGCAGCCACGATTTGGCCGCCGCGATGGCCACCTTCAGGGCCCAAATCGATCAACCAGTCAGCGCAACGGATCACATCGAGGTTGTGCTCGATGCA
>JAAXIH010000007.1 GCA_012270465.1 Synechococcus sp.
GTGCCACAGAGGTGTCGCTGGTGATGACTAGATCGCAGTTGGCGATGATGGCAGCATTCTCCAGGAAATCCCAGATCTCACTGACTTGATCCTGGCAACTGACGAAACGATCCTTGAAAGAACAGGTTTCAAGCTGCTCACTGCCAAAACCCTTCTGGAGCGAGAGTAAGGAAATTTGACTTCTGCTAGTGATTGGAGCAAATGCTTCTAGTGGTAATGAACGCCCTCGAAGCCCTGTTGGCTCTGTTTCTGGATTGCCTTGCCAGTTGATGCCGACAATAGGGAGCTGCTCGGCCGAAAGGATCTCTGCCCACTTAGCATGAAGTTCATCAGTTGTCTTAATGTAGGGCTCGGTCATGACTGGATTGTCTGGACTGACCTCTAAATATCTGGGCACTGAAAGAAGCGGTATCCACTCCCCTTCAGCGACTTGATTGGCTTGTTTTGGAGTGAGTGGTGAAAGATCAATGCCTGATGCTTGGATCAGTGAATGAAGCTTCGGCTGAGCAGAAAACGAAACAGATATTCCCTTGTTTCTTAGAGACGTTGCATAACGCATAAACTGCAGAGTGTCTCCAAGCCCCTGCTCTGTAACCAGCAGCAGTTGTTTTGTTTTGTCGAGAGCGACATCGCCACTGCATTGATGACACTTGGGAATGGCATGGGGCTTTGAAGTGTTGTTCTCTCTCTTGGATCGCCATTCGTATTTCTCCCATCCGTTCTTGTAGTCGCCGCCAAGCAGCATTGTTAGCGAAGAGTTCCAGTGAGCCTCTGGGTAGTTGGGCTTGAGTTGAAGAGCAGTGTTGTAGGCGGTAATCGCTGCGGTTAAATCGCCCTGCTCATGGAGAGCATTGCCAAGGTTGTTGTGAGCTTCTGGGTAGTTGGGCTTTAGTTGAAGAGGAGTGTTGTAGTCGGCTATTTAAGCGTCATCATCTACATGATAAATGAGAGCAATGCCAAGGTTGTTGTGCGCGTCTGGGTAGTTGGGCTTCAGTTGTAAGGCTTTGCGGAGGAGTTTGATGAGCCCGTCAAATCGTCCCTGCATGACGCAGAGTGCCGCAAGGTTTCCGTAAACGATGTGATTGCCTGTTCCTGCTGCGATCAGCTCTCGATAAATCGCTTCTGCTTCTTGAAGCTTGCCCTGATTGATCAGTGCAACAGCCTGCTGCTCCTTGGTGGAGTGATCCACAGAGCTCTGGGAAGACTTGCGAGTTGAAGTTTGGCTTTTGGGGGTATTGGAGAACCCAGAGCTGTGGTGCCTGGGCTTACTCACGCCTGGTCAAGGAGGGTGCGCCAAGGTTAGGCAGGTCTTCAAGCCACACCCATCGCCACTCCGTCCATCACCAAAGATTTCTAGCCCCTGTCCAACGTGGCTCCAGCCTGCTGCGCAGGCCGATCGACAAACCATGTCAACGCCACCCCGATTGCCGCCAAGAGCTGTGAATGTTGAGTGACCCTTGCCGCTCGCTCCCATGGACAAGCTCGCCACCGCATGGGCGATCTTGCCAGGGGTGCTGTTGGAAGCGATTCCGTGTCTGCTACTGGGGGTGGTCATCGCGGGGTTAGCGCGTTGGCTGGTACCCCAGTCGGCCTGGGTCAGCCGATTGCCCAGCAATCCCGTGCTGGCTCCGATCACCGGCGCGCTGATGGGATTTGCCCTGCCAGCTTGCGAATGCGGCAATGTGCCGGTCGCCCGCCGCCTGCTCGCCAGTGGTGCACCACTGGGCACCGGCTTCGGCTTTCTGTTCGCCGCACCGGTGCTGAATCCGATCGTTCTGGCCAGCACCTGGGCTGCCTTTCCCGATCAACCCTGGCTGCTGATCGCCAGACCGCTGGGAGCGTTTCTGCTGGCGATTTTGCTGAGCCTGCTGCTGGCGCAACTCCCCGAGTCGCAACTGCTGGAAACGGCGTTGCTGAGCGAACGACGTTTGAGTCAACCACTCCGCGACATTGACCTGTTGCAGCGAGAAAGCGGCTTGATCGGTGCGCCTCTTCCAGCCACCACGCCACCGAGACCGAAGCGTCCATCGCCGCGGGACGTGCTGGATCAGAGCAGTCGTGAGTTTCTGGATCTGCTCGCCCTGTTGGTGCTTGGCTGCGTGATCGCCGCCGCCGTGCAGACCTGGTTGCCCCGCAGCTGGTTGCTGGAGATCGGCGGCGC
>JAAXIH010000199.1 GCA_012270465.1 Synechococcus sp.
ACGGCTTGGGCGCCGCCAACGCTGTAGATCTCCTCGATGCCTGCCACGTGGGCGGCCGCCAGCACAGCGGGGTTGACCTGCCCATCCGGTCCTGGCGGGGTGACCATCACCACTTGCTTCACCCCAGCCACTTGTGCGGGGATGGCGTTCATCAACACCGTGCTCGGGTAGGCCGCGCGGCCGCCAGGTACATACAGCCCGGCTTTGTTCACCGGCCGCCAGCGCCGGCCAAGCCGTTCCCCGTGGGGGCCCTTGAGCTCAATGTCGTTCGGTAGTTGTTCGCGGTGGAACGCGCTGATGCGCCGGTGGGCCAGCTGCAGTGCATCGCGCAGGGCGAGCGGGGCGCTTTGCCAGGCCGCTTCAACGGCCGCTGGATTCACGCGTAGGCAGTCGAGCTGAACGCCGTCAAAACGTTTGGTGTAGTCCCTGAGAGCGGCATCGCCGCGCTCTTGGACGGCGCTGAGGATTGCATCGACGGTCGCCTGAGCTTCAGCGACGCCACTGGAGTGGGTCCGCGCTTCGATCTGCCGCAGACGATCAACGGCCGCCACAGGGTCGTTGAGCAGCTGCATCATGGCGTCTGTCGGGGCAATCACTGACGCTAGGCCACGTGTAGGGAAGGCTGTGGAGTTAGGATCTTTGTTTGTCGATCTGCGGCCCCAAAACTTCTGTGGCAAATAACAAGTCTGCTCGTAAGCGCATCGAGATTGCTGAGCGCAACCGCCTGCACAACCGCAGCTATGTGTCGGCGCTTCGCACCTTGATGAAGCGCTGCTTCACCGCTTGTGAAAGCTATGGCAGTGAGCCTGGCGAGCCGGCCAAGAAGGCTGTGAAGGAGAGCCTGAATGCCGCATTCAGCAAGATTGATAAGGCCGTCAAAGTGGGCGCGCTGCACCGCAATGCTGGTGCTCACCAGAAGTCCCGCCTGAGTGCTGCTGTCAAAAAAGCCATCGACCCGGCTCCTGCAGCCAAGGCCTGATTTCATCGGTCAAACTGGCAGCTCAACCCGCTGAGATCCGGTGAGTGCTGCCCCACCTCTGATCGATAGCCACTGCCACATCGTTTTTCGGCAGTTCGACGACGATCTTGATGTGATCGCAGCCCGCTGGCGCGAAGCGGGCGTTCAATCTTTGTTGCATGCCTGCGTCGAGCCCTCGGAGATCCCGGGAATCCGGGCGCTGGCTGATCGCTTCCCTGAGTTGCGTTACGGGGTGGGCGTTCACCCCCTCGACACCGAGCATTGGCAAGAGGGCACCCCTGAGGTGCTGCGCGAAGCGGCTGCAGCTGATTCGCGCGTGGTGGCGATTGGTGAGCTCGGCCTGGATCTGTTTCGGGCCACCAACCTTGATGAGCAGTTGGCCATGCTGGTGCCTCAGCTGGATTTAGCTGAAGAGTTAGGGCTACCAGTGATCATTCACTGCCGCGATGCGGCTGAGCCGATGCTGGCTCTGCTGGAGCAACGTCAATCGGCCGGCCACAGCATTCAAGGGGTGATGCATTGCTGGGGCGGCACCCCGGCTGAGATGCATGCGTTTTTGGCCCATGGGCTCTACATCAGCTTTAGCGGCACGGTGACCTTCCCCAAGGCCACCGAGACCCACCAGTGCGCCCAACAGGTGCCTGAGGACCGCTATCTCGTGGAAACCGATTGCCCCTTCCTCTCGCCGGTGCCCAGGCGTGGCAAGCGCAATGAGCCCGCGATGGTGCGTCATGTGGCCGAGCGGGTGGCGGAGTTGCGGGGCCAGAGCCTGGAGCAGGTGGCGCGCCGCAGCAGCGCCAATGCCAGCAAACTGTTCGCGTTGCCTTACCAGCCTCAAGCTGAGCCGGCCAGCATCGGTCAAGAAGGTTGACAGAGGTTGGACCCGGCTGGGTAAGATCGAACATTGCCCTGCCGTAGCTGGCAGGTCAGTGTTGCTGGCGTTTCTCTTGATCTCTCGCCTCTGATTAAGCCTTCACGGGGCCGCTTCTCAGCTTGCTGGGGGCGGCCGTTGGTGTGGTCAGGCAGAGAACTTTGGCGTCGCTAGCAGCTTCTTCCTCAATCCGTTCAGGTCTCCGAATGAGCAGCGCGATTCAGGTCGCCAAGACCGCTACCTACCTCCCTGATCTTGTGGAGGTGCAGCGGGGGAGTTTCAAGTGGTTTTTGGATAAAGGC
>JAAXIH010000132.1 GCA_012270465.1 Synechococcus sp.
CCGTTGATCGGATCGTTAATGCTGCTGATCAATTGCTCCATGCCATCCCTCGGCTGTCCGAGGGATGGTGCCACAGGTCTGAGCCAGTTTCAGCTCAGTTGGCCTTCAGATCGAGAAATTGAAAGCTCTGCTCCCCAGCTGGGCTATCGCCAAAGGCTTCGGTGCGGATCACGCGCTCGCTCAGCACCCAAGTGCCGCCTTCGCCAAGGGGCACGAAGGTGTCGATGAAGTGGTTCACCCCACCTTTGGCTTCGCCGCTGGCTGGATCGGCGTATTGGCTGCTGTAGCGCTTGCTCAGGTAACCGCTGCCGGTGTCGGTGACTTCTTCGGTGTGAATGGTCACCACGGTGCCGTGGATGTGGCGGTGCACCATCGTCACCACATCGTCTTTGATGCGGTACTTGTCGCCTTCGCCTTTGCCGCCAACGAGAACCTCAAGGCCTTCATCGGTGCTGTCGCCAGCACTGAACTGGTTGTCTTTGTGGGTCACCTCAAAGGGGCGGCGCACCCGGTGGATGCACACCTCCCAAAGCTGGGATGCCACAGCTTTGTGCACCTCCTCATTGCTGATGCCTTCGATTTCAGCCTTGAGGTCGCTGCCAACGTTGAAGCGGCCTTCCACCTGTTGATCGCCTTGGCTCCACAGGCAGCGGCCGCTGTAACCGCCAAAGCCAGGATCCCAGGTGTAGCGGTTGTTGTAGGCCTCAGCGAAGAGGGAACGGATGTCGGTGCCCGGGGCGATGGGAGTGCTGACGCTCATGACTTGTGGTGCAGGTCCTGCAAGGCGTTGATGGGCAGATCATTCTGCCGCTGCAGGCAGCCCACTGCTTCCACCGCCGCCCTGGCACCAGCCAGTGTGGTGACGGTCGGCACGCGGTAGTCGAGGGCGGCCCGGCGCAAATAACGATCGTCGTGGGCGGCTTGCCGGCCGATTGGGGTGTTGATGATCATCTGCACCTGATCGGAGCGGATCGCGTCTTCGATGTTGGGTCTGCCCTCGTGGACTTTGAGCACCGGTTTGACCTTGAGGCCGCTGGAGCAGAGGTGCTTGGCCGTTCCCTCGGTGGCAATCAGCTCGAATCCCTGCTCCTGCAATTTGCCGGCCACCTCCACCAGCGCGCCTTTGTCACGGTCGTGGGTGGAGAGAAACACGGTGCCCTTGGTGGGAAGCACTTCGCCTGCAGCTAGCTCGGCCTTGGCGTAGGCCATCCCGAAGTTGCTGGCGGTGCCCATGACTTCGCCCGTTGAGCGCATCTCAGGGCCCAGCACGGTGTCGGACCCGGGGAAGCGCCGGAAGGGCAAGACGGCTTCTTTGATGGCCTGCAGCGGGGGCTTGGGTTCCTCGTGCAGTCCCAGTTGCTCCAGGCTGCGGCCGGCCATCAGGCGACTGGCCAGCTTGGCGAGGGGCACGCCCGTTGCCTTGGCCACAAACGGCACCGTGCGTGAGGCACGGGGGTTGGCCTCAATGATGTACACCTCGTCTTGGCAGACGGCGAATTGCAGGTTGATCAAGCCCTGCACCTTTAATGAGCGCGCCAAATCGGCGCTCCATTGGCGGATCGTGGCCAGGGCGTCGGGCTTCAGGCTCACCGAGGGCAGGCAGCAGGCTGAATCGCCGGAGTGAATCCCTGCAGGCTCGATGTGCTCCATCAAGCCACCGATCACCACCTGACCGCTCTCATCACAGAGGGCATCCACATCCACCTCGGTGGCGTTCTCCAGGTATTGATCGATCAGCACCGGTTGGTCGGGGTCCACTTGCACCGCTTCGCGCATGTAGCGATCGAGTTCATCGGCGCCGAAGACCACCTCCATGGCACGGCCTCCCAGCACGTAGCTGGGCCTCACCACAACCGGGTAGCCAATGCGTTCAGCAATGGCGCGGGCCTCATCTTCACTGCGGGCAATGCCATTGGCCGGCTGACGAATCTGCAGCTTGCGCAGCACGGCCTCGAATTGTTCGCGGTCTTCCGCCAGATCGATCGATTGGGGCGAGGTGCCCCAGATGCGGCAACCGGTGGTTTGACCGACCGGCGACTCAAGCCAGTGCAGAAGCGGCAGCGCCAGCTTCAGCGGGGTTTGGCCGCCGAACTGAACAATCACCCCATCGGGGCGCTCGGCTTCGATCACGTTGAGCACGTCTTCGAGGGT
>JAAXIH010000062.1 GCA_012270465.1 Synechococcus sp.
GTGTTGGTGATCGCCGATGACAGCGCCTCAGCCGAGCTGGTGGCGGCGGATTTGTTAGCCCAGGCCGAGCACGACCCCTTGGCGGCAGCGATCCTGCTGACCACGAGCCCACGGCTGGCGCAAGAGGTTCCCGAAGCGATTGCCGCGCAACTGGAGGATCACCCCAGGCGCGAGGTGACGGAAGCCTCGATTCGCGATTGGGGCTTGATGGTGCTCTGCGATTCGCTGGAGCAAGCCGCCCAGCTCTCTGATCGCTTTGCTCCTGAGCATTTGGAGTTGTTGGTGCAGGAACCAGCTGCGCTCGCCGAACGCATCCAGCAGGCCGGCGCGATTTTCATGGGACAACACACCCCGGAAGCCGCAGGCGATTACCTCGCTGGGCCCAATCACACCTTGCCCACCTCGGGGACAGCGCGCTTTGCCGGCGCCTTGAGCGTGGAAACCTTCATGCGCCACACCAGCCTGATCAACTTCAACCGCCAGGCCCTTGAGGCAACCGGCGCGGCGATCATGGAATTGGCGGCCCATGAGGGCTTGCACAGTCACCGCGAATCCGTGCGGCGCAGGCTGTTGGGCTGAGCTATTCGGTGACAACCCAGTGAGCTGGCTCTTGGCCTGGGCCCATCTGCAACACCAGATCGCCCATGCGGGGCTCACCCTGGCGCCTGCCAGTAATCCAACGCTGGCCAGCAGCATCAGCGCGAACCAAATACAAGCGCTGCAGGTCGGCACGCTGTTGGCGGCGTAGTCGCGCCTTGGCCTGGGATGGCGACAAGCTCCCTTGCCGCAAACCCAGCGGCAACGCCTCTTGCATCGACGAGCGGATCACGTTCCAACCGTCGTAAAAGGGCACATCAGGGCAGTTGCGACGGGATGCGCCCGCTTCCAACTGGGCGCAGTGAAACCAGGTGATGCGGCGATCTTGCTCGTTGATGAGCCTCGCCACCTGCCGTGAGAAATGCGGCTTGTTCAAACCTGGCGCAATGCTCCAAGCCTCACGAGGGTGCAGCAGCAGCAGCAACCAGCCGGCCTGAATCAACAGGGCCCAACGCCAAAACAATCGCTCTGCGCAGAGCTTCCAGGTCAGAAAAATCAAGCTCAGGCCCAGCATCAAGGCTGGAGTCACATAGCTCTCGCGCATCACCAGACCAGGGGAGATCGCTGAGCGACTGAGATCAACCAAAACCGCGAAGGCAATGGCATACGCACCAGGCAGGCAGCAGACCAGCAGTTGCCTCTGATCCCACTGCGATAACTCCTTCCAGTGCCGCCACAGCATCAACACCACAACTAAGGCCGAGGCCACCATCCAGAGGCCGCTGTGGGGCCACCAGATCTGCAACATGCGCCAGGTGAATATGCCGCTGAAATTCAGCGGGGAGCCTGAGCTGGCTAAGGAGGTCAGGCTGTAGAGCAGCAGCGCAGAGACAGCCGATAGAACGATCAACCAACGCCGGCCAAACGCGAGCAATCGAATGAGGCTGTAGCTGAGCAGCAGCGCCACCCCCAAGCCGCCGTTGAGCAGGGCCAATCCAGGCAGCAACAGATCAAGCCAAAGCGGCGGGACGCTGCGATTGCTGAGCAAAAGGTGCAGGGACACCAGCAGCAGCCATCCCTGAAAAAACCAATGGACATTGATGTCCCAAATCAGGTTTTCCAGCTGCCATGGGTTGGCGAGGATCAAGCCGCACAGGAGGCCAACCATCAAGCGCAGGGCCAACGGCGCTTGCGGGTTCAATCTCCGCAGGATCAAAACAATCCAGCCGAGGGAGAGCGCCAGCAACAGCAGCGAAAAGCCAACACTCCAAATGCCGAACTCGCCGCCAAAGCTCAAGGGCAGAACGGCGATGAGGCGACTCACCACCACCCGGTGCTCATTGACTGGGTTCAACAGATCCAGCCAACCAGCCAGCCCCTGATGCAGGGGCTGCTGCTGCAAGAACACCGCGGAATCAGCGATGAGGTGAGGCCAGCGCGAGGCGATGACGGCCACCTGCAGCAACGCTTTCAGCAGGGGGACGAGGAAAACAACCTCAACGGCAACCAGCACCCCAAGGCCAAGCCAAAGCAGGGGCTTGCCGTTGCTGATCAAGATTTGACCAGATCCCTCACGCCAGCCACACCGTCTTTGATCTCACCAACCAGCACC
>JAAXIH010000224.1 GCA_012270465.1 Synechococcus sp.
TGCGGCGTACACCTGGCCTGCGGGCCATGGTGCGCGAGCACCACGTCAGTGCTGCCGATTTCATTTACCCCTTGTTTGTGCACGAAGGGGCCACCAACGAACCGATTGGTGCCATGCCCGGCGCCCAGCGCTGGAGCCTCGATGGCCTGCTGGGTGAAGTGGGGCGCGCCTGGGATCTCGGCATCCGCTGTGTGGTGCTGTTCCCCAAGGTGGCCGATGGCCTCAAAACAGAAGACGGCAGCGAGTGCTTCAACGAGGGGGGCTTAATCCCTCGGGCGATCCGGCGCATCAAGCAAGAGCACCCCGGCATGACGGTGATGACCGACGTGGCGCTCGACCCTTACTCCTGCGATGGCCATGACGGCATCGTCAGCAATGAGGGCATCGTTCTCAACGACGAAACCGTTGAAATCCTCTGCAAGCAAGCGGTCACCCAAGCAGCGGCTGGCGCTGATCTGATCGGCCCCAGCGACATGATGGATGGCCGTGTTGGCGCCATCCGCGAAGCCCTCGACGACGAGGGTTACAGCCATGTGGGGATCATCAGCTACACGGCGAAATACGCCTCGGCGTACTACGGGCCTTTCCGCGAAGCGCTGGATTCCGCGCCCCGGGCCGCAGCAGGCAAGCCCATCCCCAACGACAAGAGCACCTATCAGATGGATCCGGCGAACAGCCGTGAAGCCCTCACTGAAGCCTTGCTCGATGAGCAAGAGGGCGCCGACATCATGATGGTCAAACCAGGCCTGGCCTACCTCGACATCATTCATCGCCTGCGCGCTGAAACCGAGCTGCCGATCGCTGCTTACAACGTCAGCGGTGAGTACGCCATGGTCAAAGCCGCGGCCGAGAAGGGCTGGATCGATGAGCGGGCCGTTGTGCTTGAGACCCTGCTGAGCTTCAAGCGGGCTGGAGCTGATCTGATCCTCACGTATCACGCCTGTGATGCAGCCGAATGGCTGCGCCACGGCTGAGGCCAACTGCACTAGAGAATGGGCCCATTGCAGCGGAGCAATGGCAGTCAACAGATTGGGCCATGTGGCCATCCGCGTGGACGACATGGAGCGCGCCAAGGCCTTTTATCTCGGCCTTGGCATGAAGCTGATCTGGGATGCCGAGGATTGGGCCTACCTGGGAGCCGGCAATGAAGGGCTGGCTTTGCTGGGCCCCAACTACAAAGCCGCTGGCCCCCACTTCGCCTTTCACTTCGATAGCCGCGACGCCGTGCAGGCGATGCATGACCAACTCAAAGCCGATGGCGTGGCTGTCGGCGGCGTGCACGACCACCGCGACGGCACAGCCTCGTTTTATCTGCGGGACCCCGAAGGCAACTGGCTGGAAATGCTCTACGAACCCCCCGGCGGGATTCCCAGCAACCAGGGGTGATGGAGATCCAAGCCGAAACACTGGCTCTATTGGAGTGGGAGCGGCTTGGCGAGCAAGTGGCTGGCTTTGCGGGTAGTTGTCTTGGAGCCAACCTCTGCCGGCCCTTGCAGTTGGCGCCAACGCTGGAGGAGGCCCAGCGCCGGCAAGAGGAAACCGCTGAGCTACTTGCCCTTGATGGCCTCACCGAGGGAGGCCTGAGCTTTCAAGGCGTCAGCGACCACAGCACCACGGTGCAGCTCTGCAGCAAAGGGGGCTGCGCAGCGGCTGAGGATCTGCTGCAGCTGGCCGACACGCTGGCGGCGGCTCGGCGCCTGCGGCGGCAGATCGACGACGACGAGTTGCGGCCGGTGACCACCGCACTGCTGGAGGGGCTGCGCACCTTGCCGGAGCTGGAGCAGCAGTTGCGCTTTGCGATTGAAGAAGGAGGGCGCGTAGCTGATCGCGCCAGTCCGCCGCTGGCGGGCTTGCGCCGGCAGTTGCAAAGCCAGCGGCAGGAACGGCAAAGCCGCTTGCAGGAGCTGATGCGGCGCTGGGCCAATCAACTGCAAGACAGCGTCATCGCCCAGCGCCATGGGCGTCCGGTGTTGGCCGTTAAGGCCGGGGCCGCGGGCTCATTGCAAGGCCAGGTGCACGACAGCTCCGCCTCCGGCAACACCCTGTTCATTGAGCCCCAAGCGGTGGTGGGCTTGGGCAACCGCATTGCTGAACTCGAAGCGCAAGAACTCAAAGAAGAACGGCGGGTGCTGCT
>JAAXIH010000105.1 GCA_012270465.1 Synechococcus sp.
TGGAGCTCACCGAGGAAATCGCCGAAGAGCACGGCTTAAGTGTTGATTTGGCTGGCTTTGAGGCGGCCATGGAGGCTCAGCGTCAGCGGGCCAAGGCCGCGGCGGTGAGCATCGACCTCACCCTGCAAGGGGCCATTGAGCAGATGGCGGCGGAACTGGAGGCCACCGCCTTCAAGGGGTATGAGGCTCTGGAGCACCCCAGCTGCGTGGTGGCCTTGGTGGTGAACGGTGAACCGGCCCAAACGGCGAGTGCCGGTGATGCCGTTCAGCTGGTTCTCGACTCCACGCCGTTCTATGGCGAAGGCGGCGGACAGGTGGGTGATCGCGGCAGCTTGAGCGGTCAAGACCTGATCGTCTCGATTGAAGCGGTGAACCGTCAGCGCGATGTGTTCGTGCATGCCGGCAGCATCGAGCGCGGCCAGCTGTCGGTGGGTGATCTGGTGACCGCCCAGGTGGATCGCACCTGCCGGCGCCGGGCCCAGGCCCATCACACCGCCACCCACCTGCTGCAAGCGGCCCTCAAACAGGTGGTGGATTCCAGCATCAGCCAGGCCGGCTCATTGGTGGACTTCGATCGCTTGCGTTTCGATTTCCACTGCCCCCGCGCCGTGACTGCTGCTGAGCTTGAGCAGCTGGAGGCCTTGATCAATGGCTGGATCGCCGAGGCCCACAGCCTCGAGGTGCAGGAGATGGCGATTGAGGCGGCCAAGGCCGCTGGGGCCGTGGCGATGTTTGGCGAGAAGTACGCCGATGTGGTGCGTGTGGTGGATGTGCCGGGTGTCTCGATGGAGCTCTGCGGCGGCACCCATGTGGCCAACACCGCTGAGATCGGTCTGTTCAAGATCGTCAGCGAAGCCGGCGTGGCCTCCGGCATTCGCCGCATTGAGGCGGTGGCCGGGCCGGCGGTGCTGGCCTATCTCAATGAGCGTGATGTGGTGGTGAAGCAGCTCAGTGAGCGCTTCAAGGTGCAGCCCGCTGAGATCACCGCCCGTGTGGCTGGTCTGCAGGAGGAGCTCAAGGGCGCCACCAAGGCCCTGGCCGCTGCCCGCTCAGAGCTGGCTGTGGCTAAAGCCGCAGCCTTGGCCGCCCAAGCCGAGGTGATTGGCGAGCATCAACTGCTGGTGGCGCGCCTTGATGGCGTCGATGGCGGCGGGTTACAAAGCGCTGCCCAAGGTTTGGCCGATCAGCTGGGCGATGGCGCTGCTGTTGTGCTGGGGGGCCTGCCGGATCCAGCGGATCTGGGCAAGGTGATCTTGGTGGCCGCGTTCGGCAAAGCGGTGGTCGCCAAAGGCCAGAAGGCGGGGCAGTTCATTGGCGGTGTGGCCAAGCTCTGCGGCGGCGGCGGCGGCGGTCGCCCCAACCTGGCTCAAGCTGGAGGCCGTGACGGGGCGGTCTTAGATAGTGCCCTGGATCAGGCCAAAACTTCCTTGCAGCAGGAGCTGCAGGGGTAACTAATTGCCCTGCAGCTTGTCGTGCAGCTCTTGGAGCTGATCACTGGCTTTGCCCACGCAGAAGTGGATGCCGCCGAGTTGATCACTGGTGTGTTGCAGCCGGTCGCTTTGGCTCTTGTGCACCGCTTCGATGCCGTTGAGCAGGAGTCCGATCACGCGGTTGCCGCGGCGGCAGCGCTCACTCACCAGCGACAGCAGCTCCACCACCAGATCGGTGTCGTAGAGCATCGCCTTGAGCATCTGCTCGCCTTTCATCGTGGCCAGCTCCGCTGGGCCATTCACCACCCGCATGTCGGCGTAGTGCTGCCCATTGGCGAAAAAGCCCACCTCCCCAAGTAGCTCCACCGCATCAATCTCGGCGAGTGTGTGCACCAGTGGCCCCTGATGGAGGTCAACGGCCACACGCCCTTTTCTCAGCAGCATCAAGGTGTCAACCGGCTCGCCTTGGCGGCAGAGCACCGTGCCTTCTTCGGCCGTGATCACCTGTGGGTTGAGGTCCTGCTCATGGGCCTCCAGCAGCACCTTGAGCCGCTCGCGGAAGGCTTCCAGTTGTGGTTCGTCGCCCCACATGCGGGCCCAGCTTCTACCTCTTTGATAGCGCTGCTTTTACTCCTCGAGATACGTGGTTTGCCGCAGGCTGCCTTCCAGGTGTTGCATCAAGCGCCTGGCTGCACTGATGGATA
>JAAXIH010000017.1 GCA_012270465.1 Synechococcus sp.
CTGCTGATCACAGCAGGACTGGCCCAAGCCACTGAGTCCTGTCAGCCATGAGCCGCAATCGAACCGCCAAAGGCATCGTGCTGGTGCCGTGCCTCCTATTGGGAGGCGCCTTTTTATCAGCTGCTGCCTGGGGAGAGCAGAGCAATCAAGGCTTGGCGTTAATGATCGGGCTGGGGCTGGTTGGAGCCGGCCTATTGGCCCAATTCATCCCAACCCCTCCGCCGGAAAAAGACGAGGCTTAGGGCTTGGCGGCGGGCTGCTCCTTCATCAGCGCGAAGAAGGCCGCCGTTGGGTAGAAGACAAAGCGATCTTCCTTTTCATCAATGATCTGAGCCAGAGCATTGGTGAGATCAACAGCCAGGATTTCTGGCTTCGTGCCTTGCACCTTGCTGGCGGCTGTCGTGGCGTCTTTGTAGGTCATGAAGAAGACGCCCCGGCTGCCTTCAGGGGTCTTGATGGTCAAGAAAGGCTTGTGAAAAAACACAGGTACAGACAAGCCCTTCTGAATGTCTTCTTTGCTGACGCCTTGTTTTTCCAAGATGGACACGGCCTGATTCATATCGGCGGCCGAGCCCACAATCGGACTCACGATCTGCTTGCCCTTGTCTTTGAGCTTGATATTCATCTCGTTGACCTTGTCGTTCGCCACATTCATCGGGATGGCGGAGACCTTGGCCTTGGCGTTGGCGTTGGCCTTCTCGAACGTGGCCAGCTCCTGATTGGCCCGATCCTTCTGCAGGAACATCGGCAGGATCAGGTTGTCGCCCCTGGGAATCGGCAGGGGGATTCCCTGCTCAGAGGTGAGCAAAAACACAGGGATCACCGCCAGCTTTTTCATCGCGGCCTCTTCCGGAATGGCCAACGCCGGAGCTGATGCCATTGAGACCGGCAAGGACGCCAAAGCCGCAACGGCGATTGCGCGCCAACGAGCCACAAAATCCGGCATGAGACCCACTACTGGAATGGCACGAGCGTAGGCAGCTTCTGGCCACTAACCTTCCTTCGCTGGACGGTATAAGTCATGACCACCCCGAGCCACCTGCGTCTTTGGAGGGGGGCTGGTGTGGCCGCTGCTGTGATCGGCAGCCAAAGCTTGGTGGCCGCATTGCCCCAGCCAGGAAATGCCTTGATGCTGCTGCCCTCAGAGGGAGCCATCGCTGGGCTGGGGGATGGCCTGCGTCGCGGCTTTTTGCTGGCTCAAGACCAAGCGCGCATCTGCACCAACCAACAGACCGACTGGAGCATCGGCTGGTTGTCTGATCGGCGCGACATCGCCAACCAACTCAGGCACCGGCGACTACCTCCTGTGGTGTTGGCACCACCGGCAGCTCCGCTCGTGCCCAGTGGATTGCTGGCGCAGGAACGCCAGCGGCAGGTGTTGCTCCCGCTGCAACGGGGCATTTCGCTGCAGCAACTCGCTAGCCGCCCTGGCTCCGATCGGCTTTGGCCTGTGAGTGCTTCGCGCAGCCTTGAAATTGATGTGCTGGTGAAGGCGCTGCTGGAGCAAAACAACAAGCGCTTCATGCTCATCACCGATGGCACGGCTGATCAGTTGCAGCTGGCTGACCGCTTTTTGGAAACCATGGAGAACCAAGGCGGCAGCTTGATTGGCCTCGACGACGGCCCCCGCAGCCTCAATGGCGAGGACCCCAAAGCGTTGGAGCGCTTGGCCCTGGATGTGGATTGGTTCCGGCCTCAGGCCTTGGTGGTGATGACCACCAACAACAGCCCCTTGATGCAGGGGGTCCTGAATGAATCCTGGCCCCAAACCCTGACCCTGGTGTGGAACGTGGCGCCCCGCTACGACAGCTTGCAACCCCAACTGGGCGTTGCAGAAGCCAATCGAGGACCGGGATGGGAGCCATTCAGCCGCAGCTTTGAGCAGCGCTATGGCTACACACCAGGAACGGTGGAAGCCTCGGGATACGACGCCGGTCAGCTGGTGGCTCTCTCAGTCATGAGCGGCCAGCAGCAGCCAACCGATGGCATGAGCAGCTTTGACCCCGACGCGAAATCTCTGCCCTATTGCGCGGCACTCAGGCAAGCCAGCGGCGGCGACGGCGTGAAGCCCACAGGTGCTGGCAGCAACCTGGATCTCAAAGCAGCAACCCCACCGACAGCGATTCTGGATG
>JAAXIH010000144.1 GCA_012270465.1 Synechococcus sp.
CTCCAAGAAGAAGGGATTCACCCTGGTTCCCATGGGCTCTGAAGAGGAAACCGAAGAGGGCTGATTGCTGACCCTGCTTCTCATTAAGTCTTTGTTAGCCCCTGCTTCGGCAGGGGCTTTTTTTATCTCTTGATAAGTCTCAAGAGTTTCTGCCTGTCAGAGGCGCTAATCTTTTCTGAGGTCTCAGTTGCGTGTAACGAGATAGGCGCAACCACGTAGGCAAACACTCAGCCAGCCCCCACTCTGAATTCACCCCACCGAGCCAGCAGCGCTGGAAGGATCAACGGGAGATGTAGCGATTACTCCATGTCATTACGAGTTGACTTGATGCCTGAACGTTCCAGCTGGATGACCTCACAGTCTCAAGACGAGCCTGCAGCGACCTCTACGCGCGCTGAGCGCTCTTGGTTGAAGCAAGCGACGACCCGTTCGGCCTTAAGCCGTTTGGGTATCCGCTCCAGTGTCTTGGCCGGTCAAATGGCCTCGGTTGTGTTGTTTGCCGTGTTTTGGCGGCACGGGGCTTAGGCGCCTCAGCAAGATCTCAGCAGCGTTTCAGCGAAACCAGGCTCACGCCAGCGGCTGTTTGGGCGAGTCTGCGTTTTGAGCAGAGGTGAGCTGTGTTTCATCGACCGCCGCGAGCTGATCTGGCGATCTGGGCTTTGTTCTTGAGTGTTGGTGTGTTCACAGCCAAGGCTGAGCCTGGTGCGGTTTGGGTGAGCCCAGGGGAAGGGGATGCCATGGAGCATCGTTTGAATTAGTGCTGGGGGATGGAGCAGCCCAGTTTTTGGCTTGTGTTGGATCAAGATCACGATGGTCTTGCCGAATCTGTGCTGCCCTCACGCGCCAAGACCCGGCAACGGGCCACCACCGAAGGGCTTGAGCATTGCGATGGCCGCTTGATGGGTGTGGTCTCTGCCGATGAAGCGATGGCCTACGAAGACCTTTGCTTGCAGTGTTCGCTCAATCCGTTGCAGCTTTGACCCCGCTGTTTGAGCGCACGTAAACCAGCGTTTCAGCTCGGTGGCTTGTGGTGGCTGCTGCAATTAGAAAACCTTGGCACCCACCTCTAGGTCCAAGGGTTGGCAGAGCCCATGCTCGAGAGAAGCTCTGCCCCCAAGGCCTAGCGAACTTGGCACTTCCACCGTGGCCCTCAGGCCACTTTTTCTTGGCAGCACGACGTCGATCAGGTCGTTCGCTGGCCTTGTTGGCCGTTTCACTGCTCGCTCTGCCTGCCCTGGCGCAGTCAACGGTGAGGATTCAGGGCTGTAGCGACGGCGCTACCTGCCGGACGGCAGAAGGCGAAATCATCCGCATCGCTTGCATTGATGCGGCCGCGTTTGCCGGTGCGCAGGCCGATCGAGAACGCGCTGAGGCGGCACGTGATTATTTGCGCCGGCTTGTGGTTGGCCAAGACGTGCTGATCCGCCGAATCGGGCAAGACCGCTACGGCCGCCGTATTGCCGAGCTCTACCTGTGGCCCTGGAATATCGGGGAAGAGATGGTCGCTAGCGGCCATGCGCGCATTCTTCAATCCCATGACAAGCAGTGCCCCTGGGCTTTGCTTTGACGGCTTGTTGAAGCGTTCCGGTAACGAATCCAATCGTTCGTTTTTCAGGCCTTGATTGAATCAGCAAACTAATGATGTCCCCGTTTGGGGATTGCATGAGTGCGTGGGGGAGTGGGTGGTTCCCTCCTCCATTTTTTTGTTCTTTGGGCTTCCTGTTTCAACGCCACGGCTTGGATTGCTCGGCTCACCAGGATGAGCCTGCCACGATCTCTGCGGCGGGTTCGGCTGACCAGTCGGGCTTGCTCTTGCAATAGCTGTTGGGCGCCCAGCTGTTGCAGCGGCGGTCGTAATGGGCTTTGGGGGTTAACACCATCTTTCGCGCCTGGCAGACGGCCAGGGTTCCTTCCCAGAGCTCAAATCCCGAGCAATACAGGCAACGCTTCCAGGGCTGCTCGGCTGGCAGTTCGGGCATTAAAAAGCCTTTTTCCCAGGCCTGATCAGGCATTCCAGCATAGTACAGTTATACTAGTTGTAGCAGTTTGTGCTGGTGTTGGGTTGCCTCGTTAAGCGATGGCCTGCTGGTGAGACTCTTCTGGTAGACAGCTCTTTCGATGGTGCATGG
>JAAXIH010000241.1 GCA_012270465.1 Synechococcus sp.
AGTCCTGCTGTGATCAGCAGGTCATTGAGATCTTGCTCTTGCCCCAGGGGCCTGACGCGAGCCAGCAGCAAGCCATCGCGGCTGCCCATCGGCATCAAGTTGACGCGCTGACGGCGGGGCAGCTTGGTTCTCAGCAGCTTTAAGGCTGCCGTTTCTTCTCCGGCAACCGGAGCAATGCAGGCCAATCGCACGCTGTAGGTGCGGTTGTGATCACCGATGAGCAGCAGATCAGGCTCACGCACCTGCAACACCTCCGCGGCCCAGGCGGCAGCGGGCCAGGCCAGCATCAGGCTGGCCAGGAGTGCTGCACAGAGTGTTTGCCAGCGCCGCCAGCCCATTTCACTGCGAAAACTGAATTCATTGTCCCTAATCGGGGGCACAGCCTGTGGCTGCGCCTTAGAGCTGAGGTCAGTCCCCCGCGAGATGGTTGCGTGGCTCCTTGTTGGAATGACATTGATCATTACCAGGTTTCGACCGACGATTCCTTTCGCCTAAAGCATCAAAACCCCGACTTCACCGGCGAGATCGCGGGCAAAAAACAAGCTGCTGAGTTGCTGCAAGGCGGCGTAGAGCAGCTCGCTGAGCTTCAAGATGTGCTTTATGCCGATGGGCGCTGGGGTGTGTTGGTGGTGCTCCAGGCCATTGATGCCGCTGGCAAAGATTCCACCATCAAGCACGTGATGAGTGGCGTGAACCCGCAAGGGGTGCGGGTGCGCAGTTTTAAAAAGCCCTCCAGCGATGAGATGAGCCACAACTGGTTGTGGCGTTACAGCAAGGAAGTGCCAGCGCGCGGAGAGATCGGCATCTTCAATCGCTCCTATTACGAAGACGTGTTGGTGGTGAAGGTGCACAACCTCGCCTCCAAGCAGGGATTGCACGAGAGCCTCACGGGCAAAAAGTTGTTTGACCATCGCTATGAGGACATCAATGCCTACGAGAAGCACCTCACCCGCAATGGAATCGTGGTGCTCAAGTTTTTCTTGCACATCAGCGCCGATGAGCAGCGCAAGCGCTTCCTGCGGAGGCTTGAGCGCCCTGAGAAAAACTGGAAGTTCTCGCTGAGTGATCTGGAGGAACGCCGCTATTGGGACGACTACCAAGATGCGTTTGAGTCGATGATGCGGAACACCAGCACCAGCTATGCCCCTTGGTATTGCGTGCCGATGAACAACAAATGGTTTGGTCGTTTGGTGGTGACCAAAACCATCATTGAACGGCTCAAGGCCCTGGGCCTGAGCTATCCGCAACTCAATGACGCCCAGAAGCAGGCGCTTGAAAAAGGGCGTGAAATGCTGTCGTGAAGCTCTAGAAGCACCTCATCAATGGCGCCTATATCGCCGGCGGGATTGCGGTGGCTTGGTTCATCTACGCCACCATCGACTACCAGCTCAAACGCAACGCTTGCCTTGGCTATCACCTCAATCGCATCGATGCGGCGCAAGCCTCGCGTGCCTTGGGGCGTGAGGAAGGATCTTTTGGCCCCGCCGAAGCCTGCCAGTACTACCGCTAGGGGTTGAGTTCGTCATCGGCGGCTTGAACACCGGTGTGATATTCCCGCCACTTCTTCTCTTCTTCGCTGTAGGGCGGCTTGGCTTGGAATTCCTGGAAATCTTTGACGTAGGGACTCATCCATTCGTTGACCCGCCAGCATTGATCCCAATTGCTGGGATTGAACACGCAGGACACCACCATCACCTCAATGAATTTGACGAGGTAGATGAGGACGGTGTTCAACGCGGTAATCCCGCCGCTGACGGACTCAAAACGACTCGATTACAAGCCGTGACCACAGTTGCTGCAGAAGAGGTGTTCGCTGGGGTTGCTATGGCCGCATTGGCTGCAGGTGCGCCGTTCGCTCAAGGCCAGCTCGGGGTGGCTGGGTAGGCCCACCATCTGGGCGTTGCTCTTGCCGGGAGGAACCATCGGGTAGCAGTTTTCGCCGCGGCGCACGTGCACGTCGATCAACATCGGCCCAGGGGTAGCGAGCGCCTGTTGCAGCTGCGGTTTGAGCTGATCGCGATCGGTGATGTGCACACCATCAACGCCAAACGCCCGGGCCAGGGCAATGAAATCCGGCATGCCAGGGAGCATGTCGGAGGCGGAGTAGCGCTCCTCGTAGAAGCT
>JAAXIH010000192.1 GCA_012270465.1 Synechococcus sp.
CGGGCATCGAGATCAGCGCGATCACACAAGCCCGCATCGAGCCCCAAATGGCCGCCGCGCCCTGGTACGGGGCGCCAGGGGTCATGCACCCACACCACGTGGCCACTGCCCGATTGCTGCGCCTTGAGCTCCCCTTCATCGCTGCGGCTGGCGGCGAGCCCATCGCTGCTCAGGCCCCAGTGGAATTGAGGGCTCAGCCGTGGATCTTTCTGGCTCCATTGGTGGCTGAGCAGGTCGTAAGCCCAGCAGCTGGGTTGCTCGGGCCGCTGCTGGCCGCGCAGGTGTTGATCGAAAAAGGCCAGCTGCCATTGATCAACGCGGCCGCAGGCTTCCGGGCCTAGGTCAGAGCTGCCCACACGGCGGTCCCAGCTGAGGTGGCTCCAGGGGCCAATGATCAGCTCCGGCGATCCGCCGCAATCCAGCGATTGCTGCCAGAGATCGAGGCCGCCGCGCAGGTAGGGGTCGCACCAGCCCTCCAGCAGTTGCATCGGTTGGCGCAACCGTTCAGGGCTCGGTTGGTGGCGCTGCCAGCCCTCTGTTTGGCTTGGATCGCTTTGCAGCCACTGCAGCACTGGGTTGCTGGGGTCGTGCTGCTGGAGCAGCGCCAGGCCATGGCGGCTTTGCTGAGCGCCCGCCAGGCAGTCCTTGATGGCTTGCCAGGCCTGTTGATCACCGCGGCGCCGGCAGCTTTCGGCGGCCAATTGCAACCCCCAGCTCAACGAGAGCACCCACCAGTGCGCCCCGCCCTCGCTGGCCCAATGCAGGCGTTCATCGAGCCCGCACATCGCTGGGGCGAGGGCATCGGGTAGCAGGTTGTTGTCGCTGCCCAGCAGTTGGGTGAGCCCTTGGTAGCTGAAGCCGTAGCTGCCCACCCGGCCATTGCAGAGCGGGTGCGCTTTGAGCCAGGCCAGGGCGTCATCCCCGTCGCTTGCCTCAGTGCCAAAGCCGCTGAAGTCGCCGCCCGAGTTGCCGCGTCCGCGCACATCGAGCACCAACACCAGATACCCCTGCTGGGCGTACCAGCTGGGATGGGCATAAACAACGGTGGACGCGATGCGGGCCCCATAGGGCTGACGCATCAACAGCGCTGGAAAAGGTCCATTGCCGCTGGGGCTCCACAGCAGGCCGCTGAGTTCAACCCCGTCCCGCAGCGGCAGGGATACGGGGGAGCCGATCACGGCAATCAGCGCACGTCAGGGCAATACATGCCCACCACATAGGTGGTGAGGATTTCGGCATCCAGTTGGCTCAGGCCCTGCTGCGCAGCGGTGGCTTGGATGGCCGCTGGGTCATGGGCTTTTTGGCCACTGGCGTTGAGCTTGCGGAATTGGCCGCAGAGTTGGGTCGCCAGTTGCTTGTTTTGTTTCACGGTCTCGAGCAGCTGGCTCGCAGCTGCGTTGGCGCTGCCCAGGCTGAAACAGGCAGCCAAGCCCAACACCAGGTGCAGATGGCGGCGCTGCAGCATCGAGAACCCCGTACGGCTGTTTTTATTTCAGTCGTCAGAAAACACCTTGGGGGGCTTGACGGTGTCAGTTCTTGGTCCGACCCGTCGCAGGTGAGACCAGGGTCACCTCGCCGCTGCGCAGGTCTTTGGTGGCTTCTGCCAGCACGGTGGGCTTGCTGCTGCCGTTGCTTTGGGCCTGCAACTGGCGCAGCCGCACATGCACCAAGCCATCGCTGCTGTTGCGGCCGCCGCCGCGGAGATTGCTGGCTACTTGCTCAGCGCTGGGGCCGGCCGCTTCCAGGGGGAAATCAGCCGGGGCTGCGGCCACCACCAGGTTGCTGCCGTTGTCGAAGACCACCGGCACCACCAGGGCCCCTTCAATGCTGCTGCGCGGGCTGTAGCTGATGGCGAAGGCGCCGCAGCCTGCGGCCAGCAGCAGCGTGAAGCTGCTGACCCCCACCAAGCGAAAGCGCACGCCCCAACCCATCACAAAGGCCAGCACGGTCAGCACCAGCAGCACACCTCCGGCGATGGCCAGCCAGCTACCGGCCTTTAACAGCAATGGATCAGCCACCATGGAGCGTCCGGGCAAACGAACCTATATTGCGCCGACTCCGGACAAAGAGCGCCGTCGGGCATGGGGCGATCGATCCGGCGTGTGCTT
>JAAXIH010000093.1 GCA_012270465.1 Synechococcus sp.
CGCCACCGTGCTGGAACTCGCCAATCGCTTCCGGGCCTTGCCCATGAGTGGCCCCAGGCGGTTGCCGGCTTTGCAGGGCCGGTTGGTCACAACCCTTTTTTTTGAGCCCAGCACGCGGACACGCAGCAGTTTTGAGTTGGCGGCGCGGCGTTTATCGGCTGATGTGCAGAGCTTCTCGCCAGCCAGTAGCGCCTTAGCCAAAGGCGAAAGCCTGCTCGATACCGCCCGCACCTATGTGGCCATGGGCGCCGATGTGTTGGTGGTGCGTCACCGCTGCGCGGGTGTGCCGGCGGAGTTGGCCAGGGATCTTGAGGCGGCTGGCTGCCGCACAGCGGTGCTCAATGCCGGTGATGGCTTGCACAGCCACCCCAGCCAAGCCCTGCTGGATCTCTTCACGCTCGCGCGTCATTTCAACCCGGACACCCCCACGCTTGAGGCGCTGGCGGGTAAGCGGATCGTGATTGTTGGCGACGTGCTGCATTCGCGTGTGGCCCGCTCCAACCTGTGGTCGCTCACCGCCTGCGGTGTGGATGTGGTGCTCTGCGGCCCGGCCAGCCTGTTGCCCGATGCCTTTAGCCAGTTCACCCAAGCCCCCCCGCCTGGCCAGGCGCAGGATTTGGTGGCGCAGCGCGGCAGTTTGCGCATCGAGCGCGACCTCGATCGTGCCCTTGAGGGTGCTGATGCGGTGATGACCCTGCGGTTGCAGCAGGAGCGCATGAAGGAGCAGTTGATCACCAGCCTGGAGGCCTACCACCGGCGCTATGGACTCAGCCACCGCCGGCTGGAGCGCTGCGGCAAGCCGGTGCCTGTGCTGCACCCCGGCCCGGTGAATCGCGGCGTTGAGCTCAGTGGTGAGCTGCTCGATGACCCCAGCCGATCGCTGGTGGAAGAGCAGGTGCGCAACGGAATCCCGGTGCGCATGGCCCTGCTTTATCTGATGGCAGCCACTGAGCCTGCGAGCTCAGCTGCTGGGTTGGGCTGAGGCCGGCTCGGCGGGGCTTTCCAGGTCGCGGAAGTTCTCCATGGCCTTCTCCATGGTTCCGTCCATTTCGGCGATCGATGGCTCGCTGTGCAGGCCCATGGGGAAAGGTGCCGAGCCTCCTTCCAGCCCCACGTGCTGGCTGGGCATCCCGGTCAGCAGCAGCGATCCCCGTTGCCTGGTGAGGATGGCCCAGAGCCATTTCACCAGCAGCGACAGGCGATTTTCCTCATCGGGCATGAAGGCCAGGTGGGCGACGGCCCACAGCGCCCAGGCCGGTAGGCCCGCCAGCTTGACGCCGCGCAGGTCGGCCACCGCCCCCAGGCGGCCCAGCACCGCCATGCTGCCGAAATCAAACCAGGCAAAGGATTTGTGGCTGCGGCCCTCCAGCTGGGCGCGAATGTCTTTGGCGACCCAGCCGCCCATCTGCACCGCTGGTCCAGCCATGCCCGGCAATGGCTTGCCATCGGCGGTGTGTTTGTAGCTGCAGAGATCGCCCACCACCCGGATTTCAGGGTGATTGGGAATGGAGAAATCGGGCTCCACCAGCACCCGCCCGCCGCGGTCCACCTCGCAGCCGGTGGCTTCGGCCAGCTTTTTACCGAGGTGAGAGGCGCGCACTCCAGCGGTCCAGAACACGTTGGCCGCCCTGATCGTGCGCTCACCCTCGGGGGTGGTGAGCAGCACTTCACCCGGAACGATCGACTGAACCCGGCTGTGGAAGCAGAGCTCCACGCCCATGTCTTGCAATTGCTTCGCGGCAGCTGCTGAGCAGGCTTCTGGCATGGCCTTCAGCAGCCGATCGCCGGGGTCCACCACCATGATCCGGGTGGCCCCTGGGTCGAGCTGGTTGAAGTCTTTGGCCATCGAGCGTCGCATCAGCTCATTGATGGCGCCGGCCATTTCGCAGCCGGTGGGGCCGCCGCCAACCACTACAACGGTTTGCAGAAAGGCCCGCTCGTCGCCGTTGGGGGTTTGCTCGGCCTGCTCGAGGGCCATCAGCAGCCGGCGGCGAATCTCTTCAGCGTGCTCGAGGATCTTCATCGGCGGGGCAATGCCGCGCCAGTCGTCATGGCCAAAGAAGCTGCTGCCTGATCCGGTGGCCAGGATCAGGTGGTCATAGGCCATGGCCTTGCCATTGAAGATGACCTGCTTGGCTTCGGTTTGGATCTCGCTGACCTCACCAAGCAGCACCTGCACATTGCGCTGGGCCCCCACCAACTGGCGCAATGGCGTGGCCACATCGCCGCGGGAGACCAGGCCTGTCGCCACTTGATACAGCAGCGGTTGGAACAGGTTGAAGTTGCGCTTGTCGATCAGCGTGACGCGCACATCAGCACCTTTGAAGGCCTTGCAGGCCTTGATGCCGGCAAATCCACCACCAACGATCACCACATGGGGCTTGCCGCGCAGCTCCTCCATCGGAGGCTCGAGTTCAAGAAAGAAACGCTCACGGGTGGCAGTCATCGGCCCTGGTAGCGATCAACTTCCACAAGCTATGAACGCTGTTCGATTTCGGCCGCGAAGCAGGGATTAAATGCTCGACTTAACGCCTTCGAGCAGCAGGCCATAAACGATTCCCATGCGGGCCATGTCTAAAAGGCCCAGCGGCAGCTTGTCGCCGCCCCGCTTGAGCAGCGGCCGGCGGGCCTTGATGGCGAGCTCTGAGGCGGCCACCACCACCAGGGCTCCGACTGGGTCGATCACCATCAGCACACCGGCGACCGAGCCGATGCTCACCCCAGCGCTGAAGCCGGCCAAGAGCACCAGCAGCAGCAGCGAAAAGCGGCGCCATGGGTTTTCGGCCCATTGGCTGAGGCGGCTAAGCAGCTGACCGCTGAGCCGGTTGAGTCGCGTCGCTTGCATCGCTTGAGTCGCGTGGGATTCGGTTTGCGCGCTGTCCTGCTTTTTTCCGCTGGTGAGCGGAAATCCGCGAAGCTCGGCGCCGCCTCGAACGTGCCCCATGCTTCCGTTCTTTTTGGGGGAACCGCAAGAGCTGCCGGATCCAGCGCTGCCCACTGAGTTCGCCAAGCACGTGGCCCAAAGCGAGGAGCCCTGGCTTGAACTGGCCCCAACAGCCCAGCGCGATCGACGTGGCAATCGCCTCTGGGATCTCACCCTCTGGCGTGGTGAGCAGCCTCTGCGCCGTTGGGCGACGGTGACGGGGCGCCCTGAGACGGAGCGCCTGGATCGTTTCTGGAGACCGGGGAACCACGCGCCACTGCCGCCTGGCGCCTACAGCGTGGGGGCTCCGATCAAGCTTCATTCCGGCGATCTCTATGAGATCGGCCGCAGTTGGTTTATTCCCGTTGATCCACTCTTTGGCACGACCCGGGGCCATTTCGGCATCCATGAGGACGTCAGCCTCGATGGCACCGCAGGCTGCATCGGTCTGGCTGGACGCGACCTCACAGAAGAGGTCACCCGCTGGGTCAAGCAGGTAGGAGCCCGTTACCTGGTCGTGCTTGGTTGATTGGGAAGATCTGGCGAAGCGAGCCTGGGATCCCCATCACCTGGCCCGGTGCTCCGCCAGGCCCTTTATACACAACATCTGGTCCTTGTGGTTGCCTCAACCACTACAGGTGGTGCCAGCTCAGGATTTGACTTCCTTGGCCTTGCGGCTGCCTTTGCCTTCCAGCAGTTCCAGCAGCGCTTCCATCTGTGCCATCACACCACGGACTTCACCGCTTTCGGGCAGCAGGCCGTCATCCATGACGCCTTGATGCATTTCGCGCAGTTCTTGGCGGATGTAACGGAGGTGGCTGACGACCTGTTCACGCTTGGACTGCGACATCGCTCACCATTGAGGTTGGTGACCCTTTGTACCCCATTGAGGTGCTGAGGGATAAACTCCCGCCCCTCATCGCTGGGGTGCACACGCCTGTTGCAGCAGGCGGCTCAGCAGCGTGAAGGGCCGTTCGGGATACCAAAAACCAGCTTCACCGCTGATGGGAGCTTGTTTGGCAAAGCCTCCTGCGTTGAGATCCAGCGGCGCACTTAAGCGGCGAATCCGCCGTCCCTTGCAGTCGATTCCGTAGGCCACTCTCCAGCGGCCAGGCCCATCGAGTTGCTGGCGCTCGGTCCAGGCCACGCGCATGGCGGCTGGGCGATTTTCGCTGGATTGCTCGCTTGCCTGGGCCCAAGCCGGCAGCGGCTGCAGGGGGCCAACATCAAGCAAAACGATCCTCTCCTGCGCGGTTTGCAGCAGGGGCAGGGAAGCCAGCAGCAGCGGCCAGGCCATCATGGCGATGGAGAATAGGGGATTCGAACCCCTGACCTCTGCGGTGCGATCGCAGCGCTCTACCAGCTGAGCTAATTCCCCTGGGGGACTTGATTCGAAGCTATCAAACATGTCCGGAACCGGCCTGATCACTGAAGAACTGCTGGCCGCCCAGACCGAGGCCAGCGTGGCGGTCCTCGCCCAGCGACTGGAGGACGACGATTACCCCTCCCCATTTGATGGGCTTGGCGACTGGCATTTGTTGAGGGCCCTGGCCATCCATCGCCCAGAACTGGTTCGCCCCTACGTGCATTTGGTTGATCAGGAACCCTTCGACGAGGACTGATGGCCAGCGCTCCTCTCGATCCGCTTGAGCCCCTCGCTGGGCGGCGCATTTTGGTGGCGGGAAGCGGCAGCATCGCGGCGGTGAAGTTGCCGCAGCTCGTTAGCGCGCTGGTGAAGCGCGGGGCTGAGGTGCGTTGCCTGCTCTCACCCAGCGGGGCCGAACTGGTGAGCCCGGTGGCCTTGGCCAGCCTGTCGCGTCACCGCTGCTATCTCGACGCTGATCAATGGAGCCATCACGAGCCAAGGCCGCTCCATATCGAGTTGGCTGAGTGGCCTGATTTGGTGTTGCTGGTGCCGCTGAGTGCCAGCACGCTGGCGCGCCTGGTGCATGGCCTGGCTGACACCCTGCTGGCCTCCACGCTGATGGCCACCCGGGCCCCAGTGCTCGCGGCGGCAGCGATGAACACCGACATGTGGGAATCGCCTGCGGTGCAGCGCAATTGGCAGCTTTTGCAGAGCGATCGCCCGCTGTTGGCTTTGCCGCCGGCCACGGAAGGTTTGCTGGCCTGTGATCGGCGCGGCAGCGGCCGGATGGTGGAGCCGAGCTTGCTGCTGCAGGCGGCAGCCTCCTTGGCGGTGCATGGGGTTCAGCGTGATTTCGAGGGGGTGGAGCTGCTGATCACAGCCGGGCCCACCCAGGAGTTCCTCGATCCGGCCCGTGTTTTGAGCAATCCATCCACCGGGTTGATGGGGGTGCTGCTGGCCCAAGCGGCCCGCTGGCGCGGGGCCCAGGTTCGCCTGTTGCACGGTCCGCTGCAGCTGGAGCCTGGGCTGCTCGAAGGGTTGAACTGCCAGCGGTTTGGCACGGCCGCTGAATTGGAGCAGTTGCTGCAGCGCCATCAGGCCAGTGCTGCAGCGGTGGTGATGGCGGCTGCTGTGGCTGATCAGCGTCTGCGGCAGCCCTTGAGCGGCAAGCTCAGCAAGCAGGAGCTGCAGGAGGTCTTGCAAAGCCCAGCGAGTTGGGAAATGGTTCCGGACTTGCTGCACCAGATGGTGCAGCGTCGCTCGGGGAATCAGGTGTTGATGGGTTTTGCGGCCCATAGCGGCGATGTGCTGACCCAGGCCGAGGCGAAATTTCAGCGCAAAGGTTGCGATCTGCTTTTCGCCAATCCAATCGATCAAGAAGGGGTTGGCTTTGCAGCCTCAGCCAATCAGGGCTGGCTGCTCAGCCAAGGGGCCAGCCCCGAAGCCATGGGCCCCTGCAGCAAATTGGCATTGGCCCATGGCCTCTTGGATCGCCTGCGGCTGCAGTTGCCTCAGGCGGCCAGTGCTGATTGATCAGGCGCGTCGTGCTCACTGCCTGGTTCCAGCAGCTCCATGAAGGTTTTGAGCTGCAACCGGGGGATGTAAGGCCAGCCGCCGTTTTGCTCGATGGCTTGCAGCAACTTGTAGAGCTGCTGGCGATCAGAGGGCAGGCTGCTGCGGAAAGGCCCGTCTTGTAGGTCGCGGTGCAGCTGCTCGAGCTGCCTCAACACCGCCAGAAGCTGCTCGGGATCGTTGCCGGCTTGCTCGCAGAGCTCAGCCCCTTCTGTGCACCAGCGTTGGAGGCGCGCCGTCCAGTCGCTTTGGGGGGCAGACATCGAACCATGTTGAGAGCCGCGACATCCTACGAGGGACGGTGGTTTTCAGTTGTACGATCGCGCTCACGATGTACTGCTGGCCCATGCGTTCCCTGCTGCGGACAACCGTTGCTCTTTGTTTGGCGGCCTGTCTGGCACTGCTGACCGCCTGCAGTGGTGACGCCAAATCGATCGATCGCGCCGATCTGACCTACGACGACATTCACAACACTGGCCTGGCCAACGACTGTTTCTCCTTGCCGGAGTCGGCCCGCGGCAGCATCAGCCTCACCGCTGGTGGCAAGTACTCCTTGCAGGAGATGTGCTTCCACCCCAGCACCGTGGCGGTCAAAGGTGAGCCCACCAACAAGCGTCAGGAAGCCCAGTTCGTGGAAGGCCGGATCCTGACCCGCTACACCTCCAGCCTCGACTCTGTTTACGGCGATCTAGCTGTCACCGAGAGCGGTCTCGAGTTCAAAGAGAAAGGCGGCATCGACTTCCAGCCGATCACCGTGCTGCTACCCGGTGGTGAGGAAATTCCGTTCACCTTCTCCAGCAAGCAGCTGCTGGCCACGGCCGATGGCGCTGCCATCACCACCAGCACCGATTTCAACGGTGAGTACCGCACCCCCAGCTACCGCACCAGCAACTTCCTCGATCCCAAAGGCCGTGCGCTGACCACCGGTGTTGGCTACGCCCAGGGTCTGGTGGCTGCTCAGGACATCGGGGAGGACGAACTCAACAGTGAGAACGTCAAGCGCTACATCGATGGCACCGGCACCATGTCCTTCTCCATCACCCGGGTTGATGCCGAGACCGGCGAATTCGCTGGTGTCTTCACCGCCGTTCAGCCTTCCGACTCCGACATGGGTGGCCGTGAGGTGTTGGATGTTCAGGTCTCTGGTGAGCTCTACGGCCGCCTGGAGCAAGCCTGATGGCTCCCTCCGGGGGCCGTTGATCTGGAAGAATTCCACCGCATTTCGCCCCCGGCTCGATGACCAGCACCGCTCCCCAGGCACTGATTGCACCCCACGGCGGCACGCTGGTGGATCTGCGGTTGCCTGCTGATCAGTGGGATGCAGCCATCGCCGGTGTTGATCACCGCATCGAGTGCAGTGATCGCAACGCGTGCGATGTGGAGCTTTTGATGGTGGGAGGTTTCTCCCCCCTACGCGGCTTCATGGGCGAGGAGGACTACCGCTCGGTTGTCGAGAGCAACCGCACCACCTCAGGCCTGCTGTTTGGCCTGCCGATCGTGATGGACACCGATCGGGATGACATCGCCGTTGGTCAGCGCCTGCTTCTCACCTACCAGGGCCGCAACCTCGCGGTGATGACCGTGGAGAGCAAGTGGGAGCCCGATAAAGCCCGTGAGGCTCTCGGTTGCTACGGCACCAGCTCCTTGGAGCACCCGGCCGTGCGCATGATCGCCACCGAACGAGGCCGCTTTTATCTGGGCGGTTCCATCGTTGGCATGGAACTCCCCCAGCGTCCCTTCCCCTGCAAGACGCCCGCTGAAGTGCGTGCTGGCCTGCCCTCGGGCGAAGACGTGGTGGCCTTCCAGTGCCGCAACCCGATTCACCGCGCCCACTACGAGCTCTTCACCCGAGCTCTGCATGCCGAGAACGTCAGTGAGAACGGCGTTGTCCTCGTGCACCCCACCTGCGGCCCCACCCAAGGCGACGACATCCCCGGGGCTGTTCGCTTCCAGACCTATGAGCGTTTGGCTGAGGAGGTCGACAATTCCCGCATCCGTTGGGCCTACTTGCCCTACTCGATGCACATGGCTGGCCCGCGCGAAGCGCTGCAGCACATGATCATCCGCAAGAACTACGGCTGCACCCACTTCATCATTGGCCGCGACATGGCCGGCTGTAAGTCGTCGGTGAGTGGTGATGACTTCTACGGCCCCTATCAAGCCCAAGATTTCGCCCGCGAGAACGCCCCCGAGCTGGGGATGCAAACCGTTCCTTCGCTCAACCTCGTTTACACCGACGAAGAGGGCTATGTGACGGCTGAGCACGCCGAAGCCAGCAACCTGCACGTCAAAAAGCTCAGCGGTACTCAGTTCCGCAAGATGCTGCGCAGTGGCGAGGACATTCCCGAGTGGTTTGCCTTCCGCAGCGTGGTTGACGTGCTGCGTGCCGCCTAACGGGCGACTGCAGTTAACATTCCGTAATCTCGAGGGGTAGAGCCTTGGCCGCAAAGAAGAGTTGGCGCAACGCGGGGCTGTATGTCCTGCTCATGGTTGTGTTGATCGCCCTCGGCACCGCGTTTGTCGGTGGGCGCTCCAATACGCCCAACAACGCTCCGGTCAACCTCCGCTACAGCGACTTCGTTGAGGCCGTTCAGAGCAACGAAATCTCCAAGGTGCTGATCGCCCCTGATCGCGGCACAGCACTGGCAGTCAAGAGCGATGGCCAGCGCGCCCAGGTCAACCTCGCCCCCGATAAGAACCTGCTGAATCTCCTCAGCGAGCACGACGTCGATATCGACGTTCAGCCCAGCCGTCAGTCACCGGCATGGCAGTCGGCTTTGGGCAGCCTGCTCTTCCCCTTGCTGCTGCTGGGTGGATTGTTCTTCTTGCTGCGCCGCGCCCAAGGTGGTGGTGGCAATCCCGCCATGAGCTTCGGCAAGAGCAAAGCCCGGGTCCAGATGGAACCCCAAACCCAGGTGACCTTTGAAGATGTCGCCGGCATCGAAGGCGCCAAGCTCGAGCTCACCGAAGTCGTCGACTTCCTCAAGAACCCCGATCGCTTCACTGCGGTTGGCGCCAAGATTCCCAAAGGCGTTCTGCTGGTTGGCCCTCCTGGCACCGGTAAAACCCTTCTCGCCAAAGCTGTTGCTGGTGAAGCAGGCGTTCCCTTCTTCTCGATTTCCGGCTCGGAATTCGTCGAGATGTTTGTGGGTGTCGGCGCTAGCCGTGTGCGCGATCTGTTTGAGCAGGCCAAGAAAAACGCACCTTGCATCGTCTTCATCGACGAGATTGATGCGGTGGGTCGTCAACGCGGCGCCGGTCTTGGTGGCGGCAATGACGAGCGTGAGCAGACCTTGAACCAACTCCTGACGGAGATGGATGGCTTTGAAGGCAATACCGGAATCATCATCGTTGCGGCCACCAACCGCCCTGACGTGCTGGATCAAGCCCTGATGCGTCCTGGTCGCTTTGACCGTCAGGTTGTGGTGGATCGCCCCGACTACAGCGGCCGTCTCCAGGTGCTCGGCGTGCATGCCCGCGGCAAGACCCTGGCCAAAGACGTTGACCTCGACAAAGTGGCCCGGCGCACCCCTGGCTTCACTGGTGCTGACCTGGCCAATCTGCTGAATGAGGCCGCCATCCTTGCGGCTCGCCGTCAGCTCAGCGAGGTCTCCATGGATGAGATCAATGACGCCATCGAGCGCGTCATGGCTGGTCCTGAGAAGAAGGACCGCGTGATGAGCGAGAAGCGCAAGCGTTTGGTGGCTTATCACGAGTCAGGTCATGCCTTGGTCGGTGCCCTGATGCCTGACTACGACCCCGTTCAGAAGATCAGCATCATTCCTCGCGGCCAAGCTGGTGGTTTGACCTTCTTCACCCCCAGTGAAGAGCGCATGGAATCAGGCCTTTATTCCCGCTCCTATCTGCAGAACCAGATGGCAGTGGCCTTGGGCGGCCGTGTTGCCGAAGAGTTGGTGTACGGCGAAGACGAAGTCACCACCGGTGCATCCAATGACCTCCAGCAGGTGGCCCGTGTGGCGCGCCAGATGGTGACTCGCTTCGGCATGAGCGACAAGCTCGGACCTGTGGCTTTGGGCCGCTCCCAAGGCGGCATGTTCCTCGGCCGCGACATCGCTTCTGAGCGCGACTTCTCAGAAGACACTGCAGCCACCATCGACAAAGAGGTGTCGACCTTGGTGGATGCTGCTTACACCCGTGCTGTGCAGGTGCTGAGCGACAACCGTGCCCTTCTTGATGAACTGGCAGAGATGCTGGTTGAGATGGAAACCGTGGATGCTGAGCAGCTTCAAGAGCTGCTGATCAGCCGCGACGCCAAAGTTGCCGACTACGTCTGATGGCAGCAGGGGTGCGCCGCGGCGACCCCTCTGGCCTGTGTGATTCACTGCGGCAATCGCCCTTGCTCGCGGTGTTGCGACCAGGCTCGCCAGCGCAAGCGCAGCGGCAGATTGATGCTGTTGCCGCCGCTGGCTTTCATCACGTCGAACTGGCTTGGAGCCAGGAGCCTTGGTGGTTGGAGCTGCTCCAGACCCTGCCAAATCAATGGCCTGAACTGCGTTTTGGCGTAGCCGGTGTGCGTTTCGCTGAGCAATTGGTGGTCGCCCACGCGCAGGGTTTGCGCTTTGCGATGTCGCCAATCAGCTGCCCGTTGATGTGGGAGCAA
>JAAXIH010000063.1 GCA_012270465.1 Synechococcus sp.
GCGGATCGGTGCTGAGCACACCCGGAACGTCGGTGTAGATCTCACAGGCATCGGCTCCCAGTGCTGCGGCTAAGGCCACCGCTGATGTGTCGGAACCGCCGCGGCCCAGGGTTGTGATTTCCGGGGTTCCTGCGCTGCCGGTGCTGGTGCCTTGAAAGCCAGCCACCACCACCACATGGCCGTCGTGCAGCCGGCGTTTGACCCGTTCGGTGCGCACTTCCAAGATCCGGGCGCGGCCATGGGCCGACTCGGTGACGATCCCCACTTGGGGCCCTGTCATCGACGTGGCGGCCACGCCTTCGGCCTGGAGGGCCATCGAGAGCAAGGCAATCGAGACCTGCTCACCGGTGGCCAGCAGCATGTCCATCTCCCGCTGGGGGGGATCGGGATTGAGGGCGCGCGCCAGTGCTGTGAGCTCATCGGTGGTGTGGCCCATCGCGGAGACCACCACCACCAGGTCATCGCCATTGAGGCGCGCTCTAGCAACGCGCTTGGCAACGGCCTGGATGCGCTCCACGCTGCCCACGGAGGTGCCCCCGTATTTCTGAACCAGCAGCGCCATGGATTGAGCGACCCAGCTGCCGATTATCCGCTCTGGCCCAGCAGCCCATCACGAAAGGCCACATCCGCTGGGCTGCCGAGCTTTAACGCGGCCTCCACATCCAGAAGCCTGCCGAGCAACTTGAGCAGCCGTTGCGGCCTGACGCCGCGCAATTGTTTGCGCATCACGTAGATCCGTTTGGGGTTGCCAATGCCTGCGGCCTTGGCGATCACCGTTGGGTCTTGTTCACCGCTCTGCTCCAGCAGCGTCAGCCAGAGCCAACCCCGCAGCTGACTCACCAAGGAGGCCACCAGACGCAGGGGCGGCTCATTGGCTGCCATCAGCCCATCGATTTGCGTCAGCGCGCCGCCCACATCACCCGCGAGTAAGGCTTCTCCAACGGCGAGGGCGTTCTGCTGCGCCGGTCCCGCCAAGGCTTTGACAGCCGCCACATCAACAGCCTTCTCGCCGCAATAGAGCGCAAGCTTTTCCAGCTCACCGGCCAGACGGCTGCTGTCGTTGCCGATGGTGTCGGCCAGCAGTTCAGCCGCGGCCGGCTCCAGTTGCAGTTGGGCTGCCGCGGCGCTGCGTTGCACCAACTCGATCAGGCCGGCCCCATCCCAGATCGCTGGCAAGGGGAACTTTTTTTCCTCAGCCACTTTGCGCAGGGCCTTGGTGGTGCGGAGCCGGGCATCGGGCTTTCCAGCACTCACCAACACCAGGTGGCTCTGTTCAGGGATCAGCGGCAGGGCCGCTTCCAATTGCTCAGCCAGCTCAGCCGGGCAGCGTTCGCAAAATGGGCTGCGCTGCAGCAGCACGATGCGCCCTCCCCCTCCAAAGGGAGCGGTGCGCGCTTCATTGAGGGCTTGGGCGGCTTGATCAGCGCTGCTGCCATCCAGCCGGCTGAGATTGAGGCTGACCCAGGCCGGCTCAATGACCTGATCGATCAGCTCCTGCACGGCGCGTTCACGGGCCGTGGCGTCGTCCCCCCAGTAGAGATGGATCGGCATCAGCGGCGGGCTTGGACCATCCGATCTTCACGGAAAGCATCCAGCGGATCCAGGCCCTGTTGGGTCCAACGGGGCTGCCGCTGTTGGAGCAGGAGGTGTTGGAGCGGTTGATTCACAGCAGTGGTGATCCAGCCTTGGCACCGCTGCTGCGGTTTACTCCTGGCGCCTGCACGGCGGCGTCGCGCGCCCTGGCCCAAGGGGCTGTGATCCTCACCGACACCGCGATGGCCGCGGCGGCCGTGGCGCCGATGGCGGCCCGCACGTTTGCCAACCCGGTCCATAGCGTTTTGCAGTGGGCACCTGCGCTGGCTCCTGAAGGGCAGACCCGAGCGGCCTTGGGGATGGCTGCTGCCCTGCAGGCCCACCCTGGAGCGGTGGTGTTGATCGGCAGCGCTCCCACGGCTTTGGAGCTGCTGTTGGATCGAGTGGCTCAAGGGGACCGGGCGCCAGTTTTGGTGATTGGTATGCCGGTTGGCTTCGTTGGTGTTGCCGACAGCAAGCGCCGTTTGGCAGCCAGTGGCCTGCCGCAGATT
>JAAXIH010000227.1 GCA_012270465.1 Synechococcus sp.
GAAACGATGGGGTTGAGCCTGCCGTTTAGCTCCACCATGGCGGCGGAAGATCCTGAAAAAGCCGATAGCGCTGCGCGCTCAGCTGAGGTGCTGGTGGAGGCCGTAGCCGCCAACATTCGACCGCTGGATCTGCTGACGCGCGAAGCCTTTGAAAACGCCATCAGCGTGATCATGGCCGTGGGTGGCTCCACCAATGCGGTGTTGCACTTGTTGGCGATTGCGCGAACCGCAGGCGTACCGCTCTCCATCGACGATTTCGAAACGATTCGGCAGCGGGTGCCGGTGATCTGCGACCTCAAACCAAGCGGTCGCTTTGTCACCGTCGACCTTCACAACGCCGGCGGCATTCCTCAAGTGATGAAGCTGCTGCTCGATGGTGGTTTGCTGCACGGTGATTGCCGCACCGTGGAGGGCAAAACCTTGCGAGAGGTGTTGGCTGATGTTCCCTCGCAGCCGCCGGCGGGTCAGGAGGTAATCAGACCCTTGAGCAATCCGCTCTATGCCAAAGGGCACCTGGCTGTTTTGAAAGGCAATCTCGCCAGTGAAGGCGCAGTCGCCAAGATCAGTGGTGTCAAAACACCCGTGCTCACCGGCCCGGCCAGGGTGTTTGAAAGCGAAGAGCAGTGCCTGCAGGCGATCTTGGCGAACCAGGTGCATGCAGGAGATGTGGTGGTGGTGCGCAATGAAGGCCCCGTTGGCGGCCCAGGCATGCGCGAGATGCTGGCGCCCACAGCAGCCATCGTTGGCGAAGGACTTGGCGACAAAGTGGCGCTAATCACCGATGGTCGCTTCAGCGGCGGCACCTACGGCCTGGTTGTGGGCCATGTGGCGCCGGAAGCCGCTGTTGGCGGCATGATCGGCCTGGTGCACGAAGGCGATTCCATCACCGTGGATGCCCAGCAACAACTGCTGCAGCTCAACGTGGATGCCGCCGAATTGGAGCGCCGCAAGCAAGCTTGGGTGAGGCCCGAGCCGCGCTACCGCACGGGTGTCTTGGGTAAGTACGCGCGCTTGGTGAGCAGCAGCAGCAAGGGTGCTGTCACCGATCAGCCCTGAACCAGTTCAGCTCGCAAGCGCCTAGCCAGCGTTTCGAGCGGAACGCCATCGTCGGGTCTGGCGCAAGACTGCCCTGAGGTGCCATCCATCCACACCGGATGGCGCCCCTGCCACAGCAGTGGACGGCTGTCGTCATCGCACCAGCTCAACTGCAGCGACGGATCGGCCGCTGCGCCATAGATCTCTAGTTCAAGATCGAGCGCCGGTTGCCGTTGACCGTCGCTATCGCGAACCTCCAAGCGCCCAATCCAGCTATCCCCGAGCTGTTCCGAGGGCACAAAAGCATGCCGATAGGGAGGCAGGCTCAGATCGGCTGCGCGGCAGATGCTTTGGGTTAACAGCTCACAGCCTTCAGGATCCCTTTCGCTGGCAGGCAACCAGTGGCTGACCATCAGCGAATGGCTTCAATCGAGAGCACTTGGAGACGCAACGGTCCGGCGCGGAAGCCAGGGTTGCTCTCGCCGTCATCGGCAAAGCGGGAGTGCAAGATCTGCAACCGCGAGACCTTGGCCGCTTCAAAGCGCAGGGGAAGGCCCACCGGCTTGGCCCGCACAACCGGTTTGAGATCAGAGAACGGAATCACCACCTCACTGATGCCGCTCTCCTGCGTGTCGAAATCCTCCACCCAACGCAGGCCACCAGGCACCAGATCGCCCAACCGCCCGGCCAGATCAGAGACAGCAACGGCGAGTTTGTAGCGCCGTCCATCTCCCTGCAGCCTCAGGCGTAGAGCCGTTGCCGTTGAAAGATCGAGGGGTGGTTGCCATACCGGCGAACGGCAACTCACAAAACCACCACCTTCTGCCACCACCTCGGCTTGCATCAGCAAACCTTCCGAGCTCACGGAGCATTCGCCACTGCTGCGGCCGCCCATGATCGTGTCGTTCAAGCTGGCCCAGCCACTGAAGCCATCACCAGCAGCAATCAAAATCGACAACAGTTCAGGCCAGAGCGCCACAGGCAGCAGCATCGGCCAAAACCGTGATCTTGGCCTGCGTTTGCACCAGTTTGGCTGGTGTGCGCT
>JAAXIH010000023.1 GCA_012270465.1 Synechococcus sp.
TGGGGCGATCGATCCGGCGTGTGCTTCTTCCCCTCTCGAGTGCGGCGCTGCTGACCCTTGCCGGCTGCTCAACCCAGCCGCGCTGGGATGCCGCTGGATTCCACAACTGGCTTGAAAGACAGCTCAGCGCTGGGCTGAACCATCCCGTTGAGTTGGGTCCCCTGCTGGGCTTTGGTCTGCAGGGCCTGGAATTTGGGCCCACGCAGGTGTTGCCATCGCAGTCGGATGGCTCGGTGATGTCGGTCCAGCGCCTCACCCTGCTGCCGGATCTGATGGGCAGCTTGCGCCAGGGCAGCGCTGTGGCTCAGATCGGTCTCGGCAACTTGCAGATGCAGCTGCAGCGCAATGGCCAAGGGCAACTGTGGACCTTTCCTGAACTCGCCGGGAAATCGCCGCCGCGGCTGCGCTTGAAGCTGAAGCTTCTCGATGCCGCGCAATTCAGCATCGATGGGGCCCGGCCTTGGCGCTTCACCGGTGGCCGCCTCGATCTCAACTTGGCCAGTGAGCAACTTCGCTTTGATGGCGCCTTTCGGCCCAAGGGTTTAGGTCCGCGCCAAACGCAGTTGGTGATGCGGGCGCAAAACAGTTGGGGCGGCAGGCCGGCGTTGGATTTGCGGCTGCAGCTGCGGCGTCTGTCGCTGCCAGCGCTGGGCAGCCTTTCGCCTGCGTGGCCACCTCAGATCAGTTCTGGTGAGGCATCGGGTTCCCTGCGGCTCAACCGTCAAGGCCAGCAATGGCGCTGCCAAGGGCCTCTGCAGCTCAGGCAGCTGCGCATTGGCGAGTTCAGCAGTCCGCAGCAGCGTTGGCGCTGCGGCGGAACCAGCCTGGAGCTCAAGCCCAGTCCATGGCGCTGGGCTGATCGCCGCGGTGATGCGGCCGCCAAAGTCCTGTGGCGCGGGGCCCCATGGCAGCGCCTCAGCCTGCAGCGCTTGCTGGTGCGCTCGGGCACCTCCCGCCTGCGGGCCGAGGGCGAATTACGGCCTGATCTAGAGCTCAAACTCAACAGCTTGCGGCTCGATCCCAGCTGGTTGGGGCTCGGCGGCCAGCCTCTGATTGTTCGCGGTCAGGGCCGTGATGCTCTCTGGCGGTTGCAGTTCGAGGCCCCTGAACTGACGAGTGCCGTCGGCTCGTTTGGCTTGAGCGGAACAGCCGATGCCCGCTGGGGTAGTGGCGATCCCTTGCTGGCGCTCGACAGCCAGCTGGAGCTGAAACGGCTCGATAGCGCAGCTCCGCCAGTGGCCATTAAGCCGCTGAAGCTCGCCATCCAGCGTGAACCCAATGCCTTGGTGTTCAAGGGCGATGCCCGCCTGGATGACCTCAGCCCAGTGGAGCTGCAAGGCCGCTGGTCAGCCGGTGCGGTGAAGGCCGAATTGAGTGTTCAGGATCTGCCCTTGCAGACCCTCGATCCCGACTTGGGCGGTGAATTTGCCGGCAGCCTCACGGTGGAGGGCAAGCCCAATCAGCCCAAGCTCTCCGCCCGCTTCAGCCTCCTGCAACCCAGCGTTGCCGGCCTGCAAGCCCCTGAGCTGTGGCAAGGCCGCTGGCAACCGGGCTCCTTGCGGTTGTCCTCAGCCAGTACGCAGGTGGTGGCCAGGCTGAAGGACAACCGGTTGCAGTCACTGCAGGCGGTGAAAGGCGATGGCTCCATCAGCGTGGTTCCCAGTGGCGCTGGCTATCGCTGGGCGGCGCGCCAGTGGGCCTTAGCTCCGTTGCATTTGGGGCTGCGTGGCAATCGCCCCTTGCCACTCAATGGCGTGCTGGAAGGCAATGGCCGCCTTGGTTTGAACCCACTGCTGTTGCAAGGCCAGGCCAGCGTCAGCGATCCAGCCTTGGCTTGGATCAAGGGCCGTCAGCTGCAGCTCAGCGGCGTGTTGCGCTACCCGGGCTTTGACGTCAGCGCTGAGGTGTTGCCCCAAGGCAGTGGTTCGGTGCAGTTGACCAGCCGCGGCGCCTGGAATGGCCCACTCAACTTGCAAGCCAAAGCGCGCAAGTTGCAGCCCGGTGGGATCTTGCGGCTGCTTCAAGACCTGCGGCGTCCAGCGGCCCAACGCCCCGATGGG
>JAAXIH010000025.1 GCA_012270465.1 Synechococcus sp.
TGTTGATTTGCGCAATGGATTGCTTGGGCAAGCTCTTGACAACGCAGATGTGCCAGCCCCCTTCGAGTTCAGAGGGCTGAGATAGGTGTTGGGGATGCACGCCATTGAGCGGTGCAATCGGGGCCGATCGCAGGATCTGAAGGGCTTCTCCCATGGCCTGATGGGCTGCGGCGCGGTGGGAAGGCGATTGCGCTGAGCACGCCACCGTGCCAACGGCCTCCAGTAAATGGTCTAGTAATTCAGCACCTTCCGACATCATCGACCTGGCTGATAAGGCCAAATGTTGATGAGTTTTCAAGCGCTGATCTGCAGTGATCAGCACAGCTTCAGCATGTGCTGACAAAGCCTTGGTTATTGCTGGCGTGGATCGTCCCAGAAGACCACAAGGGTGAAATCGTCTGGGCGGCTAAATCCAATCCCCAAGCTGTGGTTGTCGCGCTGGTAGGTCTTGCCCTGTTCGCTTCCGGCGAAGTCGTAGCTCTGGCCATCGATGCTGACGCTCACATCTCCCTGCTTCTGACTGAATTGGCATGGCACCGGCTCAGGCAGTTCTGCGCTGTTGTCTCCCTCGCGAAACAGGGCGCACCAGGCTGTTCTGGACTCGGCTTCCGCTGTGTTGCTACACGCACTCAGTAGTCCAAGCCCGGCCCCCAGGCTGAGCGCGATCAGAGCAGCTCGCATCGGTTGCAGTGTCTAGGCGTTTTGTTCTACTGCGTTCCAAGGGCTTTGCCATGGCTTTTCCATTGCTAGGGGTTGGACCTCACTGACGCTTGTCTTCGTGCTGTTCAACCTCAATGAGCGCCTCCAGTCGCTGCGGATGCTGAAGGGCCTGGGGAAATTTCTGCAGCATCCCGATGATCTGCAGAGCGTTTATGCCGTGGCGGCCAGCGTTCAGGGCAGTCCCTTGGCGGCTCAAATGATGCGCCACATGCTCGCTCAGCCAGGGATCGCCGCGATGATTCAGGAGCAGTGGCGTCCTGCCCCTATCGACCTCGATGCTCTCGAACAGCTACCCGCCGGGAGCTTGGGGCAGTGCTACGCCTCACAACTCAAATCTCAGGGCATCACACCTGACACCTTGATCGACCCAGCGCCCATCACCAGTGATCAAGAGTTCATCGTGCATCGCCTCAAAGAAACCCACGACATCGTTCATGTGTTGACTGGTTTTGGGGTTGATGGAGTGGGTGAGATTGGTTTGCAGGCCTTCAACCTGGCGCAAAATCGTTCGCCATTGGCTGTGCTGCTGATTTTTGGTGGGATGCTCAAAACGCTTCAAGACGACCGACCCCTTGAAGCTCTCTTGCATGCCATCAGCCGCGGCTTTGAGATGGGTTTAAAGGCTGAATGTGTGGTGGCTTGCAAGTTGGAGGATGCCTGGGAGCGGCCCTTAAGTGAGTGGCGCGCGGAGCTCAAGCTGCCGCAATCGCCGGCATGAAAAAGGCGGGTTTCCCAGGCCCGCCTCATCGCCCACTTGTCGGAGTACCAAAGGTTCGACGCTCCCTTGGTGAACCCGTTATGACGAGGCTGAAAGGAAAAAACAGTCGTGATGAATACCTACTAGGACCGCTTCACACAGCGGCACCTGGTTGAAACACCTACCCCGCAGCCGAGCCACGTTGACCTTGTCGGGACGTGGTGTGCGGTGAATCATCCCTCGGTTGATCTGAGCATGGCGATTCAAATCTCCATGGCTCCGGCATTTCTGTTGGTGGCGATTAGCAATCTGATCAATGGGATCACGGCAACGCGCCAACGCATCATTGATCGCTACCGGGAGCTCTCAGCAGAGAACAGTGATGTCCTGATCCCCACTGATGAGGTGGAGTATGAAAAAAGTGTGCTTCGCCATCGGGTGTCGTTATCGACCCGAGCCATCACCTTGCTCACCAGCGCCACGATGTTGATTGCGCTGGTGATTTTCATCATCTTCATCAGCTTGGTGAGTCCAGAGATTGATCTCACCTTGACCTTGGCTCCCCTGTTCGCTTTGGCGATGTTGAGTGTGATCGTGGCCAGTGTGTTTTCTCTTCGGCAGTTGCGTGTGTCATC
>JAAXIH010000108.1 GCA_012270465.1 Synechococcus sp.
CACCGCCGTATTGCGGCTGCGGCTGCTGAGCACATCACCGCCCCAGCTGGGGAACAAGGCCTTGAGCTGCTCTTGCCAGGCAGGTGTGGCCAAACGGCTGGCAAAGCAGCGCTCCAGCACCTCCAACATGATCGTCACGGCGGTACTGGCACCAGGTGAAGCCCCCAGCAAGGCAGCCAGCGAGCCATCGGCTGCAGCCACCACTTCAGTGCCCAGCTGCAACTGGCCGCCCTTGGGGCCGTTTTTGATGATTTGCACCCGCTGGCCCGCCACCGACAGGGTCCAGTCGCTGGCCTTGGCCTGGGGCAGGAATTGCTGCAAGGCCTCCAGCCTTTCTTCTGGGCTTTGGCGCAGCTGATTGATCAGGTACTGCACCAAGGAGAAGTTGCCGGCCCCCACCTGCAGCATCGGCAGCAAATTGCCGGGGCGCACCGAGCGGGGCAAATCCAGCAGCGAGCCCTGCTTGAGGAACTTGGTGCTGAAGCCGGCAAAGGGACCAAACAGCAACGAACGCTCGCCATTGATGAAGCGCGTATCGAGGTGCGGCACCGACATCGGCGGTGCGCCCACCTTGGCTTTGCCATACACCTTGGCCAGATGTTGGCTAGCCAATTCGGCATCACCGCACACCAGCCACTGGCCGCTCACCGGGAAGCCAGCAAAGGCCTTGGCTTCTGGGATGCCAGAGCGCTGCAGCAGCGGCAAGGCCCCGCCGCCAGCACCGAGAAACACAAACGGGGTTTGCACCCGCTCCCCGCCGCTGAGCTGAACGCTCCAATCGCCGTTGGACTTGCGCGTGAGGTCGTTGACCTCACAGCTGGTGCGCAGCTCCAAGGCGCCACTGCGCTGCAGATCCTGCAGATACAGCCGCGTCAGGCTGCCGAAATCCACATCAGTGCCTCTGGAGATGCGCGTCGCGGCCACCGGCTCTGATGCGCCGCGCCCCTGCATCACCAGCGGCATCCAGTCGGTCAGCTCGGAGCGGTCGGTGCTCCACTCCATGCCGGCAAAAGCAGGCAGAGCGCTGAGCTGCTGATGGCGCTGCTGCAGAAACGCCACATCGCCTTGGCCCCACACAAAGCTGATGTGGGGCACTGAATTGAGAAACGCCGGGGTGTCCAAGGCACCGCGCTCGCGCAAGGTGGCCCAAAACTCCAAGCTGCGCTCAAAGGCCGCATTGATCGCCAAGGCCTTGGCGGTGGCCACGCTGCCATCGGCCTGCTGCGGCGTGTAGTTCAGCTCGCAGTTGGCGGCATGGCCGGTGCCGGCGTTATTGGCTGCCGCACTGCTCTCCAGCGCAGGCCCATCGAGGCGCTCGAGCATCAACAGCCGCATGGCTGGATCCAGCTCATGCAGCAGCGCCGCCAGGGTGGCGCCCATGATTCCGGCGCCCACCAGCACCGCGTCGTAACGATCAGCCACGCCTGCCAGCTTTTAGGCTTCAACTAGGTAACAGCTTGCTGCCATGACCACCGACACCGCGGCCGCCACGAATGATCCCCAGGCTCTGACCCTGGAGAACGTGGAGCGCACCCTCGATGAGCTGCGCCCTTTTCTGATGGCTGATGGCGGCAACGTGGAAGTGGTGGAGATCGACGGCCCGATCGTGAAGGTGCGTCTGCAGGGCGCCTGCGGCTCCTGCCCCAGCAGCACCATGACCTTGAAGATGGGCATTGAGCGCAAGCTGCGCGAAGCCATTCCCGAGGTGAGTGAAGTGGTGCAGGTGCTCTGAAGCGCCTGCCTCGTAAGCTCCGCCAACCTGCCTTCGGCCCGTGCTGGATCAGCGCCTGCTGCGCGACAACCCTGAGCTGATCAGTCAGCAATTGGGGCGCCGCGGCATGGAGGTGGACCTCACCAAGCTGCAGCTGATCGCCAAACAGGAGCGCGATCTCGGCGAGCAGCGCAGCAATCTGCAAGCCGAAGGCAACCGCACCGGCAAAGAGGTGGGGATGCTGATCAAAGGCGGCGCTGCCCCCGATAGCGATGAGGTGAAGGCCCTACGCGAGAAGGGCAACCGCATCAAGCAGCAGGTGGCGGTGCTGGA
>JAAXIH010000195.1 GCA_012270465.1 Synechococcus sp.
ACCCGCACATCTTTGTGGATTCAGGGCGACCTTTTCCAGGCCAGCCTCCCCTGCTGACCACACGGCTGTATCTCAAAGCCCATGCAGCTGAACAGCTTTGGGAGAGCCTCTTGCAGGGAGGCTGGAGGCCATGCGATCCCCAATGGGATGCCGAAGCTGATATCTAAAGCCTCTGAGTTTGGCTTCAACCCCACGCCGTGATCTTTAGCTAAGACCGCATCACGCGCCTGCCGGCACGTGATCAACCTCGCCAGCAGGATTTCGGGACTGGGCCATGCGTGTTCTGTTGCCGGCAGCCCTCTTTTTGAGCTTGCTGGTGATCTTCAGCGCCAGCTTGATCCGCTTCAACTACGGCGATCGTTCGCGCCAACTCCAGCTCAGTCCTTTCGTCAACAGGGGCGGCTACATCCCCGCTCGGCAACGCCGCAAAGCTGTTCGACGCTCCACCTTCGACGTTGAACTGATCGACTGATGGTTAGAGCCCAGCCCAACTGCGCAGTTGCGGCAGGGTCATCACGCCCTCGGCGCGTTGATCACCCAGCACCCAAGTAGGGAATGCCTTGATCTTGGCTTTGCGGCATTGCTCACGCCCGGCGTCATCTTTGTCGCACTCGACATAGGGCAGTTCACGGCCAGCCTCCGTACCAAAGAGGTTCTTTTGGTGGAAGCAGGCGCCGCACCACCAGGCGCCATAAAAAATGACACCGGCTTGCTTGAGCTCACGGGCCAAGCTCAACTGCTCAGCGTTGGAGGCCTCCACGGCGTCACCGAGGTTGCCGGCCTGCGCTTTGGGCAATTCCGCAGAACCGAACACCAACCCTGCCGCCAAGGGCAGCAACCAGAGAGAGCGACGCATCAGAGGAGCCAGGTTGGGCGGAGATTAAGCGCAAATCGTTCGGACTTCCGCCCCCGGCAAGCCACCGCAGGGCTGAGAAACTAAGGGCAGAGGGGCAGGGCCCGGATGAGTGCAGGCGGCTACCGCGATTACTGGAAAGTGCTGGGCCTCGAGCGCGGCGCTGATGGCGACGCCGTCAAAAAAGCGTTCCGCAAGTTGGCGCGGCAACACCACCCTGATGTGAACCCTGGCGATAAAGCAGCCGAGGCCCGTTTCAAGGAGATCAGCGAGGCCTACGAGGTGCTCTCCGATCCGGACAAGCGCCGCCGCTACGAGCAATTCGGCCAGTACTGGAATCAGGCCGGTGTCGGCAGTGGCGGACCTGGCGCTGGATTTGATGTTGATTTCGGCCGTTACGGCAATTTCGACGACTTCATCAATGACCTGCTCGGCCGCTTTGGCGCCGGCGGAACACCAGGGACACCAGGGGGATTCCCCGGCGGCTTTGGCGGCGGCTTCGGGGCTCCGCCACCAGCGGCGAATCTTGATGCGGAAGCCAGCATCAAAATCAGCCTGGGCGAAGCCTTCCGCGGCTGCGAACGCACGCTGCAAGTGAATCAAGAGCGGGTGCAAGTCCGCATTCCTGGCGGGGTCAAACCAGGCAGCCGGCTACGACTCAAGGGCAAGGGCAATCTGCAACCGAGCAGCGGCCGGCGCGGCGATCTCTACCTGACCATCAATCTCGACAGCCACCCGCTGTGGAAGCTCGACGGCGATGTGCTCCGCGCTGAACTGCCTTTAAGCCCTGCCGAAGCGGTGTTGGGCGGCGAAGTCAAAGTGCCCACCCCCGATGGCGAAGCGGTGGTGACGGTTCCAGCTGGAATCAGTTCAGGCCGGTCCTTGCGGCTGCGCGGCAAGGGCTGGCCGCTCAAGGCCGGTCGCGGCGACCTGCTGCTGACCGTGCAACTGCAATTACCCAATCAACCGAGTGATGCGGAGCGGCAGCTGTACCAACAACTGCGTGATCTACCCAGTGACAACCCACGCGACAGCCTGTTTCAAAACGCCAGGCTCTGACTGGGGCATTCCTTAAGCTTCCCGCCATGGATATCGCCTATCGCCCCCGCCGACTGCGGCGTACACCTGGCCTGCGGGCCATGGTGCGCGAGCACCACGTCAGTGCTGC
>JAAXIH010000022.1 GCA_012270465.1 Synechococcus sp.
CGGCCCAGTCCTTTGCCCATGGGATTGCATTGCAGGGAGCTCAGGATGGCGCGTTTGGAGCCTGGTTTCAGGCTGCAGCCGGGGTGGTGTGGAGCCGGATCATGATTTGCAATTGCTCGGCCACTTCAAGCCAGTGCTGGCGCTCGCTCTCTGTTTTGGCGTCCTCTGCGCGCTGGATGAGTTGGCCGCGGCGCTCAGCCAGCTTTTCAATGAATGAAATGGTGTCTGACATTTCAACCATTATTCGCTGGGAAGAAGTTATCAGAACCAGCCAGAAATGGGGTTGATTCGTTATTTCGAATCAGAACGTTGGATTCTGTGATCTTGAGCTTGATGTTGCGTTACTTGTGCTTCGTTGAGTGCAACTCTGGGCGACTAAGAGTTCTTCAGCGCATCCACCACTTCAGGGAAGTGCTCATCAAGGCAGTGGTCACAGACCCCATGGCTAAAGCCCATCGAGGTTGTACGGCTGAGGTAGTTCTCCAGGTAGTCCCAGTCGCCTTCTGAATCGCGCACCTTTCTGCAGTAGGAGCAGATCGGCAGCACCTGTTGGCTGCTGGTGATGGAGCTCAAGCTGTTGAGGAGCCTGAGCGAGCGACGCCGCAATTCCAGCAGGGTCACCACTTGCCGCGACAGTGCTTTCATCACACTCATCTGCCCGTCGCTGAGTGCCCCTGGCTTGCGGTCGATCACGCAGAGGGTGCCGAGGCGATGCTCTGCTGGGGTCTCTAAGGGGAAGCCGGCATAGAGGCGAATCTTGGGATCGCCGCTCACCAGGGGGTTGTGGCGAAAGCGTTTGTCGTTGAGTGCGTCCTCAACAATCATCGGCTCGGAATCTGCGATCGCATGGGCGCAAAACGACCAATCCCTTGGTGTCTCTCGGGCTTCTAAGCCAACGGTGGATTTGAACCATTGCTTCTCATCACTCACCAAGCTCATCAGGGCGATGGGCGTGCCGCAGGTGATCGAAGCAATGCGGGTGATGTCGTCGTAGCACTGCTCAGGCCGTGTCCCCAGCACCCGATATTCAGCTAGGGCTTGAAGCCGTTCCGCCTCATTGGCTGCCCGCTTGGCTGAGTAATACAGAGCCATCCAAAAACCTGAGGTTCATCCCTAAAAAGGGCCCTACCGCTGTATTAACGGCGCTCAGGATTGGCTGGTTCGTGAATCTCCTTTCGCGGATAAAACGTATTGATTGGCAATCAATTGTTTCGAGCGCAGCTTCAGCCAGCGGCAACGTCGCAGGAACGGCTGAAGAGGCCGTTCAAGTAGTGCTGCGCCACAGCACGATCACTACTGCCGTTTTGGAACAGGAAGCTGGCCAACGCCGAACTCACTAGTTGGTATTGATCCCACTGGGGGTTGGATTGCAGGAAGCCCTGCATGCTGCCGAACAGGGCTTCGGGGATTTCGGCTTCCAGGCTGATGATCTCCTGGCTTTGGTTGGCGTTACTGGTCTGGCTGCTGCACCCGTCGTTCAACGTTGGCTCTCCGCTTGCCCAGTGATGAAGCCATACATCGGGGTGCTTCGTCAAAGGTGGTGCTGTTGCTGAATCAGCCTCTGTCTCATCGCTGAGATTGCCCTGCCTAGCAGCGTCTGTATCAACCGAACATGACGACTTTCTGCTGATTGAATCGCTTGCCCTCGAGCGTCAAGCAATTCGTTCGGGCTCATGCGATCTCCACAGAACGACCAAATCAGGAGCTTTTAAGGAAAAAACCTGTGGAAATCCCCGTTACCGGCTGGGGAAAAGCCGTCTTGGCTGTGGAGAACAGGAAACCATTAGCAGGGCTAATGGATGTGAGTCTTGAGAGACTGGCTGAGATCGGGACAGCTGTGACCGTTAGATGCTCGGTTTGTCTTCCGATTTGGTTTGCATCGTGCGGGGCCCCAGGGGGTGATCGGCGTGGGGATAGATCGGGTGGTGATGACTGTGGTCGTGGCTATGCCCATGGCCGCCATGGGGCAGTGGCACGCCATCGGGTTGGCAAGCCCCAGTGCATTCGTTCTCGCAGAGCTGGCAGGGCTCATTGAGGCCTTCCACATGGTGGTGATGGCTGTGCTGCGGCGCGCCAACTTCGGTTTCAAAGCCCAGCACCTGCTGGCGGTATTTGCAGAGTGAGCAATTCATGGCGGTGTCGCCGCGCACCACCTCCGCCACCCGTTCGATGAAGGTGTCGATCACCAGGGGGTGATCACCGAGGTAGCCGGCTTGCAGGAATTCCACTTCGGGGTGATCGGCGGCAACGCGCTCGCTGTGCTGGCGGATGCGGCTGACCAGCACCCCTGAAAACAGGAAATAGGGGAACACGATCACGCGCTTGAAGCCCAGCTTCACCACGTGGCGCAGGCCCGGCTCCACCAAGGGGAAGGTGACACCGGAATACACCGTTTCACCCCAGCCAAAGCCGAAGCCTTCCACCAGCATCCGGGTCACCTTGGCGACATTGGAGTTGGCATCGGGATCAGACGAGCCGCGGCCCACCACCACCAGCAGGGTGTCGCTCAAGGGCACATCGCTGCTGGCCTGGTCGATGGCTTCGCGGATGCGTGCCCCGGCCGCCTGGATCATCTTCAGGTCAACGCCCAGTTCGCGGCCGTAGTCGACCTGCAGGCCTGTTTCAGCGCTGTAGGTGTTCAGGACCGATGGAATGTCGTTCTTGGCATGGCCAGCGGCAAACAACATGCCGGGCACGGCCAGCACCCGCTGAACGCCCTGCTCCCTGAGTTTCTCGAGGCCATCGCGAAGGATGGGCCTGGCAAATTCCAAATAGCCATGCTCCACCGGTAGCTGCGGGAGCTTGCGGCGCAGGCCATCAGCGAGCTTGGCGAATTCATCGACAGCCAAGCGATTGCGGCTGCCATGGCCGCAGATCAGTACGCCGAGTCCGTCTGCGCTGGTGAAATCGTCCGCCATGGGTTGGCCTTACTGCAAGCGACGCTATCGCCTGGCTTTCTCTAGAGCCCGAGCCTCAGGCTTTGGCCTGATTGATGGCTGCTCAAGCAGGCATCCATGACCTGCTGGCTGGCGAGCCCCTCGAGCAGCCCAGGAACCATCGGTCGCTGCTGGCGAACGGCATCAGCCCACCAGCCGATGATTCGGCTCACTGGTGCGATGCGGCCATCTTCCCAACTGCGGGCAAAGCTCAAGTTTGGATCTGGAGGCAGTGGCGCTAGCACACCTCCGCCTTTGGCTCCCTGCAGGGAAAAGCCATGGACGTAGTCGCTTTGATTGCTGCTGCCCAGCACCAGCGTGCCCTCGGAGCCATAGATCTCCATCCAGCAGCCGCGCCCTTGGCGGGCGGTGGAGGCGAGGGCGATTTGAGCTGAGAGCTGTTGGCGTGCCCCTGGCCACTGGGGTTCGAGTTGCAGTTGGGCAAACGCCGTGTCGGCTGCATCCACCACTCCTATTCCGGAGCCATCAGCTTTGGGCCTTTCGCTAATCGCTACCGACAGCTGGGCTTGCACTTGGCGGATGGGGCCCACCAGCCACTGCATCATGTCGAAGGCGTGGCTGCCCAAGGCACCCAAGACCCCTCCTCCGAGGGCTTGCTGGGAATACCAATTCCAGGGGCGCTGCGGGTTGGCCCGGCTGCCCATCAACCAATCAAAACGAAGCAGCCAGGGATCGCCGACCCAACCCTGTTGCAGCAGTGCGGCCAGCTGTTGAAACGCTGGAACAGCCCGGTATTCAAAATTCACCGCGCAAATCAGGCCGCGTTCGAGGGCCAACTGCTCGAGCTGCTGCGCTTCTGAGGCATTGAGGGCCACCGGTTTTTCCAGCAGCAGATGCTTGCCGGCCAATAGGGCCTGTTTGGCGAGCTCAAAGCGAGCCGCCGGTGGGGTGGCAATCACCACGGCTTCCACTGCAGGATCGCCGAGCACTTGCTCATAGTTGCTGCTGCCGGGCAGCTCCGCGGCGCGGCTGGCTTGATCCACCCGTTCTTGGCGTGGATGCCACAGGGCCACAGGCACGGCTTGGGGGCAGGCTCGCAGCGCTGGGATGTGCACCTTTTCGCCAAAGCCCAGCCCAGCAATGGCGACTCCAAGGGGGCGTTGAGCGCTCATCAAGCCAGCCCCTGCTGCTGAGCTTCAACGCACACCTGCTCCATCACGCTGGAGATCAACGCGTCTTCGGCGGCAATCTCCCACTCGGCCTGCAGCTTGGGCAGGCCATTGACTTGCAGATCGCGGAAGCGCTGGCTGCCACATTCAATGGCCATCACATACAACTGACCCGATGGATTGGGTTTGTCATCGGTGGCTGCTGGTGTGAAGCGGCTGAGCACGGTGAGCTCACCGCGGCGGTTGAGCCTGAGGCTGCCCTTGTCCCACCACTGTTGCCCTTCCTCAGTGGCCGGCACCTCGATCCACTCCACCGGCCCGGCCCAAGCGGCGGGTCCTGGGGCCAACAGCAAGACCAGGAGCAGCAGCCACGACAGCAGCCGGGCGCTCATGCCGAAACAGCCGCTGGTTGTTGGTGCATCTGCAGCAAGCTCGCCAGTCGGCTGCGCAGCTGGGTGCGCGGAATGATGGCGTCAACAAACCCGTGGTCTTGGAGGTATTCCGCGGTTTGGAAGTTGTCGGGCAGTTTTTCGCGCAGGGTTTGCTCAATCACGCGCCGGCCTGCGAAGCCAATCAAGGCTTTGGGCTCGGCCAAGATCAGATCGCCCAGCATCGCGAAGCTGGCGGTCACGCCACCGGTGGTGGGGTGGGTGAGCAGGGGGATGTAGAGCAGTTTTCTGGCCCGGTGCCGCTCCAGTGCGCCGGAGATCTTGGCCATCTGCATCAGGCTCAACATGCCCTCCTGCATGCGGGCACCACCGCTGGCGCAGACCACAAGCACGGGCAGTTGTTGCTCGGTGGCTGTTTCGATCAAGCGGGTGATCTTCTCGCCCACCACCGAACCCATGCTCCCGCCCATGAAGCGGAAATCCATCACCGCCAAAGCAATGCCTTGGCCTTCGATGGTTCCGGTGCCGCAGACCACGGCATCACGAAGACCGGTTTGGCGTTGGCTATCGCGCAGGCGATCGGCGTAGGCGCGGCGGTCTTTAAAGGCGAGGGGATCGGTGGGGCTCAGCTCCCCATCAAGGGGAATGAAGCTGCCGGGATCCAGCAGGATGCGCAGCCGCTCTTCGCTGTGAATCCGGTGGTGGTAGCCGCAGGACGCGCAGACACTGGCATTGGCAATCAGGTCTTTGCGGTAAACAACCTCGCCGCATTCCGGGCATTTGCTCCACAGGCCATCACCTTCATCAGGCTCCGGCGTTGGACGCAACGCAGGGGCCGTCTTACGGCGATCAGCAAACCAGTCGAGCAGCGACAAACGACAATCCTCTGGTGGGGACCATTAAAGGCCCATGGGGCCCGGGTTGATCAACAGAGCCCAAAGGGCGTCACAGGCCAACCAGCTCAGCAGCCCACCAACGGCCAAAAAAGGGCCAAACGGAAAGGGTTGCTTGGGACCTAACCAACCGCTGAGCCGGCCTGCCACACCAAAGGCAGCTCCCAAGACCACCGCAACAGCGCAGGCCACAGCCAGTCCTTGCAAGCCAAGCCAAGCCCCCAGTAGGGCCGCCAGCTTGGCGTCCCCCAAACCCAGCGCTGGGGCCCCAAGCAGTTTTTCGCCCAGGCCGCTGATGCCTTCAAAGATCAGCAGCCCGGTGGCGGCCGCCACGGCGTGCCAAAGCAACAGTTCTGTGCCGAGGCCAAGCCACCAGCCCGCCAGTGCTGAGAGCACCAGCCCGCTGATCACGCCCCAACGGCAGAGCGGTTCAGGCAAGCGCATGGTGCGCAAATCGATCAGGGCCAGCGGCAACAGCAAACTCAGCAGCAGGCCCCCAGCCAACAGGTTGGGGAGGGGCTCTAAGGGGCCCAAGCGTCCAACCCCTGGCTGGGCGAGCAGAACCCAGAGCCCACCACTGAGCAGCTCAATTAAGGGGTATTGAACGCTGATCGGGCCATGGCAGAACTGGCATTGGCCCCGCAGAAAAACCCAGCTCAGTACAGGGATGTTGTTGGTCCAGGGCAGGTCTGTGCCGCAGCGCGGGCAGTGGCTGCCAGGCCACACCACCGATTCGCCGCGCGGCACGCGCCAAACCACCACGTTGAGAAAGCTGCCGATACAGAGCCCCAGCAGCAGGGCGAGCAGGGTCATCGCCGTTGCCGCAGCCGGCCATGGGTGCGGCGGCGCAATAAATCGAGCTCTAAAAACTGCTCCTCAGGAAGCAAAACGGGTGGCTCAAAAATCACGCGGCCACTGAAGCTTCGCGTTTCAATCACAACCCCGAGCGGCTCAACCCGGGCGCCATAGCGCTCGAGATGAGCCAGATAAAGCTGGCGGCCAACGCTCAGCATTCGCGAGAGTTGATCCGGTGACCATCGCGCTGGCCCCGGATCGATCGACGCCTGGGCGCCGCGTATCGCGAATGAGGGCATGGTCACGCCCTCAAATTAGCTGCAACGCAGCAAATGTTCAGGCCTGGGCGCGCTTTTCCTCGATCATGCGGTGAATGATCGGGGTCAAGATCAGCTCCATGGCGAAGCCCATCTTGCCGCCGTTCACCACGATGCTGGTGGGGCTGGACATGAAGGAATCGTGGATCATGTTCAGCAGGTAACCGAAGTCGATCCCCCACTTCTCACGAGCACCCTTGCGGAAGTGGATGATCACGAAGCTTTCATCCGGGGTCGGGATGTTCCGGCAGATGAAGGGGTTGGAGGTGTCCACCGTGGGCACCCGCTGGAAGTTGATGTCGGTGCGGCTGAACTGCGGGCAGATGTGGTTGATGTAATCCGGCATGCGGCGCAGGATTGTGTCCACAATCGCTTCAGCGGAATAACCGCGCTCGGCGTTGTCGCGGTGGATCTTTTGAATCCACTCGAGGTTGGTGATGGGCACCACGCCCACCAGCAAATCAGCCAGGGATGCCACGTCGTAGTTCTCACCGACCACGCCGCCGTGCAGGCCTTCGTAGAAGAGCAGATCGGTGCCGGTGGGGATGGGCTCCCAGGGGGTGAATTGACCGGGGTCGAGGTTGGTGCCGAGGCGAGCGTTGTGCTCAGAGGCCTCTTCTGGGCTGTGCAGGTAGTAGCGCTTCTCGCCGCCGCCGGTTTTGCCGTAGGTGCGGAACAGCTCCTCGAGCTTGTCGAACAGGTTGGCTTCCGGGCCGAAGTGGGAGAAGTTCTCGCCAGCAGCCAGGGCATTGGCCATGGCTTCTTTCATCGGCATCCGCTCGTAGCGGTGGTAGCTGTCGCCCTCCACCACGGCAGGGGTGATGCCCTCGCGAGCAAAGATGTGCTCAAACGCCCGCTTCACAGTGCTGGTGCCAGCTCCGGAGGAACCGGTAACGGCAACGATCGGGTGGAGGCTGGACATCAACTACGGCACGTGCTCGGGGGAGTTTGCCATGAAGCCCCCCCGTTCGTTCAGCCCAGGGCTTTGAGCAAGGCTTCGCCCATGGCCTGACAGCCCACGGCGGTGCAGCCTTCGGCCATCAAATCGCCGGTGCGCAGCCCCTGGGCCAGCACGGTGTCAACGGCTTTTTCGAGGCTGGCGGCAGCGGCTTCTTGCTTCAAGCCAATCCGCAGCATCATCGCCGCTGATAACACCATTGCCAGCGGGTTGGCCTTGTCCTGGCCGGCGATGTCAGGGGCTGAGCCATGCACCGGCTCAAACAGCCCAGGGCCATCACTGCCCAGGGAGGCCGAGGGCAACATGCCGATCGAGCCGGTGAGCATGGCGGCTTCGTCGCTGAGGATGTCGCCAAACAAGTTGCCGGTGAGCAGCACGTCGAACTGCCGCGGGGCGCGCACCAGTTGCATGGCGGCGTTATCGACATACATGTGGCTCACCTCCACGCCGCTGTAATCGCTCGCCATTGCATCCACCCGCTCCCGCCAGAGCTGGCTGACATCGAGCACATTGGCTTTATCCACTGAGCAGAGCCGGCCACTGCGCTGGACCGCCAGGTCAAAGCCCACCCGCGCGATGCGATCGATTTCGCTACTGCTGTAGGTCATGGTGTTGAAGCCACGCTCCTCGCCGTTGTCGGCGGTGACGCGGCCCTTGGGCTGGCCGAAGTAAATGCCGCCGGTGAGCTCGCGCACCACCATCAAATCGACGCCACTGATCACCTCCTCGCGCAAGCTGCTCGCGCCGATCAAGGCCGGCACGATCTTGACGGGCCGCAAATTGGCGAACAGTTCCATGCCCGAGCGCAGGGCCAACAGGCCTGATTCCGGTCGCTTGGCGCGGGGCAGGTTGTCGTATTGAGGGCCACCGATGGCGGCGAGTAGCACTGCATCGGCTCCGCGGCAGGCCGACAGGGTGCTGGCCGGCAGCGGTTCACCGGTGGCATCAATGGCCGCGCCCCCCACGGGTTGGGGATCAAAGCTGAGGCTGAATTGGTGCTGTTGGGCAACCACCTCCAGCAGCTGCCGCGCCACGGCCGTGATCTCCGGGCCGATGCCGTCACCGGCCAGCAGAGTGATGCGATAGCTGCTCATCAACGCCTGAACATCCAGGCGCTGAACCTACTGTCCGGCTTTCTCGTCGCTGAGGCGCCGCAGGGTGCGGGCCATCTCCGGCAGCTTGTTGAAAGCCGCTGAGCAGCGCAGCCAGAGGCGGTTGGGGATGGCGGGGTAGCCGCTCACCACCTCGCCGGCAGCGATTTCGCCGTGGATTCCTGACTTGCTGGAGGCGATGGCGCGATCGCCCACCACCGCCCGGTTGGCCACACCGACTTGGCCAGCCAGGATCACGCCATTGCCGAGACGGGCACCACCAGCAATGCCCACCTGTGAGGCCAAAGCGCAGCCCTTGCCGGTGACCACGCCATGGCCCACCTGCACCAGATTGTCGATCTTGGTGCCGGCGCCGATGCGGGTTTCACCCACCGATGGGCGATCGATGGTGCTGCCGCAGCCCACTTCCACCAGATCTTCCAGCACCACTTGGCCGGTTTGGGGCATCTTGCGCCAGCCGCTGGCCGTGGGCACAAAACCAAAGCCCTCCGATCCCACCACGGCATTGGAATTCACCACGCAGCCTTGGCCCAAGCGGCTGCCGGGGTGCAGCACGGCATTGGCGTGGATGGTGCAACCTGCGCCCAGTTGCACATCGGCGTAGAGCACAGCCCCGGGATGCAGGGTGCTGCTGGGGCCGATCACCACATCGGCTCCGACCACGACCCGCGCGCCAATGTGCACACCAGCTCCGATCTGAGCGCTGGGATCCACCACGGCGGTGGGATGGATTCCGGCTGCTGGTTTGGTTTCTGGGTAGAGCTGCTCGAGGGCCTCAGCAAATCCAAGCCGCGGGTCTTTGAGGGCCACCCAGGCGATGCCAAGGTCGGTGGCTTGCTGCTGCAGTTCGGCGTTGCAAGGCAGTAGCAGCGCCGAGGCTCCCGTGCTGCTCAGCGCTTTGCTGAGGGCATTGTCTTTTTCTAGAAAGCTGAGTTGGCCTTTGCCGGCTTGATCGAGCGCGGCTGCACCCTCGAGTTCAGGATCAGCGGCGAGATGGCTTTCGGCCCCCTCAGCACCGCTGAGGCTCTCCAGTAGGGCGCTGAAGCGGGGCATGCCGGTGCGGTTTAAGGGGGCGGCGGGATCGTAGGCCGATTGAGGTGGGCAGTGATCACCAATTGATCGCGATGCACTACTACGCCCTGCAGCTGTTCACTGCTGCAGCGGCTCAGGCCACGGGCCAATTCCTGGCCGCTGCTGCTGCAGATGCGCACGGGTTGTTGGGCTTCAAAGGAACCCTCGATGCGGTTGACGCCAACGGCCAGCAGCGAGCCTCCCTGCTCGATCAGGGCCTTTTCGGCGCCGGCATCGATCAGCACGTCGGCTTCGGGCACCAGGGCATGGGCCAGCCAGCCCTTGCGATCGGGAATCGGTTCGGCATTGGGCAAAAAGCGGGTGCCATGGTCACCACCACAGAGCAGTTCGCGCACCACAGCGGGGTTGCGGCCATTGCCGAGGCGAACCTGGATGCCGCTGGCGGTGGCGATGCGAGCGGC
>JAAXIH010000107.1 GCA_012270465.1 Synechococcus sp.
GGCTGAAGGGCCCCAGCCGTTGCAGCTCTTGCCAGCAGGCCACCATCGCCTCCAGTGATGGCGTGGGCAGGGGGCCTTGGCCGCCGTAGTTGAAGTAGTGCTTATTGGCGAGTGCGGGGCAGAGCTCTCGAAGCATCCGAGGTTGGGCCTGTTAGGGGCTCGTTACTTCCACCATGCTGCTTGCGGTGCTCTGGGACTGCGGTTCAGCAATCAAGGTTTGGGCCTGGTTCCAGTGCAAATACAGCCGGCAGGCCTGCAACGTGAGCCCCACGCTGGTGAGCAACTCAGCAACTTCAATTTCCCCTGGCAACAGGATGCGAATCCCGAAGCTCGCGTCAGCGACCACACAGGCCACGATGGCCAGTGAAGGCAGAAAAAATCCCAATAAATAGGTGGGCGGGAAAAGGATGTCGCCCCAGGCGCCAGATCGGGCTGGCTGACGGCGATGGCTGAGGTGCGTCAGCACCGATCCAACCGTGAGGCCGAGCAAACCGATCAAAAACGCCACATCCACTGAGCTGTTAATTCCCTTGATGTTGTGGAGGGAGGTTTCTTGTTGGGAGTTGCTGCCCATAAACCAATCGGGCGATTGCCAGTTGAAGACCATCTGCCCCCAGCTGATCTCCTCCATTGCAATCACAAAACAAGCCACTCCCATGGCGCGTAGAACCAGGCGCTGCAGCCGGCCATCGAAGCTGCCAGCCGCGCGCCACAGCAGCCAAGCCGACAGCAGGAAAGCCAGGCAGGTGATCCACTCCACCAGGCTTCCTTCATCAAGGGTTCTGCGGTACCAGCGCGTTCCAGATCCCAGTTGGTTGAGGCTGAAGAACAGGGTGACCAACACCCCACTGCTGATCAGCGCAAAGTGGCGCAGGCGCCGAGGCCCATCGAGCTTGATGAGTTGGCGTTGGCAGGCCTGTTTCCAGCCAACGGCGGCAAAAGCAATCCCGGCTAGGCCAAGCAAGCCGTCCGTCGCTGCAAAGCCAGCAGGGTCAAGGATGGCTCGCACCAGCGTGAGACCGCATAGGGCCACCCCCAGCAGCAAGATGGCGCGATCGACAAGTCGGCCCAAGCTCCGCGCCGCGTCGGCGTAAGAGTTACTGGATACGGTCAAGTTCAGGGTATTGATTAAGGGTTTAACCGCCTATTAATGCATGGCAGTGGTTGCCAGGCCAATCAAGTTCTGCCTTGCGCTGGGTAGTCAGCTGCCCGCTTTTTGAGCGGAGTACTCTCCGGGTCGCTTCGGAAGGGTCGCCATGGCAGGGCTGCGCAACACGATCCGCCGGGCTCTTGCTAAAGCGAGTCATCCAGCTCAGTTGCTCTCGCGGGGGCGTTCACCAGGGGTGGTTGATCGGCCCTCTCAGCTCAATGTCCCGACCCAGAAGCGTGGGGCTAGCCCCAAGCCGGCCAATGAACCCCAGCGCTTGGATGCGGTCACTGGGCTGAACCAAGCCAATTCAGAACATCAGCCGGAATTGGTGGCCCTGCGCAATGCCGCCCGCTCGCTGCTGAAGATGCCTGTGGCCTTCATTGGCTTCATTGAAGACAACACCCAGCGCTTGCTCACAGTGACGGTGGCGCCGCAGGGGGAGCAGGCCTGTGAGCCGCTGGACTTCAAGGAGATGCTCACCCCCAGGGAGTGCTCCATTTGTCAGTACACGATCATGGAATCGGATCACTTGGTGATTCCTGATCTCAAGGAGTTTCTTGAGCATGGCGATGGTGCGAGTTACCCGGCTGAATTTCTTGAGCAGGCCAAACAAGTGGGGGGCTATCCCATCCCTTGGCCTGATGGTGAGGGCGGCATCACGCTGAAACCGGCGCATTTTTATGCCGGTGCCACGATTCGCACCTCCAAAGGACTGCATGTCGGCACCTTTTGTGTGGTGGACGTGGTGCCGCGTCCTGATTTCGGTGTGCGTGAGATAGAGGTTCTCGAAAATCTGGCGGCCCAGGCTGCTGACTACTTAGAAGAGCGCGCCCTGCTGCGCCGGCCGGCCAACTTTCAGCTGCTGC
>JAAXIH010000041.1 GCA_012270465.1 Synechococcus sp.
TCGCTTCTTCGTACACCGCGACTACCTGCTCTCCGCCCTGGCAGCCGAATGTGCTGACGAGCAGTTGCGCCTACCCAGCCCCGAGCAACGCCAGCCCCAGCGATTCCGCCCGACTAGGAGGCGTTCAAACAGCGGTGCAAATGGCTGATGCGGTGCTGGCGCTCGCGAGACTCCGGGCAGTAATCGAGCATCCCAAGCCAATGGTTGCCATTGCGCCGCAGCAGCAACACGGGCTTGGCGCTACTGCCGTAGTGATCCAACAGCAAGCTGCAAATCTGCTCAGCGAGGTCCCCACCATCGGGGCGCCGGCGCAACACGCTGTTGAAGGCTTCGATCTTGGCGAAGGGCACAAACCGGATCGACTCGACCGGATCCGGCTCAGTTGGCGGTGGGGCGCCAGACTCCACAGACACCCCATAGCGCGCCTCGGTCACCACGAGCAGGCCATTCATGGCCAAGGTCCGCTCCAGCAACTGCTGAATGCGGGGCTCGATCTCGGGTAATGGAAACAGCAGCGGAGCCTCCACGGCTTCGACCCACTTCTTCAGATTTCCTTAATCTATTCCACGCAAGCCCCCCTAGCTTCCAAAGCAAGCCGTGATGTCCAGATGGGGGCGCAGGTTGCTCAGCTGCATCGACTCCTGGCGTGTGGACTGGCACTGAGCCCTGCCGCAGTGCTGGCCGATCCAAGCCACAGCACCAAGCCGCTGAAGCTGATGGAATCGCCCAGGGGCGTTCTGGAAGCTGCCCATTTCGGCGACATGCTCGGCCTGCCGGACTGGATGGCCATGAGCCTCAGCTTGGTGAGCCAACCGATGGGCAACCTCACTGGCTCAAAGCAGCGGACATTCAGTTCGATCGATATGCAGGCCATTGATTTGAGCCTGAGCCGCGGCTTCAGCAAAGACGTTGCCGACATGGCGGAGTTCGATCGCTGGAGCGGCCGCGCCAGCATCGCCAGTTACCTCGGCCCGCCGCCTTACTTCAGCACTGAAATTGGTGCCGCCTTCCCGTTGCAGTCGCTGGTCGACAGCCCAGGCATTAATGAGGGCTTCTGGCTGCAGGGGCTGTGGCTGCAACGCGACAGCCCAGAGCTATCGCTGAAATTCGGCAACAACCTCAGCCTCGATCCGCTGGTGGCAAGCCCGGCCTACAACCTCTACGTCAACTCAACGATCAACTCGACGCTGAACCTGAGCCTGCCGGGCTACCCGATTGCGCCATCCACCTCCATGGGCGCCAGCGCCTCCTGGCGCGCAAGCGATCGGCTCACGCTCAACTACGGCGCTTTTCAACTCAGTAATCAACGCGCCGGCAACCAGGTGGGTCTCTGGAAGGGATGGCGCTTCAACGTCGACCAGAGCGATGGGTTGTTGCAGGCTTTCAGCCTGAAATGGGCCCTCAACGCAAAACCGCAAGGGCCTCTGCTGATTTGCATGAGCCCCGATGATCGCGGCGTTGTGATGCAGCACGAAACCGGCTGCACAACGCCAATGCGGCTGCAGAACAAGCTGCCCGAACCGGTGCTCCAAATCGGAGCGATGACCGGCAGCTGGCGCTTCCCACAACTCAATAACCCCAAGCGCTGGGAGAACCGCGCCAACAGCCTCTTCACCAGCGCGACCTTGCCGGTGCCCTTTGCCCTGGGCCATGGCAGCCGCCTTTGGGGCACTGCTGCACTGGGCACCGAACCAGCCATCAACCAAGTGCCCTTCTTTATTGAGGGGGGCTGGATCACCCAGGGCGTGGAGCCACGCCGCCCCTTCGATGCGGTGGTGTTCGGGGCCGCCCGCCGCAGCTTTTCGCCCTACGCCCGCAGCAGCTCAGGGCAACGCCAGAGCTACGAGGGAATGCTGGAACTGGGCTACATCCTTCAGCTCAGCCAAAAGCTGGCGCTGCAGCCCGGCGTTCAAGTGATCGTCAATCCCGAAGGCACCGGCAAAAACGAAACCCTGGTCGTACCGGGGATGCAAGTGAGCTTCAACTGGTAGCGCTCAGCAGCGCAGCTCCAGCAAA
>JAAXIH010000153.1 GCA_012270465.1 Synechococcus sp.
TCTTTCATCATGCGTTGCACCCGCTCGAGCACGCTTTCGTTGCTCATCCGGTTGTTGAGGCGTTCCACCAGCAGCGGGAAGGCCAAGGGGCCAGGCCGAGGCGTGTTGATGTGAATGAACTCCTGCTGGCCAGAGCGCTCCAGGGCCTGCTGCAGGCGAGAGAGCTCGAGCTGATCATCGAGTACTTCACGGCGCGCTTGTTGCAGCAACAGATTGCTGGGTTCGTGCTTTTCAAACACGTCAAACAGCAGCGAGGCACTGATCTGAAGCTGGCCGGTGCTCTTGCTGGAGCCGGGGTAGCCCCGGTTCATCAGCCCGGCGATTTGGGCGATGGCGCGAAAGCGCCGGCGCCGCAATTCTGAGAGGTTCAGCGCCGCCTCGAGATCGGCTTCCAGATTGCTGCAGTCGAGCAGTTCGGCTTGGTGATCCTCGAGCAATTCCGCCATGGGGTAGCTGCGCGGCGCCAATAGCTCAAAGCCGTAGTCGTTCACCGACACGGTGATCGTGCCGCGCTCAATGCGGGTGAGCCGAGCCGCCCAGAGAAAGCCAACGCCCTCATGCACAAAGCGGCCTTCAAAGGGATAAGCAAACAGATGGCTGCCTTCGCGGGTGCGGCAGGTTTCCACCAGCAGCTGATCGGCTTGCGGCAACACCGAGAGATCCTGCTGCCGCGCAAATAGCGGCTCCAGCGCCTGCAGTTCTGGGGTGTCGAGTTCGCCGCGGCTGGCCTTGGCTACCTCATGGCGCAGGTGGTGGGTGAGCAGATCCGAGAGCGCCATCTGGCCGCCGGCCCAGGCCGGCACCGTGCTGCTTTTGCGCGTGCTCAGCTTCACGTAGGCCGTCATGTCGCGCAGGCGCACGAATTCCAGTTGACGCCCGGAGAAGAAGAACACGTCTTTGGGCTTGAGCTGGCTGATGAAGGTCTCCTCCACATGGCCCAATACGGCGCCGCGCACAAAGCGCACCGTGATCGCCGGTGCCGCAGTGATCGTGCCGATGTTGAAGCGATGCAGCCTCGCCAAGGTGGTGCTGCTGATGCGGTAGCAGTTGCTCTCCCCGTCCCAGAGCAGCTTGCGGTAGTTGGGGTAGGCGCCAAGGCAATCACCGCCCTGCTCGAGAAAGCGCAGGCACCACTGCCATTGGCTGGGGCTCAGGCCAGCAAAGGCCGCCGCTGATTGCACCGCCGCCAAGGTGGCCTCAGGTTCAAAGCCAGGGCCGCAGGCCAGGCTTGTGAGGTGTTGCAGCAACACATCTAAGGGCGCTTGCGGTGGTTTGCGCTGCTCCACCAACCCCTCGGATAGCCCGCGCCGTACGGCGCTCACCTCAAGAAGCTCGAGGGCATTGGTGGGCATAAACAACACCTGGGAGGTGCCGCCGGGGAGGTGGGCGGAGCGGCCTGCGCGTTGGAGCAAGCGCGCCAGATTTTTGGGGCTGCCGATCTGCACCACCCGCTCCACGGGTTGAAAGTCAACGCCCAGATCCAGGGAGCTGGTGCACACCACCCAGCGGATGTCTCCAGCCTTCACAGCTGCTTCGATCGCTTCGCGTTCGCTGCGGTCGATGGCGCTGTGGTGCAACGCCAAAGCCCCATCCATCTCCGGGCAGGCGAAGCGCAGGCACTGATACCAACGCTCCGATTGGTTGCGGGTGTTGGTGAACAGCAGCGTGCTGATGGCGGGATGCATCGCTGCCACCAGCTCTTCGTACATGCGCAAGCCCAAGTGGCCGGCCCAGGGGAAGCCGTCGATGCTGTCTGGCAGCAGGCTGCGGATCTCGGTGCTGCGGCTGGGGGCGCCGCCAATGATTAATGGCTCACTCCCCACGCCGAGGGCATGGGTTGCCGCCTGCTCGAGATTGCCAATCGTGGCGCTGATGGCCCAGGTTTGAAGCGCTGGCCGCAGTTGCCGCAGCCAGCTCAGGCACAGCTCGCACTGGCTGCCGCGCTTGCTGCCCATCAGCTCGTGCCATTCATCGAGCACCACGGCATCGAGCTGGCCAAACAGCTCTTCGGC
>JAAXIH010000122.1:0-7569 GCA_012270465.1 Synechococcus sp.
AAAGGCGCTCAATCTTATCCGCGTTGCGCCGGCTTGCCATCAGGTTGATAAAGCGCGCGAAGTGATGGTCCGCGTCGTGGGGACCCGGTGAGGCTTCGGGGTGATATTGAACGCCGAACACCGGCTGATCGCGCAATTCCAGTCCGGCCACCGTGCGGTCGTTGAGGTTGTGGTGGGTGATGGCAACCCGCTGGGGATCGAGGGAGTTGGCATCAAGGGCAAAGCCGTGGTTCTGGCTGGTGATTTCCACCAACCCCGAGCCACCACAGGGGTGGTTCAAACCGCGATGGCCATAGCCCAACTTGAAGGTGCTGCCGCCCAGGGCCAGGCCAAGGATTTGATGGCCGAGACAAATGCCAAACATTGGCAACGCCGGATCAGCTAACAGCTGTTGGGCCAAGGCGATGCCACTGCCCACCGCCGAAGGGTCGCCAGGTCCATTGGAGAGAAAGACCCCATCGGGCTTGCGCTCTAAGACCGTTTCGGCATCGCTTGAGGCCGGGAGCACCTCCACATCACAGCCATGGGCGCTGAGCCGCTCGAGGATGGCGCGCTTGATGCCGAAATCGATCGCCACAACGCGATAACGCTCGGCAGGTTGCTCTTGGAGGCGTTGATCAAAGGCGGCGGCCGTGGGTGAGCTCCAGCGGTAGGCACTGGTGGTGGTCACCCGCTCAGCCAGGTTCTGCCCGGCCATCGAAGGCGCTGCCAACACCTGCTTCAACAAGTCAGCGGGGCTGGTGCCATCGGTGCTCACCGCACCATTGATCGCGCCACCTTCCCTGAGCTGGCGCACCACGGCGCGGGTATCGATGCCTTTGAGGCCAACCACCCCGTGCTCTTCCAACCACTGCTCCAAAGTGCCGCTACTGCGCCAGTTGCTGGGCTGAGGCGCCAAACAGCGGCAGAGCACAGCTTTGACCGCCGGTGCATCGGCTTCGAGGTCTTCTTGGTTAACGCCGGTATTGCCGAGTTCGGGATAGGTAAAGGTGATCAGCTGGCCGGTGTAGCTGGGATCGGTAATGACCTCCTGATAGCCGCTCATCCCGGTGTTGAACACCACTTCGCCGATCGCTGTTCCCTTCGCCCCAAAACCCTGGCCCCTCAACACCGTGCCGTCGGCCAGCACCAGCAATCCGTCCATATCTATTGACTGGTTGTGTCGATCATCCCCCAACAGGGGTCAGGGCTGCTGCTAACTGCTCGAATCGCTGCCAGGGCCTGCCACTGGCAAGGCACCCATGGGCTTGCTGGACCCCATCTGCCCAGCTGTTGACCTGACCAGCTGACCACAGCACCAGGGCGGTGTTGAGGGCAACAACATCTTTCTGCGCTTGGCTGCCCTGGCCCTGCAGAACCGCTTGCAAAATCTGCTGATTGCAAGCCAAATCGCCACCGGCAAGGGCATCAATCGGCTGCAAAGCCAGGCCGAGCGCTTGGGGATCGAGCTGATCGCGGCGCACTTGGCCGTCTTCCAACACCATCAATTGGTTGACTCCAGACAGGCTGGCTTCATCCAAACCGCCATGGCCATAGACCACCACAGCACGCTTGAGGCCCAAGAGCTGCAGGGCACCCGCCATTGGCTCCAGTAAATCCTCTGTCGCCACACCCAAAACCTGGGCATCGGGTTGCAGGGGATTCACCAGGGGACCCAAGAGGTTGAAGACCGTGCGCACCCCCAAGCACTTGCGCAACGGGGCCAGGGATTTCAAAGCTGGATGCCAGCCCGGCGCAAACAAAAAGGTGATGCCGGCCAGCTCAAGGGCTCCCACCACCTGCTGCAGAGGCGCCTGAAGCTGCAAGCCCAAACCTTCGAGCACATCAGCGGAACCCACCTTGCCGCTGGCGCTGCGATTGCCGTGCTTGGCCACCACCACACCGCAAGCCGCCGCGGTGAAGGCCACAGCCGTGGAGATGTTGAAACTGTCGGCGCCATCACCACCGGTGCCGCAGGTATCCACCAAAGGCAGTGATGGGCGCGCGCAGGGGAGCGGGGAAGCAGCGCGCAGCACCCTGGCCATGGCCGCCAGCTCCACAGGCCGGTAGCTGCGGCAGCGCAGCGCTGCCAGGAAAGCCCCGGTTTGAACCGGTTCCAGCTCTTCTGCCAACCATGCCTGCATCAGGGCAGCGGCTTGATCATCCTCAAGCTCATCACCACGCAGCAGTAACTCCAGCAGCTGGGGCCAGGTTGAGGTCATCGGTCAAACAGACAAAAAAAAGACCCGGATGCAACAGCATCCTGGGCCAGGTGATGGGGACTTGACATATTTAACGCATCAAGGCCTCAAAAATCCGTCGCCCTGCTGCCAATTGGTTTTAAGCGGGCGATTCAGAGTCCGACGCATCAAAGCCGCTGCCCACCGCCGGGGTCTCCAGCGAACCGCCTTGCCCAGGCCGGTACCCAGCAGCCCATAACTGCTGGACCCGTGCATTGAGCTGCTCACGACTGAGTTTCCAGAGCTTGATGACCTTCTCAAGATCCGCCTTCAACGCCACAGCTCCGGGAAAACCGTCGTAGCGGATCAGCAAGCGAGCGGCATCCACCAACTGCTCATCGCTCGGTGTTGTGGCCGCCAGCAAACCGTCCACCAGGTCACGGTCGGAAGCCTCCAAAGGATGGGCCTGCTCCGCTGAGGCCTCCGGGGATGCGCTCATGGCTCACGGCTAAGCAAAACGAGCCCGTAGTTTGGGCCCATCACCGCTGCATGGATGGCCGGCCAACTCAAGCTGGGATTAATTGCTCGCTACCTCCGGCCGCAGCGCGGGATTTTGTTGCGCGGCGCCTTGGCTTTGGTGCTGGTCAACATCGTTGGCGTCAGCTTGCCGCTGCTGGTGCAGCGCACGGTGAATGAACTGCAACCAGGCTTTTCGCTGCCCCAGCTTCTGCAGCAGGCGCTGATCATTGCTGGGCTGGCCACCTTGATGGGTGGCGTGCGCTTGTGGTCGCGCTTGCTCGTGTTTGGCGCCGGCCGGCAGGTGGAAGTCACCCTGCGGCAACGCATTTTTGATCACCTGCTGAGGCAGGAGCCGGGCTGGGTGCAACGCACCGGCAGTGGTGAGGTGATCAGCCGCTCCACCAGTGATGTGGAGAACGTGCGCCGCTTGCTGGGCTTTGCCCTGCTGAGCCTCACCAACACGGTGTTGGTGTACAGCTTCACGCTGCCAGCGATGCTGACGATCGACCCCTGGCTCAGCCTGGCGGCCATCGCCCTCTACCCCGTGATGCTGCTGGTGGTGCGCGTCAGCGGCGGCCGCATGATGGGCCAACAGCGGCAGCAGCAACGGGAGCTGGCCAGCTTGAGCGATCTGATCCAGGAGGACCTCTCTGGCATCAGTGCCATCAAGATCTACCGCCAAGAGCCAACAGAGGAAGCTGCATTTCAGCGACTCAGCGATCGCTACAGGGACGCCGCCCTGGCCTTAGCGCGCACCCGCAGCACCCTGTTCCCACTTTTAGAAGGCATCAGCTCCTTATCGCTCTTGGTGCTGTTGGGCTTGGGCACCAGCCAACTGGCCAACGGCAACCTCACGCTCGGCGGCCTTGTGGCACTGATCCTTTATGTGGAGCGCCTGGTGTTCCCAACGGCCTTGCTTGGTTTCACCTTGAGCACCTTCCAAACCGGGCAAGTCAGCCTCGAGCGGGTGGAAGAGCTGCTCAGGCGCCAGCCAGCCATCCAATCGCCAGCCCAACCCGAAGAGCTGCGCCAAGTCAGCCAGCCGGGAGCCATCGAGGCCCATGACCTGCACATCCGCTACGCGGACAGCAGCAGTGATGCCCTCAACGGCGTCAGCTTCAAGGTCAAGCCAGGGGAATTGGTGGCCGTTGTTGGCCCTGTGGGCTGCGGCAAAACAACCCTGGCCCGCGCCTTGGGCCGCATGGTGGAGGTGCCAGCCGGGCAACTCAGCATCGACGGGCAAGACATCACGGCCCTGAGCCTGGATGACCTGCGCAGCAAGATCTCTTTGGTGCCCCAAGAGGGCTACCTCTTCACCGCAACCCTGGCCGAGAACCTGCGCTTCGGCCGGCCCGATGCCACCGATGCCGAGGTCCAGCAAGCAGCCCGACAAGCCCAACTGGAAGGCGATGTTCAAGCCTTCCCCAGCGGCTACGAAACCCTGGTGGGCGAGCGGGGCATCACCCTCAGCGGCGGACAGCGGCAGCGCACAGCATTGGCCAGGGCGCTGCTGGTGAAAGCGCCAATCCTGGTGCTGGATGACGCCCTAGCCAGCGTGGACAACCGCACGGCCGCTGCAATCTTGCAGTCACTCACCCTGAATCAACAGCGCAGCGTGCTGTTCATCAGCCATCAGCTCTCGGCAGCAGCAGCCTGCGACCGGGTGCTGGTGCTCGATGGCGGCCGGGTGGTTCAGCAAGGTCATCACCGCGAGCTGGTGCAACAGAGCGGCACCTACCGCCGGCTGTGGGAGCGAGAGCAAGCTGCAACACAGCTGGAAGCGGCCTAAAGCCGCTGAAATCTGAAGAACTCACCCACGCAGGAGGCCCACCCAAAAGCAGAAGCTTCACTAAAGGATGAAGAACGGCTTTTGCAGAGATGGGCAATTACCGCGTGCACTGCACCCTCACCTTCGGCGACATCTACGCCCAGGTGTTGGCCTGGATGGGAGTGATCTTCGCCAGCCTGGCCACTGCCTTGGGCTTGATGGGCGCAAGCCGGCCGCTATTCGCCCTGCTTGGTGTGGGCTTGATTTTGGTGTTGTCGCTGCCGTTTCTGCTCTTCGCCTTCACGACCACGCTGCTGAATCACATTGCCCTAGAACCACAGGCAACTCAGAACGCAGCTGAACTCTGATGCTGGATTGGCTTCGCGGGGGCACGCCTCCCCAACCTGGTGTGCATGTGGTGTTGGGAACCGCCATTGATGCGCCACCCGAGCCAGGGCAACAGCAAGCTTTGTTTGGCTGCGGCTGTTTCTGGGGGGCTGAGAAAGGCTTCTGGCGCTTGCCGGGCGTGGTGAGCACCGCTGTTGGTTATGCGGGCGGCGGAGCTGCCAATCCCAGCTACGAGCAGGTGTGCAGTGGCCGCACAGGCCATGCCGAAGTGGTGCGCGTGGTCTGGGACACCAGCCGGATCGGATTTAGCGATCTGCTCAAGCTGTTTTGGGAGTGCCACGACCCCACCCAGGGAGACCGGCAAGGCAATGACTGCGGCAGTCAGTACCGCTCCACGATCTACGCCGACGACAGCGCCTTGATTGAGCTGGCAAGCGCCAGTGCCAAGGCCTACCAGGAGCTGCTCAACGCAGCTGGGTTCGGTGCGATCACCACGGAAATCCGGCAGGGGGTGCCGTTCTTCGCCGCTGAGAGCTACCACCAGCAGTATTTGGCCAAGCCAGGCAGCCGGCCCTATTGCTCAGCGATGCCCACCAAGGTGGCGTTAGGCCGTTTCGAGGGCTGCACCTACAAGCTTCCATCGCAGGTGTGGACCAACTACGACTGGAGCGTGAGCCACTGTGTGCTGCGTGGTGAAAATGCTCCGATTGCGATTTAAGGCCGCAGTCCTGCTCAGCGTCTTGGTGCCTACCGCTGCGGTGGCGGGCCCATCGCCTTGGTGGGAGCACTACGACCGCAGTGATCGCTATCGCTGCGGGGAGGAGGAGAAGGTGTTGGTCGAGCGCAACGACAGCCAGGCCTCCCTCTACATGCGGGGCTACCGCATGAACCTCTTCCGCGACCAGCAAAGCCCACTGCTGAAGCGCTATTCCAATAGCCAGTTCAGCCTCACGATCCGCGGCGATGAAGTGGAGATTGAAGACTTCATGACGGTCCGCCGCTGTCAACGTTTCGAGCAGGCGTGAGCGAAGAGCATCAGGACCTGCCGCTCAAAACCCTGCACCCTCTGCCGCGGGGACTCGTTGAGCTCTACGGCCTGTTGGCCGTGTTGATGGTGCTGGTGCCGGAGTGGATTGCCGGGGGCGCTTTAGCGGGTTTGCAGAACCCCGAGACCGGTGAACCCCTGCCGGCCACCTCGGCAGCCTGGCGCCGCGTGCCCGAATTACTGCTGGCCTCCATGAGCCTGGTTCAACTGCGTCAGCTCGCCCAGGGCTTGCGCCTGCGGGGCTATGCGGGAATGGGGCGGGAGCGCCTCAATGGCAAGCTGCTGAAGCGGCTGAAACGCCGTCGCTGACAAGGCAGCGGCGTGATAGCTTCTGACTGACCGGGGCGTAGCGCAGCTTGGTAGCGCACCACTTTGGGGTAGTGGGGGTCGTGGGTTCAAATCCCGCCGCTCCGATCCATTTTTGATCCCCAACCGGCTTCGGCCGGTTTTTTTATGCCCACTGGAAATCGCATTGCTACCAACAGAGGAGGCATTGCTTTTCCATGAGCTCCCACACGATCTCCATCGAGGGTGGCGGCAGCTTCAGCTGCACCGATGACACCTACATCCTTGATGCTGCTGAAGAGGCAGGAGTCGACCTTCCCTATTCCTGCCGTGCTGGGGCTTGCTCGACCTGCGCCGGCAAATTGGTGAGCGGCTCGGTGGATCAGGCCGACCAGAGCTTTCTCGACGACGATCAAATGGGTCAGGGCTATGCCCTGCTCTGCGTGAGCTATCCCACCAGCGACTGCACCATCAAAACCAACGTGGAGCAGGAGCTGAGCTGAGACTCAATGCAGCCGCGTGGCGGCCCCATAGCCCTTGAGCCAGCGGTTCACCCGCGGCTTGAGGCTGTCGGGCACTTCATGCAGCAACTGGTCGAGTTCCAACGCGCCGAGCCGGCGCAAATCTTTGACATCCACATGCCAGAGATCCTCCGCCTCGCGGATCAGGCGAGCCAGGGTGCGGGCCCGTTGCCAGGTGGCCAGCCGCAAACTGATGGAGGCAGAGCTCTGCATAGTTCCAGCGTGGTGCTGGAAAACGCAACTGTTCAAAGCCCACCAAAGGTTTTCGGAGTGCTGAAGAGAAACCCTCGAGCCTCAGCTGGCCACGGGCACCACGTTGAAGGGCAACTTCAGCGCCTCCAACTGGCGTTCGCTTAAGCGCCGGCTCCAGGCACCATTCACTGGATCGTTCCAGCGGAATCCAGCCTCCCGAGCGAGATGGCGTTCGTCGTAGCTGACTTGCGCGCGATAGAGATGGCGCGGTTCACGGCCTTCAGCGATGAGCTGCTCCAGCTCAGGGCAACGTTCAAACACCTGGGCCAAATAGATGCAATCGGTGAGGGCGCGGTGGGCCGCCCAAACCGGCACCCCATAGGCCAGGGCCAGGTCGCGCACCGACGGCCGCGGACGCAGCAACCGCTCGGCGGGCCAATGGATGTCCTCCATGGTGCAGAGCCAGGGCAGCTGCAAATCAGGCAGCGCACCATGGCCAAACCATTGCCGGTCAAAGGCTGCGTTGTGGGCCACAGCCAGCTGCGCGCTGCTGGCGAGTTGCTGCAATAGCAGCAGGCTTTGCTGCCAAGGCTGGGGGGCCTGGGTAGCCGCAGGAGCGATGCCATTGAGCGGCTCGGCGGCGTTGCACTCCGCCGGAATCAGAAACGACAGCTGCGCCAGCACGGCTCGCTGCGGCACAGAGAACAAGATGGCCCCCACCTCCAACACCTG
>JAAXIH010000122.1:7669-9993 GCA_012270465.1 Synechococcus sp.
CCAGCTGCAGCCCATGGTCCCAGCCACCCATCCGTTGCGCCAGCGGGATGTTTATGGTCGTGCAGTGGCTTAAGGATTGGTTCGATGCCCATCGCTGTTGGCGATCAAGCTCCTCAGTTCAAAGCCAAAGATCAAAACGGGGTGGAGCGCTGCCTGGCTGACCTGGGCGGTAAGCCTTTGGTGCTGTTTTTCTACCCAAAAGACGACACGCCGGGCTGCACCATCGAGGCCTGCGGTTTCCGAGATCAATACGCCGCTCTGCAAGCTCTCGGCGCTGAGGTGTGGGGCGTCAGTGGGGATGGCGCCAGCAGTCACCGCCGCTTTGCCAGCAAATTCCAGTTGCCCTACCCGCTACTGGTGGATGAGGGCAATGCCCTGCGCGACGCCTTTGGTGTGGCCAAAACCCTGTTTGTTATCCCAGGTCGCGTGACCTATGTGATCGATGGCGAGGGTGTGGTGCGGTTGGTGTTTGACGAGATGCTCGATGCCAACGCCCACATCCGCCAGGCCATGGCAACCCTCCAGCAACTCAAGGGCTGATGCCGGCTTGGCGCCAGCGCGGTGAGCTGTGGACCGTGGGTCCTGCCGAGCCCAAGGGGGTGGTGCAGTTTCTCGGTGGCAGTGGCTTGGGAGCCAGCCCTCAACTGAGCTACAAGCGGCTGCTCGAAGCCATCAGCCGCCGAGGCTGGCTGGTGCAGTGCTGGTCCTACTTGCCGAGTTTTGATCACCAACTCTTGGCGGTGCAGGCCTGGCAGAGCTTCCGCGCTCAGCGCCACAGCGGCCTGCCCGTGCTGCGCTTAGGCCACAGCATGGGCTGCAAATTGCACCTGCTCGCTCCTGATCAAGGGCGTGGCTGCCGGGGGGAAGCCCTGTTGAGCTTCAACAATTTCTCCGCCGATCGCTCCATCCCGCTGTTGGGGGAATTGGCACCGCGCCTGGGTGTGCGCAGTGAATTCAGCCCAGGACCGGAAGAAACCCTGCGTCTAATCGGCAGCCAAGAGCACCGGCGCCAGCGCCTGCTGATTCGATTTCGACAAGACCAGCTCGATCAAAGCCGTCCGTTGCTGCGTCAGTTGCAGGCCATGGGCGAGCAGGTGGAGCTGCTGGAGCTCAGTGGCGACCATCTCACCCCAGCCAGCGCGGGCTTACGCCAGCAGTGGTTGGGGGGCCTTGGCGATGAGCAACGCCAACGCCAGCTCGATCAATTGGCCCAGAGCATCGAGCGCTGGTGGCAGCAGGGGCCTGGCCTCACGCCTTCCGGCTGCGTTGCCAGCTGAGGGTGGTCCAGGCGATGAACACCAGCACAGCCGGCAGCACCACCACCAACACCACCAGGCGGAAGGGATCCTCATCGCCCAAGGGCATGGTGTTGCTGAGCACCTGCTCCACCAGATAGAGGGCATAGAGCACCACCAACACAGCCCCTTCCCAGCGGTTGATCACCCCACCGCTCCAGAAGATCGGTAGGCAGGCCAAGGTGGCCGCCACCATCAAGGGGAAATCGCGGCTGATCAACACCGGATCAACGGCCAAGCCGCCGCTTCCAGTCGCCACGGCACAAGCGCCAAGAATCAGCAGCAGGTTCATTAGGTTGCTGCCCACCACATTGCCGATGGCCAGGTCTGTGCGGCCGCGATAGACCGAAACCAACGAGGTCACCAGTTCCGGCATGCCGGTGCCAGCCGACACGATCGTCAAACCGATCACGGTTTGACTCACGCCCAAGGCCAGAGCAGCGCCTGTGGCTCCATTGACCAGCACCTTGGAGCCCACCACCAACAACACCAAACCAAGCAAACCCTTACCTACGGCCACCGGCAGGGGCGCTGCCGCATCGTCTTCCAATGGATCATCACCATCACCTTCCTCGCGGGCGGTTCGCACTTCCCAAATCAGATTGATCACCAGCACGGTGAGCAGGGCCAGGCCAGCCACCCAGGTGAGCGTGCCGGAGGAGGCCATGCCCCAGGCCGCCATCGAAATGGCCAGCAGCAGCGGCACATCCCGGCGAATCAGCCGGCTTTGAACCCGCAGCGGCATCACCAGGGCACTGGCACCGAGCACCACCAACAGATTGAAGATGTTGGAGCCGACCACATTGCTGACGGCAATGCTGTCAACGCTGCCCCCCGTTTGCAGGGTCGAGAGCAAGCTGACAAACAATTCCGGCGCGCTGGTGCCAAAGGAGACGACCGTCAGACCAATAACGATCTGAGGGATCCCAAACAGCAGCGACAACGCCACCGAGCCCGCCACAAACAGCTCGCCACCGGCGAACAACAGGGCAATCCCCAGCAACACCTGCAGAAAACTCAGGGCAAAAC
>JAAXIH010000049.1 GCA_012270465.1 Synechococcus sp.
GCCAACCCCGAATTGATCCTCACCGCTCGGGGCACGGGTTACCTTTTTCAGCGCATCATTGACGGCGCCACTGGCGAAGGAGCCTGACCTCCATGGCGGAGCCCCAATCCCTGCCGGGTCGCACCCGGCGGCCGCGGCCCCGCCGTGCAATCAAGCGCCTGGTGATTTGGTATCGCCGCACCGGCCCGGTGATTCGGCTGGTGAACACGGCCAATTCCGCCCTGGGCCCGCTGCGCCTGGGCCAAACCCGCCCGAGCGGCAGCAGTGCCGCCAAAGGCCCAAGGCTCTGCATTGCTGTTGATGGCATGGGCGGCGATTACGCCCCCGGGCCGATCCTGGAGGGCTGCTTGGGGGCCATCGAGGAACTGCCCCTCAAGATCCTGTTTCTCGCCGAAGAGAAACCACTGCAGGCCGCCATCAAGGCCCTGGATCTGCAGGAGGCCGTTGATCAAGCCGTGGCCAATGGCCAGCTGGAGCTGATCGCCAGCGGCCCCTCGGTGGGCATGGACGATGAGGCCACCAGCGTGCGCCGCAAACGCCAGGCCAGCATCAATTTGGCCATGGACCGGGTCAAATCCGGCGAAGCACTGGCGGTCTATTCAGCCGGCAACTCGGGGGCTGTGATGGCTGCCGCGATCTTCCGCCTCGGGCGGCTCAAGGGCATCGAGCGGCCCGCCATTGGCGCCCTGTTCCCCACCAAAGACGTGGGTCAGCAGGTGCTGGTGCTCGATGTGGGCGCCAACACCGACTGCAAACCCAGCTACCTGCACCAATTCGCCCTGCTCGGGAACATCTATGCCCGCGACGTGCTGGGGGTGAAGCAACCCCGCGTGGGGCTGCTGAACATCGGCGAAGAGGAGTGCAAGGGCAATGAACTCGCGCTCAAAACCCACCCCCTGCTGGTGGAGGAAAAGCGGCTGAACTTCGCCGGCAACTGCGAAGGGCGCGATGTGCTCTCCGGTGAATTTGATGTGGTGGTTTGCGATGGCTTCACCGGCAATGTGCTGCTGAAGTTCCTCGAATCGGTGGGCAGTGTGCTGCTGGAGGTGCTCAAAGCCGAGCTGCCCCGCGGCCGCCGCGGCAAGGTGGGCTCGGCGTTTTTGATCAGCAATCTGCGCCGCATCAAGAAACGGCTCGACCACGCGGAACATGGCGGCGCCCTGCTGCTGGGGGTTGATGGCCTCTGCGTGATTGGCCACGGCAGCAGCAAGGCCCGCTCGGTGATGGGTGCCCTGCGCTTGGCCCATGCGGCAGCCAGCCACAACACGCTCGATAACCTGCACCGCCTCAGTGATGAGGGTGTGGGATGAAGGGGATCCGCCTGTGCGGCAGCGGGGCCGCTGTGCCGCGCCTGCGCGTCAGCAATGACGACCTCAGCGCCAGGGTTGAGACCAGTGATGAATGGATCCGCACCCGCACAGGAATCGCCGCACGCCGTGTGGCTGATGAAACCGAAAGCCTCACCAGCCTGGCGGCGGCAGCCGGCCAACAAGCCCTCAAAAGCGCTGGCTGGGACGCCAGCAGCGTTGATCTGATCCTGCTGGCCACCTCCAGCCCCGATGATCTGTTTGGCTCAGCCCCCAAGGTGCAGGCGCTGATCGGCGCAGGATCAGCCGTGGCCTTTGATCTCACCGCCGCCTGCAGCGGTTTCCTGTTTTCCCTGGTGACAGCCGCGCAGTACCTGCGCACCGGCGCCATGACGCGGGCTTTGGTGATCGGCGCGGATCAACTCAGCCGCTGGGTGGATTGGGATGACCGCCGCAGCTGCGTGCTGTTTGGTGATGGCGCTGGGGCTGTGGCCATCGAGGCCTGCCCTGCGGAGAACGACGGCTTGCTGGGTTTTCGCCTCAACAGCGATGGCGCCCGCGGCGACTGCTTGACCCTGGCGCAAACCAGCGAGCGCGCTGAACTGCTGCCTGGCATGAGCCACCAGCGCGGTGGCTACGCCCCGATCGGCATGAATGGCCAAGAGGTCTACAAATTCGCGGTGCGCGAAGTGCCAGCGATCCTGAAACAACTGCTCGCCGACACCAACACCGAGGCCGCCAGCATCGATTGGCTGCTGCTGCATCAGGCCAACCAGCGCATCCTCGATGCCGCGGCCGAACGGCTGGGCATCGCCGCCGACAAGGTGCTCAGCAACCTGGCCAACTACGGCAACACCTCAGCCGCCACGATCCCGCTGATGCTGCATGAGGCCGTCAGTGATGGACGCATCCAAAGCGGTCAGCTCATCGCCAGCAGTGGCTTCGGAGCCGGATTGAGCTGGGGCGCTGCCCTGCTGCGCTGGGATGGTCCCACCAGCTGACACGTAGCCTCCTGCCCACCGCAGCGAGAGGCGCAATGGGCAATGCATGGGTGTTTCCAGGGCAGGGTTCGCAAAAGCAAGGCATGGCTGCGGGCCTCACCGAACACCCCCTGGGCAAGGAACGCTTTGCTCTGGCCTCTGAGCTGTTGGGCCGTGATCTGGCCGCCATCTGCGCCGGGGAAGCCAGTGGTGAGCTGAGCGACCTCAACGACACGCGCAACACCCAGCCGGCCCTGTTTGTGGTGGAGAGCTGCCTGGTGGATCTGCTGCATGAGCAAGGCCGCCAAGCCGAACTGCTGGCTGGCCACAGCCTGGGGGAGCTGGTGGCGCTCTACGCCGGCGGTGTTTTTGATGCCCGCACCGGCATCGAGCTGGTGATCCGCCGCAGCCAACTGATGGCGGCCGCTGGTGGTGGTGCCATGACCGCGGTAATGGGTTTTGACCGCGCCGCTCTGGAAGACGCCGTGGCCAATACCGCTGATGTGGTGATCGCCAACGACAACAGCGATGCCCAGGTGGTGCTCTCAGGCAGCCAAGAGGGTGTGGATGCCGTGGTGGCCGCAGTGACCTGCAAACGCGCTGTGCCGCTGGCTGTCTCCGGCGCGTTCCACTCCCCCTTCATGGCTGAACCGGCCGCCGCCTTTGCCGAGCAGCTCGATGGCCTGAGCTTTGCCGATAGCCGCGTGCCGGTGCTGAGCAACACCGATCCCACCCCTTGCACCGACGGCGCCCAGCTCAAGCAACGCCTGCGCGCCCAGATGACCACCGGGGTGCGCTGGCGCGAAACCATGCAAACCCTGGCCACAGAGGGCATCAGCACCACCGTGGAGGTGGGCCCTGGGGCGGTGCTCAGCGGCTTGATCAAGCGCAGCCTCAAGGGCGTCACCCCGGCCCAGATCAATGGGCTCGAAAGCCTGGGGCAGGCCTGAGATGGCCAGCTCCGCCCTAGTGCCCTCGCCGCCACCGAGCCCCACCTACCGGGTGGTGAAGTGGGCCTTCGTCACGCCGATCTTTCGCCTGTTCCTGCGCGGCCGCTGCCGCGGCATGGAGCTGGTGCCCCTGAATGGCCCTCTGGTGGTGGTGGCCAACCACGGCTCGCATCTGGATCCACCGCTGCTGGGCCATGCCCTGCCGCGGCCGGTGAGCTTCATGGCCAAGGCTGAGCTGTTCAAAATCCCTGTGATTGGCCCGTTGATCACGGCCATGGGGGCATACCCGGTGAGCCGCGGCGCCAGTGATCGCGAAGCCATCCGCACGGCCCTGCGCCGCCTGGAGGAGGGCTGGGCCACCGGCGTGTTCCTTGATGGCACACGAAAAGCCTCTGGCCGGGTGGAAGACCCCCAACTGGGGGCTGCCCTGCTCTCCGCTCGCAGCGGAGCGCCGTTGCTGCCTGTGGCGCTGGTGAACACCCATCGGGCCTTTGGGCCCAAGCAGCGCTGGCCCCGGCCCGTGGCTGTGGAAATTCGCGTGGGTCAGCCGATTGCGCCGCCGGCCAGCCGCAGCCGCGCTGATTTAGAAGCCACCACAGCGCAGTGCCAACAGGCGATCAACGCCCTGCTGGAGCACCCTGCATCTCCTCTTTGAGGTCGCGGCCACTCACCACCCACACCAACGCCCGCACCCCATCACCCCAAACCTTGCTGCGGCGCTCCGGGCGGCAGTCATCGCCACAGGGCACCGGCACCGGGGTGAGATGGATGCCGCGGCTGCCAGCCACCACACGGCCCACCAGCAAAGCCCGGTCCATGTGATCGCTGCTGGTGACCAGCAAGACATGGCGAATGCCGCGGCGGCGCAGCCGGTCCACCAGGGTGGTGAAGTTGCTGAGGGTGTCGCGGGCGGCGTAATCGAGCTGCAACTTCTGGGCATCAACGCCCTGGCCTTCAAACACCCACTGGGCATATTCCGGGTTGCTGCCGCCGGTGATCAGCACTGGCAAGTTGCTCTGGCGCGCCAAGGCAGCGGCTTGCTTTTCCCGCTCCACATCACCGCCCAAGACCAGGATCATTTGCGGCGGCGGCATCCACGGCTCCAGCAGCCGCGGCAGCAAGCGCCAACCACCCCAGAGCAGCAGCAGCACAACGCTCCAGCGAAGCAAGCGCCGCATCAGCTCTGCACCGGCGAGGTGGGATAGATCGGCAGCACCGGCTGCCATGGGCCTGGCTGGTTGGCCTCAGCGGCCGCCTGGCCCAGCTGCAACAGCTGCAAGGCATCAGCCGCCGCATCCATCTCCGCTTCCCAGCTGGGGCCCTGCAACTCACTCCAACCCTGGCGGTACAGCCGCGGCGCTTCCAGCTCCACCACACCTTGGCTCTGCCAGCTGTAGCGGCCAGCCACCACGCCCCGGCGCGGCAGGGTCTGGCCGATCCAACAGGCCTCCAAGCCCTGCAGCTCCTGCTGCCTGCGCCGTGCAATCAGCTCGAAGCTGCCCCAGCCCCAGAGGGGGCAACCCAGCTGCTGAGCCAGGGTGCGGGCCAACACCACCGTGAGCCGCGTGCCGGTGAAGCCGCCAGGGCCTGTGGCCACAGCCAACCACTGCAGCTGGGGCCAACGGGCTGCCGGCAACAACTCCTCCACCGCTTCCAGCAGGCCATTGGCCAACTGCCGGCCCAGGGGATGGGCCATCGAGCGGCTCTGGCCGCCATCGAGCAAGGCCAAGCCAAGGGCGGGGCTGCAGCTGTGCAGGGCAAGGGCGCAGCTCATGTGGGCACCGGCGCTCCAGGGCGCAAACGCTGCCAGTGGCCGCGATCGAGGGCAAAGCTGCTGCAGGAGCGCACATCCCACTCGATGCCCCAGCTGTTCTCGATGGGGCGCAAACTCACGTGAATGCGGGGCTGCTCAGGCTCAAAATCCGGCTCGCCGTTGAGGTGGGGTTCACCGTGCTGGGTTTCCACGCGGTGGTAGGCCTTGCACCGGTCCACCCACTGGCAATCAACACAGATGCACATCGCCGCGGAGGACCGCTGTTGATGGGAATTGTGCCGCGGCCAGGATGAGGTGATGCATGCCCTCTCCGCTACGCAAGCTGCCGAGCAGGCCTGGGGAGCCCTCCAGCCGGAGCGTTGGCCGCTGGCACCGGGCTGTTTTCCGCCCGGGAGCGCCTTGGTGGGCGGAGCGGTTCGCGATGCGCTGCTGCAGCGGCTCGGGCCCTATCCGGATTTGGATCTGGTGGTTCCGCAAGGGGCCATCAAGCTCTGCCAACGGCTTGCCAAGAAGCACCGGGGCACCGCTGTGGTGCTCGACAGCGAGCGGGACATGGCCCGGCTGGTGCTGGGCCCCTGGAGCTTGGATCTGGCAGCCCAAGAGGGGGCGGATCTAACCAGCGATCTGCAGCGGCGTGATTACAGCATCAATGCCCTGGCGCTACCGCTCAGCCCTGGTTCAGTGCTGCTGGATCCCACCGGCGGGCTGGGCGATCTCGCCAAGCGCCAGCTGCGGGCCCTGAGCGAAGCCAACCTGCTGGCTGATCCACTGCGCTTGCTGCGCGGACCGCGGCTGGCTGCCGAGCTGAATTTCACTCTGGAGAGCCACACCGCTGCGTTGATTGGCCGCCACGGCTCAGCGCTGCCCCAGGTGGCGGCTGAACGGGTGCTGGCTGAGCTGGAGAAACTGGCCAGCTGCCCAGGCGGTGATGCCGGGCTGCAGCAAGCCAGCGATTTGGGCCTGCTGCAGCCGTGGCAGAGGCCCCTCACGGCTGGGAAGCAGGGCTCTCTTGCGGTGGCTGGCCTCAGCGCTGAGGAGCTGCATCAGGCGCTGCCCCTGGCGCGCTTGGCCCAGCGCTTCGACGGGGCAGCCCTAAGCCAGCTCAAAGCCAGCCGCAAGTGGCAACAACGCTGCGACGTGCTGCGCCACTGGGTCGAGCAGCTGGGCCAGCCCTTGGGGGAAGCCGCGATGCTGCAGCTCTGCCGTGAACTGGAGGAGGACCTCCCCGCCCTGGTGCTGCTGCAACCCAAGGCAACCGCTGGTTGGCTGCAGCGCTGGCGTGATCGCACCGATCCGCTGTTTCACCCCCGCAGCCCCATCGATGGCCGCACCCTGCAACGGGAGCTGGGTTTAACCCCAGGCCCGCAGCTGGGGAAGCTGATCGAACGGCTGATGCTGGAGCGCGCTTTTGGCCGTCCCCATTGCATAAAAACGGCCAAGGGTCTGTGCCGTGATTAACTTTCCTCTGGCCATCACGTGACCCTGCCTTTCAAGGACACCGAACGCAGCCTCTCTTTCTTTCGCCTAAATCCCCGATGAGCACTCGTCTCTACGTCGGCAACCTGCCCCAGAACTTCGACCAAAAAGAGTTGGAGGGCATGTTTGCGGCTGTGGGAGCAGGTGTGCGTTTCAAAGCTGTTCTCGATCGCGACACCGGCGTCTGCCGCGGCTTTGGCTTCGTCAACCTCGATGACCCCAAGCTCACCGATGCGGTGATCGAGCAGTTCAACAACCGCGAGTACGGCGGCAACCAACTGCGCGTTGAGGTCTCAGAGCGCCGTGACTCCCGCAATAACGACCGCGGCGGTGATCGTCGCCGCGGCCCCGGTGGCGGCCCTGCCGTGGCGCGCAAGAGCGTCGACAAGGTGGTGCACAGCGAGCCCGCTGACAAAGAAGCTCCCGACCCCCGCTGGGCTGGCGAACTCGCCAAACTGAAAGACCTCTTGGCCAACCAGAAGGCCTCGGTCTAAAGCCCTTCCTCAATGCCCCTCCCTCCCCTGCAGCACTGGACCTGGCAGGGGGAGGAGGGGATTTTTGCGGTTGGTTACCGGCAACAGCCCGGCGAAGGCCAAGGCGCCCCGGTGCTGTTGGTGCATGGCTTTGGCGCCAGCAGCGACCATTGGCGCGCCAACATCGCCCCACTCGCCGAGCAGCAACCCGTTTGGGCGTTGGATTTGCTGGGCTTTGGCAGCAGCGACAAACCCCGCTCACGGCTAGCCGATGAGCCCCAAGGGCCTGATTCGGTGCGCTACTGCTTCGACCTCTGGGCCCAGCAGGTGGCTGATTTCGCCTGCCAGGTGGTGCAGCCCCAGCAACCTCTGCAGCTGGTGGGCAATTCGATTGGGGGGATCGTGGCCCTGCGGGCTGCTCAGCTGCTCAGTGAGCGCGGCGAGGCTCCAGCCCAGGTGATCCTGCTGAACTGCGCCCAGCGCGCCCTCGATGACCGCAGGGCCGCCCTGCTGCCGATCTGGGAGCGCTGGAGCCGCCCGATGGTGAAGCGCTTGGTGCGCCAGCGCTGGTTGCTGCAGCCGCTCTTTCGAACCGTGGCCCGGCCGCTATTCGTGCGTCAGGTGCTCGCCCAGGCCTACCCCAGCGGCGCCAACGTCGATCAAGACCTGATCGAGTTACTGCTGCGGCCATCGCGGCAGGCCGGCGCTGTGGAGAGCTTTCGCGGCTTTGTGAACCTGTTCCGCGACCACATGGCCCCCGAACTGCTGCCGCAACTGGACTTACCCGTTCGCTTGCTCTGGGGAGCAGCTGATCCCTGGGAACCGATCAGCGAAGCCCGCCGCTGGGCCGAAAGCCACAGCTGCATCCAAGAGCTGCATGAGCTGCCCGGCGTGGGCCACTGCCCCCACGATGAAGCCCCAGAGCAGGTGAACCCGGTGCTGCAGCGCTGGCTGGCGGCCTAGCGCGCCTGCGCCATCAGATAGGAGAGCGGCAGGTCCATCAACTTGCCCACCCGCGGCACATAGGCGCGGTGATTGAACACGTCGTAGTTGAGGCGCTCGATGGCATCGAGGATGCCGCGGTAGAGCCGCAACGAGGTCCACACCGGCCAACGGGCATCCGGTGCCAGCCAGCGCACCCCAGCCTCAGAGCGCGCAAACCACTCGCGAGCCCGCTCCAGCTGGAAGGCCATCAAGGCGCGCCAGTTGTCATTGAGGGTGCCCGCCATCAGCTCGGCTTCGGAATAGCCAAAGCGCTGCAGGTCTTCCTGGGGCAGGTAGATGCGGCCGCGGCCGCGGTCTTCGCCCACATCCCGCAGGATGTTGGTGAGCTGGTTGGCGATGCCCAAGGCCACAGCCGCCTCGCTGGTGTCGGGGCGTTCGCTCCAAGGGGCTGTGGTGTAAGCCGGATCGAGGCCCATCACCTCTTGGGTCATCAGGCCAACGGTGCCAGCCACGCGGAAGCAGTACTGCTTGAGCTCAGCGAAATCGGCATAGCGGTGCTTGGCCAGATCCATGCGCTGGCCCTCGATCATCTCGAGGTAGGCCTCCAGTGGCTGGGGGTAGTGCTCGATCACATCGGCCATCACCCGATCGAGGCCATCGCGCACCTGGCCAGCAAAGAGCTCGCGGGTGCGCTGCTCCCAGGCATCCAAACGGGCGCTGAGTTCAGCCACCGGCAAGGCCTGGGCCTCGGGGCTATCCATCAGCTCATCGGTGCGGCGGCACCACACGTAAATCGCCCAAATCGCCCGCCGCTTGGCCGGCGGCATCAGCAGCGTGCCTAGATAAAACGTCTTGGCCCAGCGCTCGGTTTCAACCCGGCAGTCCTCATAGGCCTGCTCAAGGCCTGGAACCTCGAGCGCAGGAGCAGGCGGGCTTAAGACCATGCTTTAGGCCGCCACGGCTTCGGCGCAGAGCTTACCGCTGAGCACCGCACCCTCCATCGAAGCCAGGTAGCGCTGCAAGGTGTAGTCACCAGCCATGAAGAAATTGGGCACCGGTGTCTTCTGGGTCGGGCGCAGGGGCTGGCAATTGGGAACGGTTTTGTAGACCGACAGCGGGGTCTTCACCACCTTGCTCTTGCGCAGCACCGCTGGGTTCTCAGAGCCGAAATGCTGCGGGAAGAGCCGCTCGAGCTCCTTCATCGTGGCGGCCACGATCTCTTCATCCGGCCGGCCAATCCAATCCTTGGCCGGGGCAAACACCAGCTCCAACATCGAGCGCTCAGCGTCTTCGTATTCGCGGCAGGTGTTGCTCATGTCGGCGTAAACGCTGAGCAGGGGCGAGCGGCTAAAGAGCAGGTGATCGATCTCGGTGAGCTTGCGGTCAAACCAGAGGTGGATGTTGATCACCGGCACCCCGCGCAGGCCATCCAACTTGCTGAAGAAGGGCATCTGCTTCCAGGGCTCAGGCAGCAGCAACTTGAAGGGATCCACCGGCAGCGCGCTCACATAGGCGTCAGCGGTGAGCGTGTAGGGCTCCTTGCCGGCGACACCACCAATGCGGAAGCCCGCCACCGAGCCATCGGCATTGAGCTCGATCTCGCGCAGAGGGGATTCCAGATGCACCTCACCGCCTTTGGATTCGATGTGCTCCACCATCGGCTGACAGAGCCGCTCGGGCGGGTTGCCATCAAGGAACGCCATCTTCGAGCCGTTCTTTTCCTGCAAGAAGCGGTTCAGGGCGGTCAGCACCACGGTGCTGGAGATCTCGTCGGGGTCGATGAAGTTCAGCGCCTTGCTCATGGCAAGGAACACCTCATCGTTCACCCGCTCAGGGATGTTGTGGAGCTTGAGCCACTCGGTCCAGGAGTACTTGTCGCACTCCTCCACGTAGCCCTGGCCGCGCAGCATCGCCGGCACCAAGCCCAGGCCAAAGCTGATCTTTTCGGGCCAGCTGAGCATGTCGTTGTTGCCCAAGATGGCCGCCACGCCATTGATCGGAGCGGGCAGGTCCGGGAAATCAAAACGGCTGTAGGTGCCCGGGACCTCCTTTTGGTTGAAGATCATCGAGTGGCT
>JAAXIH010000142.1 GCA_012270465.1 Synechococcus sp.
AGGTCCACAGCAAGCCCCGTGGGCCAAGGGGGGAATTCGTTCCGCCAACGCTCCCCCCGCAAAATTCAAAAGATGGCTTAAGCCGCCAAGAACGAAGCCCAGCACTGAATAGTCTCCCTTCAGTCAGGCACCTTTGATGCGGTTTGTTCCGTTGGCATTGCTGCTGAGCTTGTCGCCTTCGCCGTTGTTGGCTCACGACGGCCATGGGGCTGCTGCTCTGGGCGTCACGGTGGAGGAGTTGGTCAACGCAAGCCAGCAATGGGATGGCCAGCCCTTGCCGGCGTATCCGCGGGGGCAGCCCCAGGTGAAAGTGCTGCGCATTGGTATCCCGGCCGGTGTGGTGCTGCCATGGCACACCCACCCCGTCATCAACGCAGCGGTAATCGTGCGCGGCACCTTGGCGCTCAACCTCAAAGACGGCACCACCCGCGTGTTTCATCCAGGAGAGGCCATTGTCGAGGTGATCGACACCGTCCATACCGGCCAGGCCATCGGCGCAGAGGATGTGGAAGTGGTGGTGTTCTATGCCGGGGTGGAAGGCATGCCCACCACCGTGCTCCAAAAGCCTGTGGCAAAACCATGAGCCAGCGCTGGCCCGTGGCTTTGGTGCAGTTTCAGGTGAGCCCTAAGCCTCAGGTCAATCGACAACAGGTGCGCCATTGGCTCGAGCGGGCGATGGCACCTGGTCAAACGTCGCCATCACCAAGACTGTTGATGTTGCCTGAAGTGTGGAATTCGCCCTATCAGGCTGAGCGTTTTGCTGAGTTCGCCGAGCCCATTCCTGAGCCTGGCTCTGATCTGCTCGATGGGCCATCCGCGTCCCTCAAGGTGGTGGCTGAGGTTGCTGTGAGTCATGGGGTCAGCGTGATCGCCGGCTCGATTCCGGAACGCAGCCGCGATGGGCGCATTTTCAACACAGCCACGGTGATCGGACCGCAAGGCCGCTTGCTGGCCAAGCACCGCAAGATGCATCTGTTTGATGTGGATATCCCTGGTGGCATCCACTTCCATGAATCCGACAGCCTGACGGCGGGAGATCAGATCACCGTTCTCTCGGGTGTTGGGGATCCCCTGGAGAGCGGGGTGTCATGCCCTCCCAATCTCGGTCTGCAGATCTGCTACGACATTCGTTTTCCGGAGTTGGCGCTGCTGATGCAGCAGCAGCTGCGCTGTGATCTGATCGCTTGTCCAGCTGGCTTCAGCACCACCACAGGCCCATTGCATTGGCATCTGGTGATGCGTGCGCGCGCTGTTGATACCCAGTGTTTTGTGCTGGCTTGCTGCAGCGCCAGGCCTCCAGAGGATTCAGGCGACTACCCCAGTTATGGCCACTCGCTGGTGGTGGATCCCTGGGGGCACATCGTGGCTGAGGCCGGCATTGGTGAGGAGGTGGTTCATGCCGAGCTGGACCTCGATCAAATCGCGGCGGCACGGGCTGCGATTCCCACCTCTCGCCAACGGCGCGAGGATGTCTACCGGCTTGAGCCTTCGCCATGACCATTCCTCCCCAGCTGGTGGCCACAGCCCGTTGCCTGTGGTGGTGGCAATGGCAGCGTTTGATGGATGGCTTGGCTCCGGCGGATGCGGATGGCAACTATCAGCGCCGGGCCTCGCAGTTCAAAGGGCAACCACTGGAGCCGTTGTTGCAGCAGTGCTCAACAACGGTTCACCGTCCGCTGTTGATTATTGGCCGCAGCTGCCCTTGGGCCCATCGCACTCGCCTGGTGCATCAGCTCTGTGCTTTGGCCGGTGTTGTGGATCTGGTCTTGGTGGAACCCGATCCCCAGGCAGGCCGCTGGATTTTCCCGCAACCGCTGTTGGGCTGCCGCAGCCTGCAGGAGCTCTATCGCTTGGCAGGTGCCAACCCGCAGCAGCGCGCCACGGTGCCGCTGTTGCTCGATCCAGGCAGTGAGTCGCGCTCACCGGTGATCCTCAGCAATGAGAGTGCGGAGTTGGTGCAGCTGCTCAACCGTTGGCCCGGTTCAGCCATGGATTTGGAACC
>JAAXIH010000073.1:0-375 GCA_012270465.1 Synechococcus sp.
CCGACAACACTGGTGGTGGAAGTGCACTCCCAGGCCCCTCTTTTGTTTTCAACTGTGGCGACAGAATCAAGGGATTGAAGCTCATCGATTGGGCTGCCAGTGATGGCTCCAAAGCTAGGTCTTCCGGTCTGTGTCTCTTGATGCAGAGGGGCTTCATCGGCTCAAAACTGAGGCTCGCCAGGATGGGTTTGTGCTCACGCCGTGACACCTGGGACGCGGTTTTGCATCGTCAAGGCTGGCGGCTTGGGTCTCTTTGGGGACTGCCGGGACTGGGTTGCGGTTGTTCCGAGAAGCTCCGCGACTTTTCAGTCGATGGATGCAGCTGAGGCCTGGTCTAATGGCTGCTTTTTTATCGCTCAACCCCCAGTGCTGATG
>JAAXIH010000073.1:385-2002 GCA_012270465.1 Synechococcus sp.
CCAGTTGCTTACCAGAGGTGGACCAAGGGCTCACAACGCCAGCGGTGATGGTGCAGGTGTCCGGGAGAGATCCCACAGCCGACCGACACCATGACCCGCTACCAAAACACCGCTGCTGCTGTTTTCAGTGGAATTGCTGTGCTTCTGGCTCCAGCCCTCGCCATTGCAACTCTCGTCACTGCACCAGTGCCTGCTCAAGCCGACGAAGCAGCCAGGCAGTTCGAGCAGTCCTATTGCTTCACCGCTACCGGTGCTGACCGCTGGAAAGGCTGCCGTTGAACCGCTCTGACCACAGGCTCTGGAGGTTTCTTGATGACTGAGCTCAACTCCCAAACGTTGCAGCGCCAATTGGCTCAAATTCGTATCGCTGAAACAAAGGCATTGCTCCTGGCATGGGCCCGAGAGCGGCGGGCTTGATGATCTCTGGCGATGGGCGGGAACTTTGTTACTGCTGCTTCAGCCTTTGTGGGTATTCCAAGGCTTTGCGCGTTCAGCCTCACGGCGAGCGGCTTCACGCCAATAGAGCCACTGCTTTTCCATCTCGGTGAGGTAGCCGTGCCGCATGGCGTCCTCGTAGCCGTAGGAACTGCTGACGGGTGTCGGCTTGCCTAACGAGGGGTCTGTTCTTTTGAACATCTGCTTGTCCCCTCTTGGGTCTTGCCTCATCCAAGCCAGCAGCCAGCCCTGGGGTCACTCGCGAACCGTTGAATTTCCACTTTGCGTCTGCGGGGATAGCTGGCCTTGCCAGGTTTCATGCCTAGACCTGGATCAGTCTTTTTGACGATCAGAGGAATGAAGCTCCGCCGCGCTCCAATCGTTCTGCAGGTGGTTGCTGCGCTCGTCATTGCACCAGCGGCAACAGCGGCTGACTACGCCCAGTGCAATGCCATGCAGGAGAGATTCAATCGTCTGTACATCAGCGGATTTCGTGATTTCGACCGCTTGATGGATCAATGCGACAACACCACAGCTGACGACTCCCCAGAGAACGTGGCCTGCTCTGAGCAAGCAGCCAACAAGGCGCGTGCACGGATCTCCAAGCCAATGAGCGAACTGAAGAAGGAGTGGAGAGAAATCGGTTGCCCAGGAAAGCCATCAGAGCCAGATCTCTGATGCTCGCCAAAACCTGCTTTTTCGGCTTTGTGAATCCAGCCGGCTTAATCGGCTGTACAGGGAATGTTCCAGCGACCACCTCGAGCGGCAACCAAACCATGGCGTTCTCTGAGCACTACACCAGCACCCAAGCCAGCCGCATCGGCCGCACCTCGATCACGTTCTTTGTCAAAGAAGGGGCCAAGCCAATGATTCGTGCCGCTCTGGCTGATGGCGGCTACGGCACCAGCTATCAGGAAGGCCTGGTCAACATGCTGAATGACCTGCTTGAAAGCCAGGACCGCAAGAGGGTGGCTTAAACCTATTGCCAGGGGTCATTGATCTGACCTATCCATGAAGGAGCGGAACGCAACGCCCTGCACAGGGCCATGAGAGCTCCAGACCGCCAACTCGTTCGCTTGCGCCAGCAGTCGTATCAAGAGCACGCCGAAGCCGTGCTGCGGCTTGCCAAGACCTACTTAAAAGATCAAGCCAAAGCAGAAGACCTCACCCATGACGTGTTCG
>JAAXIH010000077.1 GCA_012270465.1 Synechococcus sp.
GCCCTGGTGGAGCGCAAGATGAATCGCCTCGAAGTGGGCGAAGTGGTGCTGGGTACCGTCCGCGGCATCAAGCCTTACGGCGCCTTCATCGACATCGGCGGTGTCAGCGGTCTGCTGCACATCTCCGAGATCAGCCACGAGCACATCGAGACGCCCCACAGCGTGCTCAACGTGAATGATCAGATGAAGGTGATGATCATCGACCTCGACGCCGAGCGTGGCCGCATCTCCCTCTCCACCAAGGCCCTCGAGCCGGAGCCGGGCGACATGCTCACCGACCCCCAAAAGGTCTTCGACAACGCCGAGGAAATGGCAGCTCGCTACAAGCAAATGCTGATGGAGCAAGCCGACGAAGACGGCATGGACATGGAGATGCACTGATCCAGCTCCCCACCACCGAGGCGGTGCTGTTCGACAAGGACGGCACCCTCTGCCGCAGTGATGGTTTCCTTAGCGCCCTGGCCCAGGCCAGGGCGCTTTGTTGTGCTGAGCTCACAGGCGATTCAGGCATCAGCGAACCCTTGCTGCAGGCCTACGGACTTCGCAACGGCCAACTCGATCCCAGTGGCAGCACAGCTGTTGCCAGCCGCCACGACAACCTGATCAGCACCGCCACGGTGCTGGCTGCCGCTGGCCATAGCTGGGGCCAAGCCCGCCAGTGGGCCCAAGCTGCCCTCGATCAAGCCGATGCCCAGCTGGCCGGCAGCAAAGCCCAACGCACCCCGCCCCTACCCGGGCTCAAGCCGGTGCTGGAGCGCTGGCACCGCCAAGGGCTGAAGCTCGCCGTGATCAGCAGCGATCTGGGCCCCAGCCTGGAAGCGTTCCTAACCGCTCACGGCCTACGCCATCTGTTTTGCGCGGTCCATGGCGCCGAGCGCAGCCCCCGCAAACCGGATCCAGCCGCGGCCCTGGCCCTGTGCCAAGAACTTGGCGTGCAGCCCCAGCGCTGCGGCTTGATCGGCGATGCCGCCGATGATCTGGCCATGGCCCAGGGGGCTGGGCTGGCCTGGAGCCTGGCCTTCACAGGCGGCTGGTCTGCGCCGCTCACGCTGGAGGGCAGCCATGGCTCCTTTGCAACCTGGGCCCAGTGCCCAACGCTGTAATCTGCTGGCCCCTTGCGGCTAGGCATGTCCCGGTACGTCTTTACCTCTGAATCCGTCACCGAGGGACATCCCGACAAGATCTGCGATCAGGTGAGTGATGCCGTGCTCGATGCACTGCTGGCGCAGGATCCAGCCAGCCGCGTGGCTTGCGAAACCGTGGTCAACACGGGCCTCTGCATCATCACTGGCGAAGTCACCACGACTGCGCGCGTGGACTTCAACACCCTGGTGCGGGGTGTGATCGCCGATATCGGTTACAGCAGCGCCAAAGCCGGTGGTTTTGATGCCAACAGCTGCGCTGTGTTGGTGGCCCTCGACCAGCAGTCACCTGATATCGCCCAGGGCGTGGATGAGGCCGATGACCACGCCGGTGACCCCCTCGACAAGGTGGGAGCAGGCGATCAGGGCATCATGTTCGGCTACGCCTGTGACGAGACCCCAGAGCTGATGCCCCTGCCGATCAGCCTGGCTCACCGCCTGGCCCGGCGTTTGGCCGAAGTGCGCCACAACGGCACCCTGGACTACCTGCTGCCTGATGGCAAAACCCAGGTGAGCGTTGTCTATGAAGACGACAAACCGGTGGCCATCGACACGATCTTGATCTCCACCCAGCACGTGGCTGAGATCGATGGCATCAGTGATGAGAAGGGCCTGCGCGAGCGCATCTCCGCCGATCTCTGGACCCACGTGGTGGAGCCAGCCACCGCTGATCTGAGCCTCAAGCCGAGCAAAGAGGCCACCAAATACCTGGTGAACCCCACCGGCAAATTTGTGGTGGGTGGTCCCCAGGGTGATGCCGGCCTGACCGGCCGCAAGATCATCGTTGACACCTACGGCGGCTACGCCCGCCATGGCGGTGGCGCTTTCTCCGGCAAAGACCCCACCAAGGTGGACCGCT
>JAAXIH010000081.1 GCA_012270465.1 Synechococcus sp.
GCAGAATCACTGCATTGATGGGGAGCATGGTGGCTGGAGCTGGTGTGAATCCTGCTGATCAGCACTGGGGTTTCTGGCCGCTGCTGCCCCTCTACCCCTTTGGCCGTAGGCGCACGCTGCGCCGCGAACTGGTGCCCGGCCACATCTGGAGCTTTGAGCAGCTCCAAGGGGTGTTTTTCGTGGCCGTGCCCATCCGCATGACCGCGGTGAAGCTCAAGGCTGGCTTGTTGCTCTATGCCCCGGTGGCGGCCACGGCCGAGTGCATTGCCCTGGTGCGCGAGCTGGAGGCTGAGCATGGACCCGTCCTCAGCATCGTGCACCCCACCAGTTCCGGCCTCGAGCACAAAGTGGGCGTGCCAGCGATGGCGCGGGCGTTTCCAACGGCCGATGTGTGGGTCACGCCGGGGCAGTGGAGCTTTCCGCTGCCGCTACCGCTCAGTTGGCTCGGCTTTCCAGCACGGCGAACCAAGGTGCTGTTCGACGATGGGGTGCCCCATGGCGACGAATTGCACTGGGAGCAGCTCGGTCCGTTGCCCCTGGGCCCTGGCCCTTTCTGTGAGGCCACCGTGTTGCATCACACCAGCGGCACCTTGCTCTGCACCGATGGCTTGATCGCTGTGTCTGAGCGCTGGCCCGAGCTGTTGGATCTCGACCCCAAGCCGCTGCTGTATCACGGCCGCAACGACGGTAGTGAACCGATGGACGACTGCCCGCAGCGCCGCTTGCGGGGTTGGAAGCGCCTGGTGCTGTTTGCCACCTGCCTCAAGCCGCAGGCTGTTGATCAGGTGTGGAGGCGCTTCCCCTTTCGTTGGCGCAGCGGCTGGGAGCAGGATTTCGATGCGATCAGCCGGGGTGGGCAGCTGCGCGTGGCGCCGATCCTGGAAGATCTGGTGTTTCCGCGGCAGCGCCCCTTGATGGGCCAGTGGCTGCGGCGCATTGCTCAATTGCCGGTTCAGCAGCTTGTGCCCGCCCATTTCGAAGCACCCATTGCCTGCACGCCTGATCAGTTGAGTGCCTTAGCCGACGGCTGGGAGCAGCAGGATCAACCTGCCGCTGAGCAGCAAGACAGGGCTTTCCTGCGCGCTTTCAACCGCCAGGTGGAACGCTTTGGCTTGGTGCCGAAGCCTTAAAGATCGATCGGCTCGTCGCCGTCGGGGCCGAACACAGCGCCTTCGAGCTCCATGCGCTGCTCCATCTGGCGCAGGAAGTAGCCGGTCATCATCGCGGAGGCCAACAGGCCAGCGAGGTTGTCGCGGCTGGTTTGGATCTTGACTTCGAACTGCTCGCCGGGAAGCAGGCCCAGCAGGCCCTGCACGTTGTGGCGAATGATCTCTTGGATTTCAGGGCTGGCGGAGCGGGCCACCCGCTGCAGCACATCCGGGCTCTGCTCCTGGAGGTACTTGATCAGGTCGTTGCCGCTGATCGCGTCGGTCTCCGAGGTCAGAAATTCCGGATTGAACATTCCGCCCTTGGCTGTTGTCCAGGCAACAACTTAACAGCATCCGCAGATTTCACTCTCAGCCCATCGCTGGTGCCTTGATCGGCCCGAAATCCGCCAAAGGCCAGTAACGCCAACGGGCTGTGCCCACAACATCGGCCTCATTGAGCTGGCCCCAGAGGTGGGAATCAAGGCTGGCATTGCGGTTATCCCCCAAAACCAGCAATTTCCCCTGCTGCACCGTCAGCGGCGGCAGTTGATAGTCCATCGCTTCAGCGATCCAGGGCTCGCTGACGGGTAGCCCGTTGCGCTGCAACGTGCCGCTCTCAACGGCAATCGCGTCACCAGCTACCCCCACCACCCGTTTGATCAGCGCAGCGTTGGGGTCATAGCCCGCAGCAGCGAGAACCTCCGGGGTGCGGAACACCACCACCGCATTGCGCTTGGGGCTGAGTCCCAGGCGGTGCCCCAGCTTCCAAACCAAGATCCGATCCTGCGGTTGCAGCCCTGGCTGCATGGATTCCGAGGGAATCCAGCGTGGTTCCACTACGCCCCAGCGCAGGGCAATGGCCACCACCACCACCAGCAATAGCCCCTGCAGCTGCTGCCGCCATGTGTCCCGTTGTTCCATCACTGGGCGATCGGCGAGCACAATCGTGACGCGCCACCAGCCCCCTGTTGAGCATCGAGGCTGCTGACAACCTCCGCGCCGCAGAAGCCCTGCTGTCGGCCTTGATGGGTTTGGGGCTCAAGCGGGCCGTGTTGTGCCCGGGCAGCCGCAGCGGCCCATTGGCCCTGGCGGCCTCACGCCTGGAATCCCAAGGGCTATCGCTGCTCACCGGCATTGATGAGCGCTCCTCAGCCTTTTTTGCCCTCGGCCAAACCCGCGCCGATGGTCAGCCCACCGCGGTGATCACCACCTCTGGAACGGCGGTGGCCAATCTGTTGCCGGCGGCGGTGGAGGCTGATTTCAGTGCCCTGCCGCTGCTGCTGCTCACGGCTGATCGCCCCGAACGGCTCAAGGCCTGCGGCGCCAATCAAACGGTGAACCAGGAGGCCTATCTGCAGCCGGCCTGCCGGGCCCTGCTGCAGGGGCCCGCTGCTGGGCTGCATGAAGCCTCAGGTGAACGCTTGCTGCGTTTGGCGCAATCGGCCATGCGCCATGCCCTCGGTGCACCCGCAGGCCCGGTGCACCTCAACTTGGCCTTCGATGAGCCGCTCCATGCCGATCTCAGCGGGCTGACAGCTGCTGCTCCGCCATCAGCGCAGGAGCTTCCGGCGCTGTTTGAACCGCCAGGGCTGCAGAGCTTGGATCCCTTGGATCCCGATCAGCCCGGGGTGATTGTGGTGGGCCCATGGCGCCGAGGCCATGGCGGCCGTTTTGTGGCGGCGTTGCAGCAGCTCAACCGGCGCACCGGCTGGCCGGTCTTGGCCGATGCCTCCTCCGGGCTGCGCGGCCTTCCCCTGCCGCTCATCAGTGGCTACGACGTGTTGCTGGCTCAGCCGCAGCGGTTGCCAGCAGCTCATCAGGTGCTGCGGCTGGGTTCGATGCCAGCCAGTCGCCGCTTGCAGCAATGGCTGCAGGCTTTTGAAGGGCCCCAGCTGGTGATCACCGAAGCCGAACCGCGGCGCCAGGACCCCTTGGCCAGTGGCTGCGGCCAGCACCCCCATGGTTTGGCGGCGTGGGTCCAGCTGCTGCCTGAAGGCGAGCCCTCCACGGCGAGCCGCGCGGATGCCGAGCGCTGGATGCAAGCGGAACGCTCGCTGCAACAGCAACTCGATCACGAGCTCCCCCAGCAGGGGCCCTGCAGCGAACCGGCCTTGGCGCGGGCCCTGCAGCAGTTGATCCCGCCTGAGTGGCCAGTGATGTTGGCGAGCAGCTCGCCGGTGCGGGATTGGGAGAGCTTTGCCGGCCGCCAGAGCGGCCACCGCACGATCGTGAGTTTCCGCGGCGCCTCTGGCATTGATGGCACCCTCTCGCTGGCGGCTGGTCTGGCGCAGCAGTGGCAGCGCCTGGTGCTGGTCACCGGTGATTTGGCCCTGTTGCATGACGCCAACGGCTGGCTCTGGCGCCGTCAGCTCACCGCTGAGCTGCGCGTTGTGCTGATCGACAACGCCGGTGGTGGCGTCTTTGAGCAGTTGCCGATACCTAGGCAGTCGATGGATTTCGATCGCCTCTTTGCCATGCCCCAAAGCTGCGATGCCATGGCCCTCGCTGCTGCCCATGGGGTTGCTGCCCGTGATTGCAGCGCCATGGAGAGCCTGGCGGACGATCTGCAGTGGTTACTGGAGCCTGGCGATGCGATTCGCCTGCTGCGCTGCTCCACCGACCGGGCCCGTGATGCCCAGTTGCGCCAGCAGTTGCGCGACAAGCCATGGTGGGAGCAGACACCCGCGCCTTGATGGCTGTGCCCGCCTACCCATGGATCCGTCAGGGCAACTACGACGACGTGCTCTTTGAGCTGTCGGCTGACGAGGGCATTGCGCGCATCAGCATCAACCGGCCGGAGAAACGCAACGCCTTTCGGCCTCGCACCGTGAGCGAGCTGTACGACGCCTTTGCCCGGGTGCGCGACAACCCCCGCATCGGTGTGGTGCTGTTCACCGGAGCTGGTCCTGCTGCTGATGGTGCCTATGCCTTTTGCGCCGGCGGTGACCAATCGGTGCGCGGCGATGGCGGCTACCTCGATGAGGAGGGCACCCCGCGGCTGAATGTGCTCGACCTGCAGCGCTTGATCCGCAGCTTGCCGAAGGTGGTGATTGCCCTGGTGGCTGGCTACGCCATCGGTGGCGGCCAGGTGTTGCACCTGCTCTGTGATCTGAGCATTGCGGCCGACAACGCCCAATTCGGCCAAACCGGTCCGCGCGTTGGCAGTTTCGATGGCGGCTATGGCTGCGCCCATTTGGCGCGGCTGGTGGGACAGCGCAAAGCCCGTGAAATCTGGTTTCTCTGTCGCCGCTACAACGCCGAGCAAGCTTTGGCGATGGGGCTGGTGAACACCGTGGTTCCCCTGGCTGAACTGGAAAGTGAAGGCCTGCGCTGGGCCCGGGAGGTGCTGCAGCACAGCCCCACGGCGATCCGCTGCCTCAAAGCCGCCTTCAATGCCGACACCGATGGCATGGCCGGTTTGCAGGAGCTGGCCGGGCAGGCCACCCATCTCTTCTACCGAACCGAAGAGGGCCAAGAAGGCCGCAATGCCTTTCTAGAAAAACGGGCGCCAGATTTCTCCGATCAGCCTTGGCTGCCTTAAACCCTGAGAAATAAATAAAGCCAGGTGAGTCCAGTGAGACGCACTGGCTAGCAGAAGGGGGATTTCCCCCTCGCTAATGAAAAGTCTGCTGGTGCCTCTGGCCTTACTCCTCGGCCTGCCTTCGGCGGCCAGCGCCGGAGCCATGCCATGGGAAGAGCCCGACCTGGCCATGAAGAAGTCGCCCACCACCCTGCTGGAGCTCAGCCGCTCCACCAAGAAGGTGAAGGTCTTCCACGACGGTCAGGTGGTTGCCACTTTCCCCGTTGCTGTGGGTCGCCTCGATGCACCGACACCCCTCGGTGAGCACACCGTGCACCGCATGATGAAGAACCCGGTGTGGTCGAGCCCTTGGACGGGCCGCCAGGTCAAGCCCCATGCCCTGGGCCCCATCGGCACCCGTTGGATTGGCTTTTGGTACACCTGCGGCAATCGCACCTCGCTTGATGCCAACCCTCCGGCATTCCGTCCTGGTGCCTGCAATGAGATTGGTTTTCACGGCACCGGCAGCGTGAAGTCGATCGGTACGGCGGCAAGCAACGGTTGCGTTCGAATGTTTGACCGCGATGCCGTGGCTCTCTATGACCTGGTGAAGGAAGGCACTCGCGTCCGCGTTATCGACTGAAGTCATGCGGCTCTTTCAACCTCTGCTCCTCTCAGCGCTGATCTCGGCAGCTTTGCCGCTGCAGGCCGGCCCCTTGAGTGATCCCGATCACCCCCTGCGCCCCCTGGAGCTGCAGCTCGCCGAGCTGCCCTCCAATGTGGTCGGACGCGCCGGGCGCCATCTGGTGCTGCATCGCAGTCGCCGTCAGTTGCTGTTGATCGAGCAGGGCCAATTAGTGAGTCGCTATCCGGTTGCTGTGGGAATGGCCGGCTGGGAAACGCCAGCCGGCAACTTCCGCGTGCTCAATAAGGTCAGCGATCCCTCTTGGGCCCATCCCCAAACCGGGGAGGTGGTCACCGGTGAGGATCCCAAGAATCCCCTGGGCAGCCGTTGGATCGGTTTCTACAAAGACTGTGTTGGCCGCAAGGGCTTTGACGGCGAGCGCATGCTCGATATCAAGGGCTGCACCACCGCCGGCTTCCATGGCACGCCCCACCGCTGGACCATCGGCCATGCGGTCTCCCATGGCTGCGTAAGGCTTTTTGATGAAGACATCCGCGATCTGTTTGACCGTGTGCGCACCGGCACTCCCGTGACAGTTCTGCCTTGATTTCTCCGTAAAGTCCCCCGCACATGGCGGGACTTTGATGCGCATCCTCTTTGCTGCGGCCGAATGCGCACCGATGGTGAAAGTCGGCGGCATGGGAGATGTGGTGGGATCCCTGCCCCCAGCCCTGGCGGATTTGGGTCACGACGTACGCGTGATCATGCCGGGTTACGCCAAGCTCTGGTCTCAGCTCGATGTGCCCGGCGAGCCGATGTGGCGCGCCCAAACCATGGGCACCGATTTCGCGGTCTATGAGACCCGTCACCCCAAGACCGGCCTGACCATCTATTTGGTGGGCCATCCGGTTTTTGATGGCGAGCGCATCTATGGCGGAGAAGACGAGGACTGGCGCTTCACCTTCTTTGCCAGTGCCACCTCTGAATTTGCTTGGAATGCCTGGAAGCCCCAGGTGCTGCATTGCCATGACTGGCACACCGGCATGATCCCGGTGTGGATGCATCAAGACCCCGAGATCAGCACGGTCTTCACCATCCACAACCTCAAATACCAAGGTCCATGGCGCTGGAAGCTCGAGCGCATGACCTGGTGCCCCTGGTACATGCAGGGCGACCACACCATGGCGGCAGCCTTGCTGTATGCCGATCGCGTCAATGCGGTCTCGCCCACCTACGCCCAGGAGATCCGCACACCGGAATACGGCGAAAAATTGGAGGGGTTGCTGAACTACATCAGCGGCAAGCTGCGCGGCATCCTCAATGGCATTGATGTGGAGGCTTGGAATCCCGCCACTGATTCGCGCATTCCGGCCACCTACAGCGCCGATGACCTCAGCGGCAAAGCCATCTGCAAGAAGGCCCTGCAGGAGCGCATGGGGCTTCAGGTGAACCCCGACACCTTCGTGATCGGCTTGGTCAGCCGTTTGGTGGACCAAAAAGGCGTTGATCTGTTGCTGCAGGTGGCCGAACGCTTCCTCGCCTACACCGACACCCAGATCGTGGTTTTGGGAACAGGCGATCGCCATCTGGAATCAGGTCTGTGGCAGATGGCGAGCCAGCACGGCGGCCGCTTTGCCTCCTTCCTCACCTATGACGACGATCTCTCCCGGCTGATCTATGCCGGTAGCGATGCCTTCTTGATGCCGTCGCGCTTTGAGCCCTGCGGCATCAGCCAGTTGCTCTCGATGCGCTACGGCACCATCCCGGTGGTGCGCCGCGTTGGCGGACTGGTGGACACCGTGCCGCCCTATGTGCCCGCTACGCAAGAGGGCAACGGCTTCTGCTTCGATCGGTATGAGGCGATCGACCTCTACACCGCCTTGGTGCGCGCCTGGGAGGCCTACCGCCATCAAGACAGCTGGCAGCAACTGATGAAGCGGGTGATGCAAGTGGATTTCAGCTGGGCCCGTTCAGCCCTCGAATACGACCGCATGTACCGCGATGTGTGCGGCATCAAAGAGCCCACCCCAGAAGCCGATGCGGTGGCGGCCTTCTCGATTCCCCAACCGCCAGAGCAGCAGGCAGCCCGTGCTGCCGCTGAAGCCGCTGACCCCAACCCCCAGCGGCGCTTTAATCCCCTTGGATTGCTGCGCCGAAACGGCGGTTGATGGACGGCCCCCAGACCACACCGGAGAAGCCATCGCTGCTGCCCGTTCCCTGGAGCAGCCCCTGGAAGCAACTTCGTGAGGATCTGGCGCGTGATCTACCGGCCGTTGGCTCCGCCAGCCTGCTGCGCCTGCGTGAGCTTTGGCGCCGCAACCGCGAAGGTGATCTATCGGTTCCAGCCTTTTGGCCCCAAGCGCTCAGCGCCTGGTTCTGGCCGCTGCTGCTGGCCTTGGCCCTCAGCGTGCTGAGCCTGCCGTTGCTGCTGGGTCGCGGAAACAAGCCAGCACCGCCTGTTGTGGTGGAGCAACCGCTCGCAGTGGAGCAGCAGTTGCAGCAGGCCTTTGAGCCACCGCAGCCACAGCCTGAGCCTTCTCCAGTCGTTGAGCCGGCGGTGGAGCCACTGCCATTGCCCGCCGAACCTCTGGTGAGTTTGGATCCGCTGCTGGCCTTGCTGGACGAGGGCTCAACCGCTGATCTGATCGCTTCGATTCATCCGTTGCCGGATCAAGGCGTGCTGGAGCTCACCCCCAGCGATGGGTTTGCTTCGCTTTCCACCTCGGCCCGGCAGCAACAGGCTGATCACTGGTTGGAACTGAGCCGTTCGATCGGTTACGACAACCTGCAGCTCGTGGATGCCACTGGCAAGCTTGTGGGGCGCTCAGCCCAGGTGGGCGAGGGCATGATTCTCTGGAACCTGGCCTCGTCATGACCCCCTCGCTTTGCCTGCAGGATCTGGCGCGCTTGCTGGATGCTCCGGTGCAACGCCGCAGCGCCCCAGCCGATGCCACAACCTTGGCTTGGACGTTTGAAAACATCAGCACCGACAGCCGTGCGCTGCAGCCGGGGGATCTGTTCATCCCATTGCGCGGTGAGCGTTTTGATGGCCACGATTTCCTCGAAGCGGCCGTCAGTGTTGGCGTAGCTGGTGCGCTGGTGGCCCGCGACTGGGCTGGTTATGTGCCTGAGCAGCTGGCCACGGTGGTGGTGGATGACACCCTCAGCGCCTATCAGCAGATTGCTTTGGCCTGGCGCCGCCAGCTCCACTGCCCTGTGGTGGCGGTGACCGGCTCAGCTGGTAAAACCACAACCCGCGAGCTGATCAAAGCCTGCTTGGCCCCATTGGGCGCCATCGAGAGCAGCGTTGGCAACGAAAACAACGACATTGGCGTTCCCCGCACGATGTTGCGCAGCAACAGCAGTCATGCCGGCCTGGTGCTGGAGATGGGGATGCGCGGTTTGGGGGAGATTCACCGCCTCAGCGTTTGCGCTGAACCTGATGTGGCGGTGATCACCAACATCGGCACGGCCCATATCGGCCGTCTGGGCAGCCGGGCCGCGATCGCCCAGGCCAAATGTGAGATCACCGATCGCCTCAAGCCCTCCGGTTTGCTGGTGATTCCCGCCGGTGATCCGCTGCTGGAAGCCGAGCTGAGCCGCGTTTGGAGCGGGCGGGTGCAACGGGTGGCCCTCAGTGATGACCCCCTTGAGCCAGGCACACCTGCTCCTGATTGGACCGGCTGTTTGCAAGGGCAGAGCCTGGAGTTGACCAGTCAGGGGTTGATGCTCACCAACCCCCTGGAGGGCCGCCACAACGCCCGTAATTTCCTGCTGGCGTTGGCTGCAGCCCAGGAGTTGGGGGTCACCGCCGAGCAACTGCGTGATCTTTCGGTGTCGTTGCCGGGCGGCCGCGCGCGCCGTTTGAACGTCAATGGCGTCAGCCTGCTCGATGAGACCTACAACGCCTCACCGGAAGCGATGTTGGCCAGCCTGGAGCTGCTCAAGCAACAGCCCGGCGGCTGCCGCTATGCCGTGGTGGGCACGATGCTGGAGCTAGGCGATCAAAGCTTGAACCTGCATCGCCAAGTGGGCGAAAAAGCAGCGTCCCTGGGTCTCGATGGGCTGGTTGTTGTAGCGGCAGATCCAGAAGCCAGCGCTGTGATGGAGGGGGCTGCTGGCCTGAGCAAGTTGGTTTGTGTCGCCACCCCTGAGGAGGCGGCTGAGCCCCTAAAGCAATGGTTGAGCCCGGGCGATCATCTGCTGCTCAAAGCCAGCCGCGGGATTGCCCTGGAGCGTTTGATTCCGTTGCTTGGCTGATCAGGCTGGGCCTGTCCAGTTCTCTTTCATCAGCTGCTTGGCGCGGCCCAGGGCTAAAGCCCCATCGGGAACATCTTTGG
>JAAXIH010000205.1 GCA_012270465.1 Synechococcus sp.
TCGTCCAGGGGGCCGGTGCCGCCGGTGACCAGGCAGTAGTTGATGAGACGCAGGTAGTGAACGAAGTCACGCTTGCACTTCTCTTTGCCCTCAGTTGCGCACTGGCGGGGCTGACGGCCGGTGGCGCCGTTGGGGTACTGGCTGTACACAGCGTCGACAGCGCGCTGAGCGATGGCGTCGTAGTTGCCAGCCAGCTTCTCAGCAGCTTCCAAACGAGCAGCAGCGCGTTGGATGGAACCCTGCACGGACTCCATGTCGGAGGCGGAGGGGAAGCGGGAAGCGCTATCGGCGGCGCCGATAACGGTGGTGATGACAGACTTCATGATTTGGAAGTGAGTTGGTTTGGGCGTTTAGAAGAGATATGGCTCAGCTGATGGCGCTGATCACCATGTCGAAGTAGCTGGAAGCTTCGCCGGACAGGCTGGAGCAATCACCTTGGGTCACAGCGGCTTTCTTGGCCTGGCTGTTGGTGTTGGTGATCAGGGCAGCGGCAGCGGCCTTCATGATGGCCACAGCGCGGGAAGCAGAGCCGGTGGGAACGCCCAGGGCGGCATAGGTTTCACGCAGGCCGTTCAGGCAGCGATCCTGGAGCACGGAAGCGTCACCGGCCAGCAGGGCATAGCTGACATAACGGAGGACGATTTCGCCGTCGCGCAGGCAAGCAGCCATTTTGCGGTTGGTGTACACACCACCGTTAGGGGCGGTCAGGCCTGTGTTCTCGCAGCAGATACCTGCAACAGCATCAGAAACGATGCAAGCAGCGTTGGAGGAGAGAGCGTTGACAGCGTCAAGACGCTTGTTGCCCTCAGAAATGAAGGACTTGAGGGAGGCCAGCTCGCCTCCACCGATGAAGGCGCCGCTGGAATCGGCCGAGACGGCCTTCCTGGAGAATGCGTCGAGCATGGTTGAGCGATTAAGGGTTTGGGGGATGCAATCCGCATCACGGTTGACCTTAAGCCTGCTGTTTGAAGCTCAGAGTTGGAGATGAATATCAAGACACACAAGTTTGCAAACTGAAAATCTGAAAAGATTTGGAAATTGCTTGCCTTGCTGAGAGGAAAAGCCCCGTGGCACCAGCGGTTCTAGGTGGTTATGACAACTCTTTAAGCACCTGCTCACAGCTCCACTTCAGTGGTACCCAGCGGGCGGTTTCCATGGTCTCAGTCAGTACTCCCAGTTGATCTCGTAGGCCCAGTTTGAGGCAAGCCCATGCTGCGGCAATTCTTGACTTGGCGTACTGGGGCAGGGTTTCTGCAAGTGCTGTGCGGACCAATTCGCTCTTCTCGTCAAATTTTTCCAAGCCAATCAGGCTGGTCAGTAGGTAATTAGCCCCATAGTCACTCCAGAGTTTCTGATGGAAGAGCTCGATGGCCTGTAGCTGTTGGCCTCGATCCATCTGCATCAGGCTGGCAATCCCCCCGTACTGCTTCCCCTCGTCGCGATGCTGCAGGTTCTTTTCGATCGCTTCGGTGCTCGCTTCGCAAATCCAGTCGTCCTGAAGCCAGAGGCTCCGGGGGTCATCTATTAGTAATGACCTGATCGTTTCAGTGAATTCCATTGGAATCGACCCGGTTTTTTCGGGATCCACCAGTTGAAAAGCGCTTTTTGCCCGAAGCGGCATGGAGACTGGCGCTTTGGCGAGAGCTGGCAACGTTGTGGCATCTCCTGCATCTCCCAAGTCGATGACGGCTGCTCTGCGTCGTCCAGCGATGGGGTCTGTCAGCTGGGCCAGCAAAGGCTTCAAAGACTCGCATTCGCCAAAAACTCGAGCTGAATAGGCCCGAGCTGCTCCAGATACCAAGGGGTTTTCATCGTTTTGAAGGCTCTTAACAGCCGCCATCCCTGATTTCAGTCCTAAACGGGTGTGGCATTGGATGACAGCGCGTTTGATGTTGTCGCTTCCCTCGAGTGCACTGAGCAGCTGATCGCATTGCTTCTGATTGAGCGCCGCGCCGATTTGGCTGATCGAGTCGACCGCATTGATCACTGCTGCTTCATCGTCAAAGCCCAAAGCTTTAAACAGACCCGGAAGGGCTTTGGGGTCTTTGCGTCGTCCTAATGCTTCCGCTGCCTTTCTTCGGGTAATTCTGTTGAATAAATTTTCGGGGTCTAAGTCAATTGCTTGGATCAGTACATCCAGTGATTCAGGCGTCTGGCTAGCTCCCAGCCTTGTTGCTGCCATGTATTTATCGACTGGATTCGCTAACTCATCAGGGTTGGCCAAAATCAGCTTGAGCGCGGATTCTTCTTCAAGCCCTTGAAATAAAATATCAAATCTTTCTGACATAGAAATGGTTTTTCAGTGCTGTGACTGTCGAGTATCCCATCAACCTAGCACTGCTGCTTTGGCTATTAATGTTGCAGTGGATTGATGAAGGCTCTTGTGATGTCTATTCGCTGATAGGGTTATTCGAGTCGGTTATGCATTGATGCCAGTATCTCCTGAAGCGGAAAAAGCACTTCCTCGCTTTGTTGATGCAGTAGCTGCGCAGCCTGATCTCCAGGCCCGTCTGAATCAAATTGGTGATATTGATGGGCTTAAAGATTTCATCGGCAGCGTTGAGCCAGCCTTGACGGGTTGTGCCCTGATCCCTCTTGAGCAAGCTACACGTCCTCCTAAAATTCAAGTTGATGCTGGAACATTTAGCGATCAGACCCCCTGGCGGCTGCTGCGGTGCACTGGTGGGCCATTAGTTCTGCAACTAATTTGCAATCAGTCCAATTTTGCTATTTGGATTGAGTCTTGCTGAGTTATGTCGTCTACAGAGCTTCAAAGGTTTGTTGATGCTGTTGTTCAGCATCACGAAGTCGCTACTGGTCTCAAGCGTCAGACTGACCATCAAGGGATTGTTGCTTACGCCAAGGAGAGAGGATTTGAATTTGAAATAAGTGATTTTCAGATGTTGTTTAAGCGCGAGCTTTCTGAGCTTTCGCCTGAATTGAAGTCAAAGGTCTTGTCTGCCTCTCCGCAGCATTGGTCTTGGGCTTTCCGTCAAATTTCTGCTTGGCGGGCTATGCTTATGGATGGAGCCGGTGATGGCCAGTCCTAATCTTTGTTTCCAGGAGTATGACTGCACCTCTTTCAGATTCAGAACAAGATCAATCCTTGCAGCAATTCATTGCACTGGCGCGGTCCGATTCGGATGTTCGTGAGCTGATTAAGCAAGCTAGAAATCAAGATGAAGTGATTGGTATCGCCCACGAGCGTGGCTTTAATTTTGATTCCATGGCACTTCTAAGGCAGTGGAGTCAACACACTGATTTCTCTAAACCAACCTGGATGGGGTGGTTTGACGAGGAAAGTTGATTGGATTTAGCTATTAATCTCTGAATATCTGGTTGCGGACTTTCCTTTTTTAGCCCAGTAAGTCACCAGATCTTCGCCTCCTGGTCTCGGCACACTTGCCGTGGCTCTCAATATTTTGAACGATCTGTTCGGTCCCATCGGCCAGTTCCCAACGGCTTTGATGCTCCGGATCCGTCCTCCAATTGCTTTTAAACAGGATTCATATTTTTCAAGCTGGCTCTGATCCACTGTTTCAAAGATAAAATCACTGCCCTCACAGATCAAATGCTGGGACCGAATCCATGCTTTGAGCTGCTTGTCATGATCAAGCATTTTTGATTTTGCTCATCGCCCACTTCTCAGTCAGGTCATCTCCATAGGAATGAATACGTTTGAACCGCAGTTGACCGTGCTCTGAACCCCAGCATTGTGCATCGGTTTCTGGATCAAAGCCACGATCTCTGCTGATCCAATCGGTTTGATTGACTTCCACTTCGCTGACTAAGTAAGTCAGTTTCCCGTCTCTTGGCACAAGGCATTTTTTTCCAGGTTCCACCATCCCTCGGTAATGTCCGTCTGAAACATGTGTGAAGTGCATTGAGCATCCACATCTTGGTTCTAAGTGATTTGACTTTATTGATTCCAAGAGCTCTGGGTGGCGTCCAGCTCCAGCTAGGCGATCAAACGCGTCGTAGCCAAAATTTTCAACCTTAAAAAGCCCGGTATCAAAAACAACTCGATGAATTCCCTGCCGGTAGGGATTCCAAGGTGCGTAGTCGTAACATTGCTCTGAATAAAACCCAGGCCCTTGCATGACTTCCCAGGGCAAAGGGCGAAAGAAGATATTGATCCGCGCAAAGTCTTTTGGATTTTCTTGAGACTGCAGCAAGTTGTCGAATTCACCGCAGAGTGTCTTGGCAAAGCGAAGGACGTGACTTGCGTGTGTTTCTTCTGCTTTCATTGCTTCTCTCAGGCTTTTATGCGTCTGACTTCGGATGCGAAGGATGTTTGCAAAATTCCGGTTCCCTCTGAAGTTCTTAGCACTGAAGAGCGACATCTCACGTTGTCAGAAACAAACCAAATACGCTCTTCTGCGATTGATTGTCCGTATTGAGTGGTCAGATTCAATGTGCCATCAGAGCTAAAGCTGTAGCTGGAGCTTGCCTGCTCAGCTTCCGCATAGCCAACGCTCCTGTGAATAACCCCAGTTGTTTCTGTTTTGGGAACTGGGATCAGTATGCAACTGCCTTCAGCTACTGCAGTTGGGTCATCAGGTTCCCAGTCGCTTTCTGCCTCCCATCGCATCGCAAACGGAGATGTGATTTTGGTTGCATCAATTCTCTGTGACTTGATGAAGTCAGCTACTCCCGCTTCGCCAACATCGAGAGCATTGATTTCGACAATGCTCAGAACTTCTTCAAATTGCTGAAAAGCCAGGGAGTGACCGCTTCGCATCGAGCGCCACTCTCCTGTGCTTTGCTCAACAAACTGCTCAATATTCATGCCAATAGCACTGGCATTAGAGTTCAGATCTTAGCTGTTGGGCTGAATTGACTGGATTCGACCGCCCCTGGCCAGAATGCCCTGAATCGTCATTGACATTGAAGTTTGCTTGACCACGGAACGCTGTGCTGCGCGGCGATTGGCACCAATTTGTCGGCCTGATGTCCACAGAATGGTGAAAGTATCTGAGCAGCCAACTGATCTTCTGTTAACAATTTTGGCTGGACTGGATGTACCAATGCTGTTGAGCAATGTTGGCTTTTTGCTGCCATCAAATCCAGCGGTGCCCACATCCATTGCCTTGGCTCGGCTGTAATCAAGGCTTGAACCTCCAGGATTTGTGGCCAAGGCGCGGGTGTAGGGCACTTGGTCAATCCCAAAAGTTGCTAAGTACTCTTCGCTGTAGGTGTAGCTAGCGATTTCTGCTTCATAGCCATCTTGAGATAGGCGAGTTACGTGCTCCATGATTTCCGCTTGACTCCGCGGTGCGCGGCCCAGCAAATGTTTGAAGTTGAGTTCAACAAAGCGGTAGGCACTGTTGGGCTCTAGAAAATATTTTCGGTACGTCTCTGACTGAGCCAAAGTTGTCACGAGCCCCTGAACAGTTAGGTCGCCATTCATGAACAGTGCTTCAAGAGAAGGCTGCACATCCAACTCCATCAGATGGCGGTTGCCAAACACCTGCCGGTAGACCTGGCTGATCACATCAGCTGCGTGGCTGGTGTCAGTGTTGGCCTGAGCTGAAAGGGTGATGGTTTCAGACATGGAGTTGAAGTGGGAGTGTTTTGTGCAAAAAAGAACCCCCGACGATTGAGTTCGCCGGGGGTAAGCCCTATTGGGGACTGATTACATCACCTCAGTAATGGAGAGAATCTTGCCGCCGCGGGCATGGATGTACTTCATCTGAGAACTCATGTCTTTACCGGACACGAGGTAGGTGGAGTTGGCAGTGCGTTGACGTGAACGTGCGGTTTGAGCGCCCACCACGATGCGGAAGCGCTTAGTCGTGGGATCAGGAGAACCAGACTGGGTACCAGTTCTGTTGATCCGGCTGCTGGTAGTAGTCCAGCCGCTGGGGGCAAGCCCCGTAGCAACGGAGGTCACAAGAGCCGAGCCACTGAGCACGGTGTCGCTGGCTGCAAATCCTTCGGCAAGGCTCAGGTGGCGGTTGAAGCCAACCTGGGAGCGACCATTCTCCGAAAGGATGCGGGCGAAGGGAACAGTGTCCTCGCCGAAGGTGGATTGATACTCCTCACAATCCACGTAGCTGCTGATCTCAGCCTCGTACCCACCTTCAGCAAGGATCTTGGTGTGCTCGCTGATCTCAGCTTGTGACTGAGGCGCACGGCCAAGGAAGTGCTTGAAGTTCAGCTCGATGAAGCGATAGGGAGCGTTGGTTTCAAAGAAACGCTTCTTGTATTCGGCTGAGAGCCCGATGGCCCGTACGAATTCGCGGGTGCTGAGGTAGCCGTCTTGATACTTGCTCTCAGCGGACATGCTCCGCTCAAATTCCATCAGGTGGGGATTGCCCATCACCTGGCGATAGGTGGCACGGATTAGAGCATTGACCTGGTCAGGGGTGTCGCCAGGGCACCGTTGGAAGGTCTCTTGCTCGCGTTGTGCCAGGCCGAAGGAGACATACACGTCACCGCGCATCGGAGCGGTGTCGCGGCCACTGGTGATGCCGGGTTCTTTCGAACTGAAACGCCCCAGGTTGGCAGTGCTGGAAGGCCTGTAGCCAGCCACTTCGGTGCTGCGGCTGATCGGAGGAGCTGTGTTGCTGCCAAGGCTGCGCATCAGGGTGCTGCTACCGCCGCGTGCGCTATCGCTGCCTGCAAAGTTTTTCTGGAGTGCAGCCAGCATCGAGAAGGCCGAGGTGGCCAGATCGGCGGGTGAGCTCCAGGCGCGGGCGTAGGGAACAACATCGCTGCCGAAGACTTCGAGATACTCCGCTGAGTCAACGATGCTGTCGATAACAGCGTCGTGGCCATGCTCAGCCAGCATCGAAATCTTGCCGGACACCTCAGCTTGAGAATGGGGCGCGCGTCCTAGCAGGTGCTTGAAGTTCAGTTCGATGCCTCGCTGGGGGGCAACTCCTGAGAAAAAGCGGCTCTTGTAGAAGCTCGACTTGGCTAGACCGCGGATGAAGTTGCGGACATCGAGGTCACCGTTGCAGAGCTGGGCTTCCAGTTCGTTGCAACGCTCGAAGTCCATGACATGGGCATTGCCAAAGACCTGCCTGTAAGAGGCGTTTATCGCTTCAGCCAGAGCTGCTGAGTCGTCCGGGCTGTAGCACTCAGTCGTGACGCGGTGGGGGCAATCTTCATGACTGCGGGGACCGACGCCAATCGACATCTGATCGCAGGATTGCTTCAGAAACTCACCACTGGTCAGTGCTGGCTTGTTCTTGGCTGGCCCTTTGCGCTGGAAGCTGACTGGGTTGCTCCACTTGGTGGTTGCGCCGAAACCGGAGGATTGTGTGGCCATGGGAGTGGGTCGAGTAGGGGGAGTTGAGGTGGGAAATAAATAAGGAGTGGGAGAGCCCTTTAGGTCACAGGCGTGATGCTGGCGATCTTTCCGCCTTCTCGGTGGATGCGTTTGAACTGCTCAGAGAGCTTGTCGAACGGCACGTAATACACCCGGTTGCTACGCACATAGCGGGAGATGCGGCGCACATTGTTGGCGCTGTAGCCGGTGACTTCCACGCGGTAAGTCTTTCCTTCTTCGCCCGCGCCGTTGCCAAGGCGGGTGGCTGCGTTCTGCAGGTTGTCGGCAGGACGGAAGCTCCAGCCTTGCGCTTCCACAGATGAGGGTGGCACCACCGGGATCGCGGTGTTCTGGTAGGCAAAACCACCAAGGCGGGAGCTGTTGCCGGTGAGGCTTCCCTTCAGGCTGCTGCTGCTATTGCCGCGGAGCAGCTGGAAGCTCCAAGTGAACTCCTGCAGGGTGCCGCATGCTTCGGTGCGCCAACCGCGCTGGAAGGGCACGGTCCATTCACCGAAGTTGTCCTGGTAGTCGCTGGAGTCCAGGAAGCTGTCGATATCGGCTTCATAGCCGTGGCTGTCGAGACGCTCGGCGTGGGTGCGCATCTCTTGGAAATCGACTGGTGCGCGTCCAAGCAGATGGCGGAAAGCTAGTTCGATGTAGCGGTAGCGCGCGCAGTCGTCAAAAAAGCGGGTGCGGTACAGATCGCTCTTGGCCAACCTGCGGACAAATTCCCGCACGCTGATTTCACCAAGCTTGAACTGGGATTCGATCACCACTTGGCGCTCACTATCCATCACATAGGCGTTCCCCAGCACCTGCCGGTAGATCGCACGAATGATCTGTTCCTTCCTTGCGTCGTCGTCACCCGGAAGGAGCTCAAGGGGAGCGTCGCTATCAAAGCGCTCGACACCCAAAAGCGAGGCGGGACCAAAAGGCATTGAGGCAGACACTCCGAAGCGCCATAGCATGGTCGGCCACAACTCCTTGTTGCAAGGCGTTTGTTTATAAAGCTCAACTTCCTAAGAGTCCTCAGGAAGTCAGTCCAGGCCTGCGATCAGCTCAAGCTGCTGCGGGTATTGGATCGCGTCAGAGGATTCCAGCAGTCCAATTCTTGGGCTCCTCGGCTGAGCAAGGCTTGCCGGGTTGGGTCGAGGCCCTGGCAGCCACTGAAATCAGCGCCGTTAATCGAGTCGGCTGTATCGAGGGCTGCGTCGGTGAGGTCAGCCCCGCGGAAATCGGCGAAATCCAGTTGGCAACTGCCGAACCTGGTCCCAACACAGCTTGTGCCTCGCAGCACTGCTTTGCGCAAATCTGCTGCAGCCAAGCTGATGCCATCGAGGCAAGCGCCGCTGAGATCAGCACCGCTCAGGTAGGCCCCCATCAGGTTGCATCCGCGCAGATCCATGCCGCGCAGATCAGCGTTGTTGAGGAAAATTCCATTGAGCTGAGCGCCAGGTCCAATGGCTCCGCTGGTCTTTGGATTGAAGCCTTCTGGCCAATGGGTTTGGCTGTCGTAGAGGGCTAGGCGGAGATCAGCACCTTCCAAAGTGCAGCGGCTGAGATCGCTTCCACGCAGATCACAGCGGCACAAGAGGGCTCCGGTGAGATTGCGCTCTTGCAGATCGACGCCACTCCAATCAGCCCCACGGGCATCAATGGAACTTGTGGACGATCCCTCTGGACGAGCCTGTTCAGGAGGGGCCCAATTATTGAGCTCTAACCGCTGCAGAACGAACGCCTCAACCTTGCGCTGTTTTTAGCATTTCAGCGGCAACAGTTAGAACGAAGCGAACAAACTCAAAGCCGCCGGCAGCAAAGAGACCCAGCCAGAGTTTCAGGGCCCAAGCTGGTGGCTCACCACCTGCCCAAACGGCCGACATCTGCATCTGTGCACCGCCACTGACTTGGAAGTTGGGGCTGGGGGCGCGCTCTTGCAGGCTGTCGCGCCAGTCGGCGCCGTAGCGGGGAAAGCGCTGATAGATGGGGATTTCGCCAGTGGCTTGGCCAGGCAGCTTGCGCGAGCGCTGCTCGGGAACGCGGTCATAGCCAAAGCTGGCCATGTATTCGTCGCTGTCGAGAAGCTGATCAACAAAGGCGTTGAAGCCCTTCTCCCCAATCACGATCGACCAGGCGAGACGTTCCGCGTCACCATGCACCGGGCGGCCTAGGGCGCGACCAACCACCTGATCCACCATTCGGTAGTTGGTGCTGCAGTGGTAATAGTCGTCGCGAAAGCGGTTTGAGAGCAGCAGACCGCGGATGAAATCGCGAACGGTGATGTTGCCGTTGCGCAG